>CAZDHU010000101.1:0-10515 GCA_964505355.1 uncultured Myxococcaceae bacterium | reverse complement strand
AAACGACAACGCCCCCGGCGCAAGTGGCCGGGGGCGCATCGAAAAGCTGGAGCACGAGACCGGGTTCGAACCGGCGACATCCACGTTGGCAACGTGGTGCTCTACCAGCTGAGCTACTCGTGCAGAGCAACGAGGGTGTAGCGGGCGGCTCGCGAGGGCGTCAAGGGCGGCGCCCGCGGGGGCCCCGCCGCGGATCAGAGCTTGCGGATCTTCTCGCGGTGCTCCTTCACGCCCCGGGTGGCGTTGCGGGTGTCGTAGACGCGCTGCGCCTTCGCGACGACCCGCGAGTAATCGATCGCGGCATGGTTGGTGACGATCACGACGAGATCGGCCGAAGAGAGCACCTCGTCGGTCAGGTCGACGCTCTTGTGATGCACGCCTTCGATCTCGATCTCGGCCACGTGCGGGTCGTGAAAGACGAGCTTCGCGCCCTTTCGTTGCAGCAGCATCATCACGTCGATCGCGGGCGACTCGCGCATGTCGGCGACATCGGGCTTGTACGCGACGCCCAGCACGAGCACGTTCGAGCCGTTCACCGGCAGGCGCTCTTCGTTCAGGATGTCGCCGATTTTCTCGGCGACGAACTCCGGCATGTGGCCGTTGATCTCGGTCGCCAGCTCGATGAAGCGCGCGGTGAAGTTGAGCGCCTTCATCTTCCACGACAGATAGGTGGGATCGACGGGGATGCAGTGCCCGCCGAGGCCCGGGCCGGGCTGGAACTTCATGAAGCCGTAGGGCTTGGTCGCCGCGGCGTCGATCACCTCCCAGACGTCGAGGCCGAGCTTGTCGCACATCAGCGCGACCTCGTTGGCGAGGCCGATGTTGATCGCGCGGAAGGTGTTCTCCAGCAGCTTCACCATCTCGGCGGCCTGCGTCGACGAGACGGGGACCACGGTGTCGAAGATCGACGAAAAGACCTTCGCGGCGAGATCGGTCGAGAGCGGCGTTTCGCCGCCCACCACCTTCGGCACGTTGCGCACCTTGAAGGTCTTGTTCGCGGGATCGATGCGCTCGGGCGAGAAGGCGACGCCGAAATCTTTGCCCACTTCGAGGCCCGTCTTCTCGAGGATCGGGACGTACAGTTCGTTGGTCGTTCCCGGATAGGTCGTGCTGCCGAGGATCACGAGCTGTCCGGAACGCAGGCGGCGCTGGATCTCTTCCACCGCGCGCACTACGAACGACATGTCGGGATCTTTGGTCTTGGTCAGCGGCGTCGGCACGCAGACGTTGATCACGTCCATCCGCGAGAGTTCGTTGAAGTCGCAGGTCGCGACGAGATGACCGCTGGCGCGAAACTTCTCGACGTCGGCATCCGGCACGTCTTCGATGTAGGAACGGCCGGCCATCAGGCTTCGCACCTTCTCGCCGTCGAGATCGAAGCCCGTCACCCGGAAACCCGCACGCGCGAACTCGACCACCAGCGGAAGACCGACGTAGCCGAGCCCGATCACCCCGATCCGCGCCTCGCGGCGATCGATGCGATCGCCCAGTTCCAGCAAGCGTGTCATGAAATCCGACTCCCCTTCAGTGCGCGCTGCGAGCGCGCTGCCCGGCGAAGTAGCCGGCGAAATAGTCGTATCCGGACCACAGCGTCAGCGTCGTCGCGAGCCCGAGCAATGACAATCCGATGACGTGTGCAGGCAGACCGAGGGTCGGATCCGGGAACAGCAACGCACCAATCGCCACGTTCTGGCACAACGTCTTTGCCTTCCCGAGCCAGGATGCTCCCATCACCTGCCCGCCCGCCGAAGCGAGCCCTCGCAGTCCGGTGACCGCGAGTTCGCGGCCGACGATCACCACCACCATCCACGCGCACCAGACCGGGATCCGGTGGATCGAGACCAGAACGACCAGTGCCGCGGCGACCAGGAGCTTGTCGGCCAGCGGGTCGAGCAGCTTTCCGATCTTCGTGACCTGCTGCCCCCGGCGGGCGAGCCATCCGTCGACCAGATCGGAAACCGCTGCCACGATGAAGAGCCAGGCAATCACCCGACTGCCGCGCGGCCCGCTCGCCCAGGGCAGGACGAGCAACACCGGGACCACGGCGACGCGAAGCACGGTGATCGTGTTCGGCAGGTTCCAGAAGTGCTCGTGCGGTTCGACCGCGCGCGCGCCGCCGGCAACCGTCCTCCCGAGCGTCGCGGAATCCGTCGCGGAATCGGCCTCAGGGAGCGAACTGCGCATGGTAATGGCGATAGTACGCCAGAACCCGCTCGACGTACTGGCGGGTCTCGGGGAAGGGAGGAATCCCGCCGTACCGATCGACGGCGCCGGGCCCCGCGTTGTAGGCGGCCAGCGCGTTCGAGACCGAGCCGTAGCGGTCGAGCAGATCCTTCAGATAGCGGACGCCGCCGAGCAGATTCGCTTCGGCATGCATGGGATCCTCGACACCGAGCATCTCCGCGGTGGCCGGCATGAGCTGCATCAGTCCGAGCGCGCCCCGGTTCGACACGGCGCCGGGGTCGAAGTTCGACTCGGTCGCGATCACGGCCTTGACCAGCCCGGGCGGAAGCCCGGCGGTGCGTGCGACGGACCGAATCATCGCATCGTACGAACCGCTGCCGACGCGCCGCTCCCGCGGGGTCGATCGCGAAGCAGTTCGAGGCGTCGAAACCGCGGGCATCGGGCCGGGTGCCGCGCGATTGAGTCGACCGACCAGCTCGAAGCGCTCGAACCCGCGACCGGTCGGCGTCTGAGTGACCCGCAACACGCCGTTTTCGTCGATCTGGCGAAAGAGCTCGCCGCCGCTCGCCGGCATCGCCAGCCCGATCCCGGCCACGCACGCGAGTCCGAACCGCACCCCGCTCCGTCGCATCCGCCCACCTCCCGGGTCTGCGATGGCGTCCGAACCGGCCCTCCGCAAGACTGCCGGCTCGCGCATGGCCGTCATCGGAGATCAGGGGTTCGCCCTTGACCTTCTCGTGGTGGGGGCCCGGTGGTCGGCGCGCGTGCCCGCGCCCTCCCCCCTTGCAGCCGGCACGTTCGGGATGCGCACGCGTTGTCCGACCGGCGTGATTTCGACGTCCTCGTCCTCGGGAGCGGCATCGCCGGCCTGTTCTACGCGCTCCGCATGGCGGAGCACGGCCGGGTCGCGATCGTGACCAAGAAGCGCGCGGCCGACTCGGCGACCAACTGGGCGCAGGGCGGCATCGCCGCCGTCTCCTCGCGCGAGGATTCCTTCGAAGACCACGTGCGCGACACGCTGGTGGCCGGGGCCGGCCTCTGCCGCGAGCCCGTGGTTCGCTTCGTCATCGAACGCGGCCCGGCGGTGATCGACGCGCTGGTCAAACTCGGCGTCGACTTCGACCGTGAGGAGGACGCTTCGGCGCCCGCTGCCGAGCGCCCGTTCGCGCTCGGACGCGAAGGCGGGCACACGCGACGCCGCATCCTTCATCACCGCGATGCCACTGGCCGTGAGATCGAACGGGCGCTCCTCGCGCGTGCGAACGCGCACCCGAACGTCTCGCTGTTCGAGAATCACTGCGCGGTCGATCTGCTGACCGCGCGACGCGCCGGCTTCGCGGGCCCGGATCGCGCGCTCGGCGCCTACGTGCTCGATGCGCGCAGCGGCGAAGTCGAACGCTTCCAGTCGCGGGTGACCCTGCTCGCGACCGGCGGCGCAGGAAAGGTTTATCTCTTCACGACCAACCCGGACATCGCGTCCGGCGACGGCATCGCGATGGCCTATCGGGCGGGTGCGACGATCGCGAACATGGAGTTCATGCAGTTCCATCCCACCTGTCTCTTCCATCCACACGCGAAGTCGTTTCTGATCAGTGAAGCCGTGCGGGGCGAAGGGGGCGTGTTGCGCACGCAGCGCGGCGAGGCCTTCATGGCGCGCCATCACGAAATGGCCGATCTCGCGCCGCGCGACATCGTGGCCCGGGCGATCGACAGCGAACTCAAGCGATCGGGCGACGACTCGGTGCTGCTCGACATCACGCATCGCGAGCCGGAGTTCGTGCGCACTCGTTTTCCGACCATCTACGAACGCTGCCTCGAGTTCGGCATCGACATCACGCGCCAGCCGATTCCCGTCGTTCCCGCCGCGCACTACTGCTGCGGCGGCGTGCGCACGGATCTTGCCGGCGAGACGGACCTGCCGAATCTCTTCGCCGCCGGCGAAGTCGCGAGCACGGGGCTTCACGGCGCGAACCGGCTGGCGTCGAACTCGTTGCTGGAGGGGGTCGTGTTCGCCGACGCAGCCGCAACGGCGTCGATCGAGCGACTGGCGGCCGCCGGCGACCGCGACGCACCGGCCTGGGAACCCGGCCAGGCGACGGAGAGTTCGGAGGCGGTGGTGATCACGCAGAACTGGGACGAGATCCGGCGGTTCATGTGGAACTACGTCGGCATCGTGCGCAGCGATCGACGCCTCGATCGCGCCCGCCATCGAATCGATTTGCTGCAAGACGAGATCACCGCCTACTACTGGGACTTCCGGCTGACGCCCGATTTGCTCGAGCTGCGCAACCTCGCGACGGTCGCCGAACTCGTGATCCGCAGCGCGCAGGCCCGGCGCGAAAGTCGCGGGCTGCACTACAACCTCGATCATCCCGACAGCGACGACGCTCACTTCTCGAACGACACGCTGCTGCGCCGCGGTTGACGTCGCCCCCCCGGGCGAGGTTTCATGCGGACGGTGCGCGCCCACGCTCCCCACGATTTCGTCGGTGTCGCCGCGGCCTTGCTGGTCGCGCTCGCGCTCGCGTCCTGCGCCCCCGGCGTCTCCCTCGATCCGAACGACCGCGAGATCCGCCCGTCCGACCGCGCCCGTCTCGCGCAGCACCGACTCGAACAGGCGCGTGCCTTCGACGCCGAGGGACGCGCTGACGAGGCCGAACGCGCACTTCGTGAAGCGCTCACCGCCGCACCGGATCAGCCCGTCGTGCTGCGAACTCTCGCACGGCGGCTCGAGGCGACGGGCCGGGCGACGGAGGCCGCGTCGCTGCGGTCACGCGCGGACGAAATCGATCCCCCTCCGGCGCTGCCAGCAGCGCCCGTTGGCTGGCCGCACGCCGGTCTCCTCGTGCTGCTGCTGCCGCCGGTCGAGGACGGCCACCCGCGGCTCGGCGCTTCGGGGGAATGGCCCGATCGAGCGATTCCGCAGCGGGTGGCCGAGCGGCTTCGGATCCGACTGCCCGAAGCGCGCGTGACCGAGGCGTCCGCGCCGAGCATCGCGATCGCCCGAAGCTGGTTGCGACAGCAGGCGCCGCGGAGCGTGCTCTCGCTGACGCTCGAGCGTGCGAGCTGCGGGCGATCGCTGAAGGACGGGCCGTTCGCGATGGCCTCGTTCCGGGTGGCCGTCGCCGCGAACGACGGCACCGTGCTGCCCCCCGCGACACTGCGCGAAGTCGACGACGACCCCGCGACGGGTGCGCACTGCAGCGAGCGGGCCCTCGACCGGTTGCTCGAACGCGTGCTGGACGACGCTCTCGCGCACTCCGTGCTCGTCGGCGGAACGGCCGGCGCCGCCGGCGTGTGGGATGCGTCGGCCGCGCGGGCACTCTTTCCCGGCCTCGGCGTCCGGGTCGAACAGGAACTCGATCGCGGCCGGGCAGCCCTCGCCGCCGGGCGCACGGCCGAGGCCGACGCCGTCTTTCGTCGTGCGCTCGCGATCGATCCCGACGATCCCGATGCAGTGGCGTTGCGCGACGAGACGCGCATCACCCTCGCGCTGGCGCGCGAACTCGGTGCCGGTCCGTCCGCGGACGAGGCATCGGGGGCGGTTCACGAGGCACCGCTCGGCCCGGCGGCGCGCAACGCGCTCGAGACGCGGATCGCCGACGAGCGCGTCGCGCGGGAACGCTGGTTGTCGAGCCTGCGCGCGACGCTCGGGTCGGATGCCGGACTCGATTCCGCTCTCGTGGCTTCGCTCGCGAAGGCCGACCCGCCCGAAACGCCATCGCCTGCGCAGCGTCTCGCACGTGCGCACGCGGAGGGCGACGTCGAGCTCCGCGTGCGCCGCGAGGCCGACGGAACCGAGAGCCTGCGTGTCTTCGTCGACCGCGCGACTGGCCGCGGCGTGCTGCGCGAAGACTCCCGCGCGACGCGCGAACACGGGGCAGACACCTGGACGATCTACCGCGACGGCCGCCGCAGCGAACGCTTCGAAGATCGCGACGGCGACGGTGTCCCCGAGGCGCGGCTCGTGTTCGAAGACACCGGCTCGCTCGCACGGATCGAGCAGTTCCGAACCGGATCCGAATCGTCTCCGCTGCGCGTGTTGATTTTCGAGGCGAACGTCCCGGTGCGCGAAGAGTGCGACACCAATGCGGACGGACGAATCGACCGGATCGATCATCTCGACGCCGCGGGCGGGGTCCGCCTGCGCGAAGACGACGCCGACGGCGACGGACGCGTGAACGTCCGCATCCGACTGCGCGAGGGGCGGGTCGAGAGCCGGGAAATCGTCGGGGCCCCGCGAACGGCCGATCGCGGCCGCCCCTGAGCGCGTGCCATTCGCAGGGGATCGTCAGCGCGGCGTGAGCACACCGCGTTCACGAAGGCTGGCGACCGCTGCGAGGATGTCGGCATCGGGCTCGGGAATCACGTCGAGCAGACGGCCGAGCGGGAATCCGGCCTGCACCAGTTCGAGCACGGCCTGCCCGGTCTTCCCGATGGACGAGGGATCGGCGTCGAGGCAGGCGTGATCGACGCGAAACGCAGCCTCCGCCGGCAGCGCGACGAGTTCGCTGCGCGCGAGTTCGTCGAGCTGTCGCATCGACTCGAAGAGCGCCGCGTCGAGCGCCTGCGGCGTTTCGTCCGCGAACTCGGCGTCGATCGTCGAGTGAAACTCGAAACGTCCCTCCCGCCATGAGAGCAATCGCGCCAGCGCCTTGGTCCCCGAAACTTCGCCGAGTCGCGCACCGAGCAGCACGCCGCTCTCGAAAACGATGTGGCCGCTGCTCGCACCGCTCGTGAGCACGACGCTGCCCTGTTTCGCGCAGGTCCCGAGCATCTGAATCAGATTCGCGACTCCGAGTTCTTCGATCGTTCCTTCGATCGACGCCAGCCGTCGTGCGTGATCGGCGGCCTGTACGTCCTCGACGAAGGCCGCGATCTGCGATCGATCCGATCCCGCCGGTTCGAACTCGACCGCCACGGTCGAACCACCTTCGCTCGATCGGCTTGCCCGCACCACCGTCGCGTCGAGTTCGATCGCGTCTCCCCGCACGGGGTGTACGAGCCGAACCCGCACCTCGTCGCCCACCTGCGCCCCTTCGTCCGCCAGACGAAGAAACGCGCCCGTCGTGCTGAGATCCTGCGTGCGCCCGGTGCTCACCTCCCCGGCCGCCGTGAGCGCGATCCCCACCTGCGAAGGTTCGCGCGGAGATCGTCGTCGTTCGGCGCCCGGAGCCAGCGCAGCAGAGGACGAAACAGACGATGCGGGCGCGATCTCGAGGTATCGCGCGAGTTCGCGCCGGAGTTCGCTCGCGGGGCGCAGAATCTGCACCGCCACGCCGGCCGGTGCGCCCATCACCTCGAGTTCTGGTGGGCGACAGTGGACGACCTCGGCCGGCAGGTCGAAACGTCGATCGCAGAACCCGAGCACGAGCGTGATTTCGACCAGTTCGCGCTCTTCGAACCTTTCGCGCGTGGGAACGAAGAGGCCGCCCTTCGAGAGGTTTCGTTCGAACTCGAGGCGGAACGCGGGTGCCGTCTCGAACAGCACTTCGAGCCGCCGCGGCGCGGCGCTGCCGGCGGTTTCGGATTCGAACTCATCGCCGAGCATGGCGGCCGCGCCTCCACCGCTGCCTATCGGTCGAACAGGCGAGAGGGCTGACGGCCTCGGGTCGTGAAGACTCGGCGGCTTCTCGTCGTCGAACGCGGCGCGGCTGGAGCGAACCCCGGACCGCTCCCCGTGTCTTCAGCCGACGTGACGGCGAGCGCGTTCGACCAGCGCCTCGAAGAGCGGACCTTCGTGCTCGGACATCTCGGGATGCCACTGAACGGCGAGCAGCCAGTCGCAACCCGTCGCCTCGACCGCCTCGATCGTTCCGTCCTCGGCCCAGCCGACCGCGACCAGGCCCTCACCGAGGCGCCGGATGGCCTGGTGGTGCCAGGAGATCGGATCGATCTGCGTCGCGCCGTAGATGCTGGCCAGCCGCGATTCGGGCGCGAGTCTCACGCGGTGCGGCACGGGCCGGCGTTCGGGATGGCGGTGCGGCACGTCGTCGCCGACCACGTCCGGCAGGTGCACGTGCAGATCTCCGCCGCGCACCACGTTGAGCAACTGAAGCCCGCGGCAGATCGCGAGCGTCGGGACCCCGTGCGCCAGTGCGGCGCGCATCAGCTCGAGCTCGAACGCGTCGCGTTCCGCATCGACACCGTATTGCGCCGGATGCTCGTCACCCGCGAAGTGAGCGGGATCGAGATCTCCACCGCCGGCGAAGATGAGCCCGTCCACGTGATGCACGATTTCCTCGGCGTTTTCGTCGCCCGGCGCGAGCAGCACGGGCAGCCCGCCCGCACGCCGGACGGCGTCGACGTACGCGGTCGGAATCGTGAACGAAGGGCGTTCGGCACGATCGCGGGGATAGGTCGTGACACCGATGCGCGGGCGGCGCTTCAACCCCGCGGGCCTCCGCGCGGGCGAATCGTCTCCTCGGCCTCGTCCTCGACCTGCCGAAACAGCGAAAGCTGCGGAATCGGCTCTTCGCCCTCGACCGAAACGGGATACTCGTCCGAGAAGCACGCATCGCAGATGCCGTGCTTGGTGGCGGATGCGGCGCGGCGCAGCCCGTCGAGCGAGAGATAGCCGAGTGTGTCGGCACCGATCTGCTGTCGAATCTCTTCGGGCGAATGCTGGAAGGCGATCAGCTCTTCGCGCGTCGGCGTGTCGATGCCGTAGTGGCACGGACCGATGTTCGGAGGCGACGAGACGCGCACGTGCACTTCGCGCGCGCCCGCTCCGCGCAGCAGCGTCACCATCTTCAGCAGCGTGGTGCCACGAACGATCGAATCTTCGACCAGCACCACGCGCTTGCCGTCGAGGATTCCGCGCACGGCATTGTGCTTCACCTTGACGCCGAAGTGCCGGATCGACTGTGCGGGTTCGATGAACGTGCGACGCACGTAGTGATTCCGGATCAACGCCGTTTCGTAGGGGATGCCGGATTCTTCGGCGTAGCCGAGCGCGGCGGCGGTGCCGGAGTCGAGCACGGGCACGACCATGTCCGCGGCGACGGCATGTTCGCGGGCGAGCACCCGGCCGAGTTCTTTGCGGAACGAATAGACGTTCTGGCGTTGCAGATTCGAGTCGGGCCGGGCGAAGTAGATGTATTCGAAGACGCAAAACGATTCGCGCGGCGCCTTCGGAAACGGCTTCGACGAGCGCAGTCGGCCGCGCCGGATCACGACCACCTCGCCGGGCGCGAGGTCGCGTTCGTAGGTCGCACCGATCAGATCGAGCGCGCAGGTTTCGCTCGCCACGACGTAGGCACCGTCGAGCCGGCCGATCATCAGCGGACGGAATCCGAACGGATCTCGCGCGGCGACCAGCGCGTCGCTGGTCAGCATCAGCAGGCTGTAGGCGCCTTTGACCCGCGAGAGCGCATCGATCAGGCGATCCTCCAGCGTTCCTTCGCGCGATCGCGCCAGCAGATGAACGATCACCTCGCTGTCGGCCGACGACGCGAAGATCGCGCCACGCCCTTCGAGTTCGCGCCGGATCGCGAGCGCGTTGACGAGGTTTCCGTTGTGCGCGAGGGCCACCGGCCCGCCGTCGGTGGTCGCGCAGAACGGCTGGGCGTTGCGCAGCGCGCTCTCGCCCGCCGTCGAATACCGCACATGACCGATCGCATGGCGTCCCGGCAGCTTCGCCAGCGTGTTCGCGTGAAACACGTCGGCGACGAGCCCCATCCCGCGATGCGCGAGATGTTCGTGGTCGTGCACGGTGACGATGCCCGAACTCTCCTGGCCCCGATGCTGCAGGGCGTAGAGACCGAGGTACGTGATGTTCGCCGCCTCGGGGTGGCCGTGGATGCCGAAGACTCCGCAGGCGTCGTGATAGTGATCGGCAATCCGCTCCGCGGCGAGCGCACGGGCCTGCGACGTCGAGAGCCCGGCGAGCACGGGAGCCCCGAGTCCGGCTCGCTCTCGATCGGATTCCGTTCCGCTCATCGATTCGCTTCCTCCGCGTGTTCGAGCCGGCGCGGGATCGCGCGAGCCCAGATCCGATGCAGCGTCGAGAGATCGAGAGCGATCCAGCGATCCCCGGCCGGCGACGAAATCTCCAGCCGGTCTCCCCCCGTTCGCCCGATGCGGACCGCCGGCACGCCGGCGTCGGCTGCGCCCGCCAGCAGTGCATCGGCATCGGAGGTCGCGAGGATCACCCTCCCGGTCGACTCGCCGAAGAGCAGCGCTTCGAGCCTCAGCGGCACACCGTCTCGCGTCCGCGTGTCGAGCGTCACGGTCGCCCCCGTGCGCGGTCCGGGGCCGGTGAACGTGCACTCGGCGAGCGCCACCGCGAGGCCGCCCGACGAAACGTCGTGCGCGCTCGTGATCCAGCCC
>CAZDHU010000100.1:0-3309 GCA_964505355.1 uncultured Myxococcaceae bacterium | reverse complement strand
CGGCCTGGTCGCCGATCCGCTGCGCGACTGGGGCTGGCATCCCGACAACTTCGATCTCGACGTCATTCGATTCATGATGCGGCACGGCGTCGAGGATCTTCCGAGTTCGCTGCTGCTCGAGTTCGCGCGCTGGTACGACGCGAAGCGGATGAGTGATCGCTACGACCTCTTCACCTTCACCGATCATCTCGAGCTGATCCGGGTGCCGATGCTGCTGGTCGCGGGCAGTCACGATCGGCTGACGCCGCCCGAAGACATCGAGAAGGTCTTCGACCGAATCGGCGCCACCGACAAGGAGTTCGTCGTCGCGGGGCGCGACGAGGGCTTCGCGCATCGCTACAGCCACGTCGATCTCGTGCTCGGTCGCCACGCGCCGGACGAAGTCTATCCGGCCGTCACGCGCTGGCTCGACGCGCACCGACCCGAGTGAGCACCGCCGAAGACCGTGCGCCCGCATTGCAGCTCGACGACGTGCGCGGCGCTGCGAACGCGATCGCCGATGCCGTGCAGCACACGCCGTGCGTGCGCTCGCTCGTACTCTCGTCGATCACGGGCGCCGAAGTCTGGCTGAAACTCGAGAACCTTCAGTTCACCGCGTCGTACAAAGAACGGGGGGCGCTCTTCCGGCTGCTCGGTCTCTCGTCCGACGAACGGACGCGCGGTGTCGTCAGCATGTCGGCCGGAAACTTCGCACAGGCGATCGCCTACCACGCGGCGCGACTCGGCATCCCGTCGACGATCGTGATGCCCGAAGCGACGTCCTTCTCGAAGGCAGGGCAAACCGAGCGTCTCGGCGCGCGGGTGGTGCGCGAGGGAGCGGATCTCTCGGCGGCGGAAGACGCGGCGCGCGCGATCGCACACGAGCGCGGCGCGCTCTACGTCTCGCCGTACGACGACGATCGCGTGATCGCCGGTCAGGGAACGGCGGCGATCGAATTCTTCGCGGATGCGCCGCCGCTCGATGTGCTGCTGGTGCCGACCGGTGGCGGCGGTTTGCTCGCGGGCTGCGCCGTCGTCGCCTCGGCGCTGCACCCCGCACTCGACGTGATCGGCGTGCAGGTGGCCTCGCATCCATTTTTTGCCGACGCGTTCGGGGTGGCGCTGCCGCCCGATCTTCCGCGCGGCGCGCCGACCATCGCCGACGGAATCACCGCGCGCCGTCCCGGCGTGCGCACGCTCGCACTCGCGCGGGGCCGCGTTGCCGATCTGCTGCTGGTGAGCGAAGAGGCAATCGAGCGCGCGGTTCGGCTCTTCTGCGAGATCGAAAAGCTGGTGGTCGAGGGCGCGGGCGCGGCCGGCCTCGCGGCACTGCTCGAACACGGCCCGCGCTTCGCAGGCCGCCGCGTCGGCCTGCTCGTCACCGGCGGCAACATCGACAGCCGCATGCTCGCACTCGTTCTCTTGCGCGGTCTGGCCCAGGAAGGAAGGCTGGTGCGGCTGCGCGTTTCACTGCCCGATCAGCCCGGAGCGCTCGCACGACTCGCGACGCTCTTCGGCACCTGCGGCGCGAACATCCTCGAGGTCGTGCACCAGCGCACCTTCGCCCATGTCCCCGTGCGTTCGGCCGAGGTCGAGGTCACGCTGGAAACCCGTCACCGCGAACATTCCGGCGAAGTCCTCGCAGCACTGGCGGCCGCCGGTCTTCCTGCGACAGTGATCGACGGCGCGCCCGCGAACTCGCCATCGACGAGAGGAGAGACGAGATGAGCAGCCCCGAACGGCGATCGATTCGGATTCTTCCTGCATTTCTGGCCGGCCTCGCGCTCGCCGGCCTGCTGGCGCTCGGCGACGCCGCATCGGCCGCGGCGAGCACCGATCCCGCGCCGGACTGGAGCACGATCGCGGGCGAGAACACGGTCGTCGTCGTGACCGAACAGGCGGATGGCACGCCGCACGAGACGACGGTCTGGCTCGTCGTTCACGAAGGGCGCGGCTATCTGCGCACGTCGAACACCCGCTGGTTTCGAAACATCGAGCGCAACCGCAACGTCGTGCTTCGCGCGGGTGATCACGAGTGGCCGCTCACGGTGTCGATGGTCGAAGACGACGCCGAGGGCGACGCGGTGATCGGTGCCTTCCGCGCGAAGTACGGGATCAGCGATCTGCTGGTCGCTCCGCTTCGTCTCGGCGGATCACATCTCTTGCGCCTCGAACCTCGTCTCGTCCGCTGAACAGGTTGCCGGAAACGACGTGACTCAGCGCCTTCGAGGTCCACGCGAAGCGGCGCACACGATTCCGGCATCCTCCGCGACGCTCGATCACGGGTTCACGATCACCTTGCCGAAGGTCTTCCGGCCGGCGAGCGCTTCGAGCGCCGCGGGAAGCGCGTCGAGCGAGTGCCGGCTGTGGATCACCGGGCGGATCTTGCCGGCTTCGTAGAGTCGAAAGAGCGCTTCGAACGTTTCGGGGATGCGCTTCGGATCGTGCTGCGCATACGCACCCCAGTGCAGACCGAGCACCGAGATGTTCTTGAGCAGGATGCGATTCGCCTTGATCTCGGGAATCGGCCCGCTCGCGAAGCCGATGATCAGCAGTCGGCCGCACCAGGCGATGCACTTGAGTGACTGGTCGGTGATGCTGCCGCCGACCGAGTCGTAGATCACGTCCGCGCCTTTGCCGCCGGTCGCCTGCTTCACGCCGTCGATCCACGAGGCGTCGCGATAGTCGAGCAGCACTTCGGCGCCGGCCTCTCGCGCAACCTCCAGCTTTTCGGCGCCGCCCGCCGTCGCGATCACACGCGCGCCGAGCGCACGACCGATCTGCACCGCCGCGAGGCCGACGCCGCCCGCGGCCGCGTGCACCAGCAACCATTCGCCCGGCTGGATCTGCGCGCGCAGGACGAGTGCGGCGTACGACGTCGGATAGACGATCGGCAGCGCCGCTCCCTCTTCGAAACTCATCGACGCCGGCATCTTCCACGCCGCGCGCGCGCTGATCACCGCCTGCTCGGCGAATGCGCCGAGCGGCACCGAAGCGAAAACGCGATCGCCGACCGAGAACCCCGTGACGCCCGGCCCGACCTCGGAGACCACGCCCGCGAGTTCGGCGCCGGGAATGAACGGAAAGGGCGGCTTCACCTGGTAGCGCCCCTGCGCCATCAAAATGTCGAAGAAATTGCAGCCGGCGGCCTTCACCTCGACGCGCAGACAGCCGGGCAGCATCCCGGGCTCGGGCGTCTCGCGCACCTGCATCTCTTTCGGCTCCATCCAGCGGTCGATCACGATCGCGCGCATGCGCCCTCCTCCGGCTCGTCGCCGTCGCCGCGAGTCTACCCGACGAAGCGTCGCGGCCGAGCCGGCTCTCGGACGG
>CAZDHU010000099.1:0-10327 GCA_964505355.1 uncultured Myxococcaceae bacterium | reverse complement strand
TTGCCGAGCTTGCCGACGGCGCGGCGAATGCCGATCCGACCCTGCTCGAAGATCGCGACGCCCGCCGAGTCGTAACCGCGATATTCGAGCCGACGCAGTCCGTCGATCAGCACTTCCTGCGCGCGCCGCTCGCGCCCGATGTACCCGACGATTCCGCACATGTCGTGGCCTCCTGGCTCGTGGTCCGGTGTCGACGGGGCGGAATCGGACGCTCGTGGTCCGCCGCCGGTTCCCTGCCTCAGTGCCCCTTCGGCTTCGACGGCCGGCGGGAACGCCAGCCCTCGACGTTTCGCTGCTTTTCGCGCGCGACCGCGAGCGCCCCGGCCGGCACGTCGTGCGTGACGGTCGAACCCGCCGCCACCGCCGCGTCTTCGCCGATGCGCACGGGCGCGATCAGATTCGCGTTGCACCCGATGTTCGCGCCCGCTCCGACTTCCGTCCGATGCTTGGCCGCCCAGTCGTAGTTCACCGTGATCGAACCACAGCCGAAGGCCGCCGCGTCTCCGACGTCCGCATCTCCGATGTACGCGAGGTGATCGGCTTTGACGCCCGCACCGAGTCGACTGTTCTTCACCTCGACGAAGTTTCCGATTCGGACGGCCGCGCCGAGCCGCGAACCGGGCCGCAAATGCGCCATCGGACCGATCACGGCGCCTTCTCCGATTTCACTCGATTCGATCACACTGTGCGCCTTCAGATGACAGCCCGACGCGATTCGCGTCGGCCCCGTGATCACGCAACCCGGCTCGATCACCGTGTCGCGGCCGATCTCGACGCCGGCATCGATGTAGGTCGCCGCGGGATCGATCAGCGTGACGCCCTCGGCCATCCACGCTTCACAGATCCGCCGCCGGATCACCGCCGCCGCCTGCGCCAGCTCGGCCCGTGTGTTGACGCCGAGTGATTCCTCCGCGTCGTCGAGCACGATGGCCTCGAGCGAACGCCCCTCCCCGACCGCGCGTGCGACGATGTCCGTCAGATAGAGTTCCCCCTGACGGTTTCGGTCGTCGATCTGCGACAGCGCTTTCCACAGAAACTCGGACGTCACCAGATAGGTGCCCGTGTTGCCTTCGCGGATTTCGAGTTCTTCGGCGCTGGCGTCGGTGGTTTCGACGACGCGCAACACGCGGCCCGCGGCGTCGCGCACGATGCGACCGGGCAACGGCGCGAGCGCCGTCAACAGAACGAGATCGGCCCCGCTGCTTCGTTTGCAGTCCAGCATTTGGCGCAGCGTCCCGGCGCGCAGCAGGGGCGTGTCGCCGTACAGAATCAGCACGTCGCCGCGAAATCCGTCGAGCGCCGCACGCGCTTCGAGAACGGCGTGGCCCGTACCGCGTTGTTCGCTCTGCAGCGCGAAAGTCGCTTCGCCGCGAAACGCTTCTTCGACGCGATCGGCGTCGCGACCGATCACCACCACGAGGCGTTCGGGCGCGAGAGAACGCGCGGCGTCGAGCGGAAAACCGAGCATCGGGCGACCCGCGATCTCGTGCAGCACCTTGGCGCGCGCCGACTTCATGCGCGTGCCTTTGCCCGCTGCGAGAACGATCACGGCGAGTCCGTCGCTGCTCGGAACCATGATTCCCCCGATGGCCGACCCGCCGCGCGTCGTGGCGGGCGATTCTTCTTCGGCGAGCGGCGTCGCTCCGTTGAATGCGCCTTCGCAGCATAGAGGTCACGCGAAAATCGGCGAGCACCCGATCGTTTCCCGGCTTCCTGGCCGCGTTGCGTCGCGAACTGCGCGGGCGCTGCGGAGCGAAACCATGACGAAGCACTCGCGCGAAGGCCGGAGCTTGCCCCGTGCGCTCGCGATTCGTAGAGTCGCCACGTCGGTCGCGATCGGCGGAGGACATCGAGCATCCGGGTCTTCGGACACACCCAGGGCCTCCGAGCCAGTCAGGTCCGCGCCCTCGAGCGGCTCTTTCGGCGCAGTCTTCCGCCCGAGCGACTGGTGACCCACGAGCTGGCACGCGCACTCAGCGAAATCACACACGAGTCCGGCAGACAGGTCGGCGTGCTGGTCGATCGACGGGGCGCGATCACGCACGTGATGGTCGGCGACGCGCACTCCATCGAACTGCCGGATTGGGGACGTGTTCGGGCCGGTCCGGGGCGTTTGCGCGGCGTGCGCTGCATCCACACGCACGTCGGCGACGAGCCGCTCACGCGAGACGATCTGACCGACCTCGCCCGGTTGCGACTCGATGCGATGGTCGCCATCGGCACCGCGTCCGACGGCATGCCGGGCCGCGCGTTCGTCGCCGCGCTCCGCCCCGCCAACGACGAAGGGGCGTCGGTGCAGCAGCTGCCTCCCGCGGCGCCGGCACGGCTCGATTTCGATTTCCAGCAATGGATTCGAGAGCTGGAAGCGGCGTTCGCGGGGACGCAACGAACCCGGCGCGTCGGCACCGGCGAGCGCGCGATCCTGCTCTCCGTGACCGCCGGCCGCCGGCCCGAAGAACACGAGATCGCGATCGACGAGTTGCGCGACCTCGCGCTGGCCGCCGGCGTCGACGTGGTCGACGTGGTCACCCAGCACCGGCCACAGGTCGATCCGCGAACGCTGGTCGGAGAAGGCAAGCTGCAGGATCTCGTCGTGCGCGCGCTGCAGCACGACGTCGATCTCGTGATCGTCGATCAGCGCCTCACGCCGACGCAGGCTCGAAACCTCGCCGAGCGCATGGAGCTGCGCGTGATCGATCGCACGCAATTGATCCTCGACATTTTCGCGCAGCGTGCCAGTACGCGAGACGGAAAGCTGCAGGTCGAACTCGCACAACTTCAGTATCGGCTGCCGCGTCTCTCGCAACAGGACGCATCGCTCTCGCGGCTCGGCGCCGGCATCGGCGGTCGCGGACCGGGCGAAACCAAACTCGAGCTCGATCGGCGGCGCGTTCGCGACCGGATCGCGCGCTTGCAGCGCGAGCTGACTCAATTGCGCGCGCAGCGTGCCGGTCGTCGCCGGAGACGAGAACGCCGCGGGCTTCCCGTGCTCTCGATCGTGGGCTACACGAACGCCGGCAAGAGCACGCTGCTCCGGGCGCTGACGCGGAGCGACGTGCTGGTCGCAGATCGAATGTTCGCGACGCTCGATCCGACGTCGCGCCGATTGCGGTTTCCCGAAGAGCGTGAGGTGCTGGTGACCGACACGGTGGGATTCATCCGCGATCTTCCGCCCGAGCTGACGGCGGCGTTTCGCGCCACCCTCGAAGAGCTCGAAAGCGCCGATGTCTTCTTGCACGTGGTCGACGCCTCGGCGCCCGACCTCGAGCGACGTCTCGCCGCCGTCCGGCGCGTGATCGAAGAAATCGGTCTCTCGCACGTGCCGGAGATCCTGGTCTTCAATCAGATCGACCGGCTCGCGCCGGGCGAAGGCACGGCCCTCGCCGCCGAGCATCGCGCAGTGCCCGTCTCCGCACTCCGCGGCGCAGGCCTCGAGGCGCTGCTGGAGCGCGTTGCGCAGGTGTTCTTCGATCAGACCGAGCGGCTGATTCACGAACGAGGCTTCGAGGCACTCGCATCCGGAGGGGAAGTGGCATGACGAAACGAGCGAAGATCGTCGGTACCGGCATGTACGTTCCCGAGCGCGTGGTGACCAACGACGAACTCGCGCAGTGGATGGACACCAGCGACGAATGGATCCGGCAGCGGTCGGGAATCTGCGAGCGCCGGTTCGTCTCGGACGGCGAAACGCCGGCCGATCTCGCGGAACGCGCGGCCACCGCCGCGCTCGCGTCGGCGGGACTCGATGCGCGGGACGTCGACTGCATCGTGCTGGCCACGCTCTCCGCGCAGCACGATTTCCCGGGAACGTCGTTCTTTCTGCAGGCACGACTCGGGGCCGGTGAGATCCCGTGCATGGATCTGCGCGCGCAGTGCACCGGATTCCTCTACGCACTCGCAGTCGCGGACAGCTTCGTGCGCTCCGACCGCTTTCGCCGCGTGCTCGTGGTCGGCTGCGAGGTGCACTCGACCGGACTCGAGTTCGCCAACCGCGGTCGCGACGTGTCGGTGCTCTTCGGCGACGGGGCCGGTGCCGTCGTGGTCGAGGCGGCCGGGGATGCGGACGATCGCACGGGGATCCTCGAGATTCGGATGCATGCCGAGGGTGAGCACGCGAAGCGGCTCTGGGTGCCGGCACCGGGCTCGAGTTTCACGCCCCGACGCCTGACTCACGAGATGATCGACGAAGGTCTGATCTATCCGAAGATGGAAGGTCGCTTCGTCTTCAAGCACGCCGTGACCCGCATGCCCGAGGTGCTGCTCGAGACGCTCTCGGCGGCGAGCCTCAAGCTCGAGGAAATCGATCTCTTCCTCTTCCACCAGGCGAATCTGCGGATCAACGAGTACGTCGCGCAGCAGCTCGGCATTCCGCCCGAAAAGTGCCCGAGCAACATCGAGCGCTACGGCAATTGCTCCGCGGCCTCGATTCCCATGCTGCTGTCCGAGGTCTCGAACGCCGGTCGACTCACGCCCGGCACCCTCGTCGCGATGACGGGCTTCGGTTCGGGCTTCACCTGGGCGAGCGCGATCGCGCGCTTCTGAGCGCGGGCCGGCGGGCCGGAATTGCTCGTTGACTCGATGACGCATCGAGTTAGATTACTGACGCCTCGCATCGAATCACGAGCGGTGCCCGCGACGAGTCCCGGCCGGGATTTTCGCGGGCGGCGCGCCCGCCAGAGGAGAATCCGGCCATGACCACCCACCAGCGTCTCGTCCGGGACGGCCTCGATCGAGTCCGTTCGGCCGTCAGTTCGATCGATCGGGAATGGAAACAGGTGAACCGGCAGGTTTCGCGGCGCCGCAAGGCGATCGAGCGGCAGACGCAGCGACAGATGACCCGGTTCGTCTCGCAACTGCAGCGCAATCCCTGGCTCTCGCGCGCGCAAACGCTGGCCGGCGATGCGCAACGACAAATCGAAGCGGGGATCGGCACCGTGCTCGGAAGCCTCCGGATCGCGTCACGCAGCGACCTCGAACGCATCGACCGCCAGCTCGCCCGCATCGCACGCAGGCTCCACGAAATCGAAAAGAAGGAAGCGTCGGCCAGCCACTGACCGGCGCGACGAGCGCGCGTCCCGGCAGCGGCTCGGACCGACGGGCGTTCACGCGCTTCCATCGGGGCGCCGTCGGCCTCGATGGCCTTCGCTACGTTCGGCGGCTCTTGCAGGAGCCCCGCATGTCCGATTTCGAGGGTGTCGATTTTTTGCGGCTCGACGACGAGCTCTCCGACGAGGAACGGATCGCGCGCGAAAGCGTTCGCGGCTTCGTCGACAAAGAGTTCCTGCCCCTGATCCAGGAGCACTTTCGGCGCGACGGATCGTTCCCCATGCAACTGGTGCCACGAATGGCCGAACTCGGCCTCTTCGGCGCGAACCTGCACGGCTGGGGTTGCGCGGGCATGAACAACGTCGCCTACGGGCTCGTCATGCAGGAACTCGAACGCGGCGATTCTGGCCTGCGCAGCTTCGCCTCGGTGCAGGGCGGCCTCGTCATGTATCCGATCCACAGCTACGGCTCGAACGAACAGAAGGACCGCTGGCTGCCCGCGCTCGCCGCCGGTGAAGCGGTCGGCTGCTTCGGCCTCACCGAACCCGATTTCGGCAGCCACGCGTCGGGCATGCGCACCCGGGCCGAACGACGGGGTGCGAAGTGGATCCTGAACGGCACCAAGCGCTGGATCACGAATGGATCGCTGGCCGCCGTCGCGATCGTCTGGGCGCAGACGGACGACGGCGTTCAGGGATTCCTGGTCGAGCGAGAGACGCCCGGTTTCGAGACGCGCGACATCAAGGGCAAGCTGTCGCTGCGTGCGTCGATCACGTCCGAGCTCTTCCTGACCAACGTCGAGCTGCCCGATTCCGCGCGCCTTCCGGGCGTGCGCGGAATGAAAGGCCCGCTCTCGTGTCTCACGCAGGCCCGATACGGGATCGCCTTCGGCGTCCTCGGTGCGGCGATGGCCTGCTACGACGAAGCGCTCCGCTACAGCCGAGAGCGCATCGTGCAGGGCGGCCCGCTCGCGTCGAAACAACTCGTTCAGCAGCGGCTCGTCTTCATGTTGACCGAGATCACGAAGGGGCAGTTGCTCGCGCTTCGACTCGGACGGCTGAAAGACGCGGGGCGGATGCATCACGCGATGGTTTCGATGGCCAAGCGGAACAACGTCGACATGGCGCTGCAGATCGCGCGCGAGGCGCGGGATCTGCTCGGTGCGAACGGGATCGTCGACGACTACTGCGCGATGCGCCACATGATGAACCTCGAGACCGTCCGGACCTACGAAGGGACGCACGACATCCACACGCTGATCCTCGGCGAACACGTCACGGGACAGCGCGCGCTGTAGGAGGCGATACCGGCCATGGCATCGGTCGCTTCGAAGGTCCGTTTCGGACCGGCCGGCTGACGGATTCACGGCGACGCCATGCCGCTTCGCGTTTCTCGACGAACCCTCGAACGCCTCGACTGGCCGGAACTGCTGGCCCGGTGGAAAGAGTGCGCCTGCACGCCACGGGGTCGCGCGCGACTCGACCCGCCGGGCGAAGACGATCCGCAGGCACACCTGGCCCCGTTCGCGACGAACATCCGCGACGCGCGCCGCCTGCAACGCGAAACGACCGAGGCCCGCCGCCTCCTTGATCGCGACGAGATCCCGCCATTCGGAGGGCTCGCCGACGTCGATTCCGCGCTCCGTCGGCTGGCCCGGGGCGGCGCGCTCGAACCCCGCGAGCTGCTCGACCTGCGCGGCGTGCTCGCGGGCCTTCGCGAAACGACGCGCTGGCTGGCACGCCACCACGACTCGTCTCCGGCACTGAGCGAACGCGCGGCTTCGATGCCCGATCTGCACGAACTCGAAGACGACATCGACTGGTGTCTCGATGCGGAAGGAGACGTGCGCGACCGCGCGTCGCCCGCCCTCTCGGATGCCCGACGCGAAGCGCATGGCATCGCAGCCGATCTGCAGCGACGCCTCTCCGCGTTCCTCGCGGATCCGGCGGTCTCCGGCTGGCTCTCCGACCGCTTCGTCACGGTTCGCAACGATCGCTTCGTGTTGCCGGTGCGTTCGGACGCACGCGGTCGCGTCCGCGGCATCGTGCACGACGCATCGAGTTCGGGAACCACGCTGTTCGTCGAACCGGAAGCGGTGGTCGAACTGAACAACCGGCTGAAGCACGCCGAACTCACCGTGCAGCAGGAAACGCTGCGTGTGCTGCGCGATCTCTCGGCGCGGGCGACCCGCGAACTCCCGCAGATCGAACCCGGCCTCGAAGCGCTCACCGAACTCGATCTCGCGTTCGCACGCGGACGGCTGTCGGCGAACGGTCGCGCGGTCGAGCCCGAGATCGAAGAGGGCGGCGTGTTCCGTGCTCCGATGCTGCGGCATCCCCTGCTCGATCCCGCGCGCGCGGTCGCGAACGACGTGCGGCTGGGAGAGACGTTCTCCGTCCTCGTGCTCTCGGGCCCGAACGCCGGCGGCAAGACCGTGACCCTGAAAGCGGTCGGGCTCGCCGCGCTCTGTGCGCGTGCAGGATTGCACGTGACGGCGGAAGCCCGAACCCGAATCGACTTCGTCGAGTCCGTGCTCGCCGCGATCGGAGACGACCAGAGTCTGCGCGAAAACCTGTCGACGTTCTCGGCGCACATGGCGAGCCTCGCACGCATCGTCGATGCCGCCGATGCGCACGCGCTGGTGCTGCTCGACGAGCTCGGCGACGGCACGGATCCCGGTGAGGGCGCCTGTCTCGCGCAGGCGATCCTCGAAGCCGTGGCGGATTCCGGCGCGCGCGTCGTCGCGACCACGCACTTCGCGCTGCTGAAGGAGATGGCCGCGATCGATCCGCGCTTCGCGAACGCGAGCTTCGACTTCGACGCCGCGACCGACGCTCCGACCTACCGAATGCGCATGGGCGTCGCCGGAGCGTCTTCCGCCACCGCGATCGCGGGACGCATGGGGCTTCGACCCGACGTGCTCGCGCGCGCGGAAGCGCTCCTTTCGCGAGAGGATCGACGACTGGAGCAGATGCTCGCCGATCTCGCCGCGAGCCGGGCCGCGCTCGAGCGCGAACGAAGCGAAGCAAGCCGACTTCGCGCGGAGTCCGAAGCCACGCGCGATTCCTATCGCGAAAAGCTGGAACGATTGCAGGCGCGGCGGGACACGCTCTTCGAACGGATGCGCGGAGAACTCGACGCGGCGTTTCGTGACGCGCATGCCGAGGTGCGGGCGGTGATTCGCGATCTGCAGCGCGGCCGGACGGCGCAGGACGCCTCGCACGCGCGCGAACATCTGCTCGCACTCGAACGGCGGGCGGACGACGCGGAGACACTGACGCCGCCGCCGATCGACGACGAGCGTGCGCCCGAGCGCGCCGACTGGACCGCGACTCGCGTGGGCGATGCGGTGCGGCTGCCCGGCGGCGAGCGCGGCATCGTGCTCGCTCTGCCCGATCGACAGGGACGCGTGTCCGTGCAGGCCGGCGTCGCGCGCCTTCTTCTCGCTTCGGATCGCGTCCTCCGCGACACGGGTGCTGCGCCCGTCCAGGCTTCGCGCGGCAGCGGCGCGTCACGCGAACGGAGACGATCGGTCTTTCTCGCCGGGGATCGCAGCGAAGGCGGATCGGGGAGCGACCTGCGGGGTCTCCGAGTCGAAGAAGCGATCGCGCGACTCGATGGCGCCCTCGATCGCGCGGCGGTCGAAGGACTCGAGCACGTGTCCATCCTGCACGGCATCGGGAGCGGCGCGCTGCGCGACGCGGTGCGCGCGCATCTCGCACGTTCGCCGTACGTGGCGGAGTTCGAAGCGGGGTCCGAGGCGGAGGGCGGAGACGGCGTCACGCGCGTGCGGCTGCGCGACGCCTGACGCGCGCCGCCGCGCTGCGGACTCGATCACGCGCGTGCGAGATCCGTCAGCACGGCTCGTGCGGCGCGCGCTCCGGAGGCCAGTGCGCCGTCGATCGAGGGCGTCACGAGATGATCTCCGGCGAAGTAGAGGCGGCGTCCGCCGCGGCGCAAATCCCGCTGAATCTCGAAGAAGTGCCGAATCGCGCGGTAACGCCCGACGTCGAAGGCCGGGATGCCCGCGCGCCAGCGTGCGACCTGCGTGATCACCGGCGACCGATCGAGCGCCGGAAGCCAGCGCGTGGCGGCGCCGAGCAGATCCTTCTCGATCGCCTGCGAACTCGAATCGATCGCGCCCGCGGCATACGGAGCGCGCGCGAGCAGCGTGACGATCGATCCGACACCGTTCGGTGTCGCGGGCGCGTCGAGCGAGCAGACGCCGATCGCCGCCAGCGGACTCCGCTCGGCCGCCGGAACGAGGACGCGGCGCGGCGCGTCCTCGAGGCGTTCCCGAAGAGCCACCACCAGCGAGACGGACGGCAACGTGCGCGCCTGCTCGAAAAACGACCGCTCGGCGGGCAGCAAGAAGGCGCCGGCAAGGGCGAGCGCGGACGCCGCAGGCGTCGCGATCACGACGGCGTCGAACTCGTCCTCGTCGCCCGCGAACCGCTCGCTCGCGCGAACGCGCATCCGCCCGCCGGCCGCCGCCTCGATCGCACGAACCGCGATGCCGCGACGAACCGCAACCGACTCGGCGAGTCGGCTGGCCAGTGCGCCGGCGCCACCACGCAACGTGCCGAGCGCCGCTCCCGGTCCCGGCCCGCCCCGCAGGAGAAACGCAACGCGACTCGTCTGCTCCGCGTCGAGCGACGAGGCGTGCGCGAGTCGAGGTTCGATCCAGCGTTCGAGCGCGCGCGTTCCGAAGTAGAGCCGCGCGAAGTCGGCGACGCTTCGGTCGTCGAGCCGGGCCGCCTGCTCGGGCGCGGTTGCATCGAGCAGCCGCGCAAACCGATCCGTCAACCGCTCGAGACGTGGCGCGCGCCAGCCGGCCACGCGCCCCATCCCCGGGATGGCCGCGATGCCAGAAAAGCTCGTCGCGTCGATCGGCGCGAGGGCACCGTCCCGCGCCTGCATCACGGCGCCGGCGGGCCAGAGTTCGAGCATCGATTCGAGCCCCGCACCGGCGAGCATCTCGCGCAGCGCGAGATCGCCCGCACGCACGACGCAGCCACCGGCATCGACGAGAACACCCCCGAGCCGTTCGGACGCCGCACGTCCTCCCACCTGCGGTTCTTGCTCGACGACGAGCGGATCGACGCCGGCTCCGGCGAGACGACGCGCGACCTCGAGCCCCGCGAACCCCGCGCCGACCACGATCACCCGCCCGTTGCCCATTCGAGCCGCTCCTCATCGTCCGATTCGAGACCGTTCGCACGCTAGAAGACCGGTCCGCAAACGGCACCGGCAGATCGACGCCGGGCGAGCCGGCGCCGGG
>CAZDHU010000098.1:0-9963 GCA_964505355.1 uncultured Myxococcaceae bacterium | reverse complement strand
CGAAGAAGCGCGGGCGCATCTCGCGGGCGAGACGACGCTCGAGGAGATTCGTTTCGTGCTCCTCGGAGAGCCCGCGTACCGCATCTTCGAGATGGTGAGCGACGCCGCGAAGGTGGCGGCCAGCCTTGCCCGGCTCGAACGCCGAAGCTGATCGGAGGATGCCGGTGGCCATCGAACTGCATCAACTCGCGGCCGCGCTCTATCTCGCGGCGGCGGTCACGACGGGCGGCGGGCTCGCCTGGCCGTCGGTTCGTCTGACGCGTTTCGGTGTCGTGTTGCTGGCCATCGCGGGCGTTGCGCACGGGGCAGGGTTTGCCGCGTTTCACGCCGTACCCGAGCCGCCTCCGCTCACCGATCTCGCCGCCGCGGTTTCGCTGATGGGCTGGCTCGCCGTGCTCTTCTTTCTGGTGCTGCTCTGGCGGTCTCGACTGGCGGCCCTCGTCGTCGGCATCGCGCCGGTCGCCGCACTCGCGTCGCTCTTCGCCGCGCTTCGCCTTCCGCACGCCGAGCCCGTCGCGGCCACGGGCGGTTCGTCGTGGCCGCATGCGCACGTCGTGCTGGCGAGCGCGGGCATCGCGCTGCTCGGCGTGGCCTGCGTCGCCGGACTCGCGTTTCTCTCCGAAGACCGGCGGCTCAAGACCAAGCAGCAGGCGTGGCGGCGGATGCGCCCGCCGTCGCTCGAAGCGCTCGATCGCGTCAATGCGACCGCGCTCGCCACGGGCTTTCCGCTGCTCACCGTCGGTGTGCTGGCGGGCATGATGTGGGTGCAGTCCGAAACCGGGCATTTCTGGACGGGCACACCGCACGAGACGGGGTCGTTGATCGCCTGGGCCATCTACGGCGCGCTCGTCGTCGCGCGCTTCCGATCGCATCAGGCGGCGCGTCAGGCCGCCCTGTCGGCGGTGGCGGGTTTCGTCCTGCTCTTCGTCGCCGTGATCGGCGTCGGGCTCTTCGCGTGAGGTTGCTGCTCGTCGGCATCAGCCATCACACGGCTGCGCTCGAGCTGCGCGAGCGATTCGCCGTGCGCGATCCCGCGCCGCTGTTGACCAAACTCGTGGCGGACGACGCGATCGAGGAAGCGTTCCTGCTCTCGACCTGCAACCGGGTCGAAGTGCTGGTGGTGGCGCGGGACGGAGACGCGGCCCGACATCGCCTGCGACGACTGTTTCGCCGCGAGATCGCCGGCGATTCCGGTGCGCCGGGCGTCGAACCCGAAGGCGCCTTCTACGAGCATTGCGACGTCGATGCGGTCCGACACGTGTTTCGCGTCTGTTCGTCGCTCGATTCGATGGTGGTCGGTGAGCCGCAGATCGCGCGGCAGATGAAGGACGCTTACGAAGCCGCCGTCGCCTGTCGTGCCTGCGGCGCCGTTCTCTCCCGCCTGCTGCAGAGCGCGTTCGCAGCCTCGAAGCGCGTGCGCCGGGACACCCGGATCGGAGAGCGGCCCGTCTCGGTGGCGCGCGTGGCGGTCGATCTCGCCCGGCGCATTTTCGAGTCGTTCGACGACAAGACGGCGCTGCTGGTGGGCGCGGGCGAGATGATCGAAACCGCGCTCGAAGCGCTGCGCGAAGACGGACTGGTTTCGGTGCACGTCGCGAACCGCACGCCGGCGCATGCGGCGGCGCTGGCGGCGCGGTTCGGCGCCGCCGCCCACGGGCTCGATGCGATCTCGGGGCTGCTCTCGCAGGTCGACGTCGTGCTGACCAGCATCGGAGTCGACGCGCCGATCATCGATCTCGCGCTCGCGACGCAGGCGCAGCGGGCGCGAAGGGGGCGGCCGCTCTTCGTCATCGACATCGGGGTGCCGCGCAACGTGGATCCCGACGTGAATCGCCTCGACGGCGTCTACCTCTACGACATCGACGACCTCGCGAGCGTCGCGGCGGCCAACGCCGAAGAGCGGAAGCGCGAGAAGACGCTCGGCGAATCGATCGTGCTGGAGGAGCAGCAACGATTCGCGGGCTGGCTGCTCGCCCTGCAGGCGGTGCCGACGATCCGGCATCTGCGCGCACGCGCGGAGTCGATCCGCAGCGATGAACTCGAACGCGCGGCGGCGAAGCTCGGCCTCGACGAGACGCAGCGCGCGGGCGTCGAAGCGCTGACGCGCGCGATCGTCAACAAGCTGCTGCATGCGCCGATCTCGCGTCTGCGCGAAGGCGCCGAGCGCGAAGAAGGGCTCGCGCGGCTCGAAGCGGCCCGCGCGCTCTTCGCCCTCGACGACCCCGATGCGCCGGGCGCTGCCGGCGCGCGCGACGCGCGGGCGGACACGCCGGCGATCGAAACCGCGCAGCGAACGGACGGATCCGACGGAGACGACGCGTGAGCGTGGTGCGGATCGCGACCCGTGGCAGCGAACTCGCGCTGGCCCAGGCGCGCTGGATCGCCGCGCGCATCGAACGAGAGCTGCGGGTGAAGACCGAACTGGTGGTGATCCGAACCACCGGCGATCGCATCCTCGACCGCCCGCTCGCGGCCATCGGCGGCAAGGGGCTCTTCGTCAAAGAGATCGAAGAAGCGTTGCTCGCGCGAACCGCCGACGTCGCCGTGCACAGCGCGAAGGATCTGCCGGCGAAGACGCCGAACGGGCTGGTGTTCGCGGCGTGGCCCGAGCGTGAAGATCCGCGCGACGCTCTCGTTGGTCGAACGCGCGGCGTGACGCTCGCGACGCTGCCGCACGCCGCGCGCATCGGCACGGGCAGTGTCCGGCGCGCGGCCCAGTTGCGGGCGTTTCGTTCCGATCTCGACGTCGTACCGCTGCGCGGCAACGTGCCGACGCGGCTCGCGGCGCTGGAGGGACGCGGGCTCGACGCCGTCGTGCTCGCCTGTGCGGGCCTCGTGCGCCTCGGCCTCGCAGAGCGGATCGACGAACGCATCTCCGTCGACCGGCTCTTGCCGGCGGTTGCGCAGGGCACGCTCGCACTCGAAGCGCGTGCGGGGGAATCGTTGACGAGCGACCTCGCGAGGCTCTCCGATCCGCTCGTCGCCGAAGCGGCGAGCGCTGAGCGCGCGTTTCTCGTTCGACTGGAGGGAGATTGCAGCGTTCCGCTCGCGGGCTTCGCCGAACGCCTCGAATCCGGAGTTTGGCGCGTGCGCGGGCTGGTCGCGTCGGAGACCGGTGAAGCCGTCGTGCGCGGCGAAGTCACCGGAAGCGGCGCCGAAGAAACCGGTCGTCGTGCGGCCGACGCGGTGCTCGCAGCCGGTGGCGATCGCGTGCTCGCGTCGCTCGGCGGGCGGACCGGAGCACCGGATCGATGAGCGCCGGCGGCGCCGGTCGCGTGGTGCTGGTTGGTGCGGGTCCGGGAGATCCCGGGCTGCTCACGGTGCGCGGCGCCGAAGTGCTGCGCAGCGCCGATGCCGTCGTGCACGACGCGCTGGTGCCGGCCGAGATGCTCGCGCTCGCGCCGGAACGTGCCGAGCGATTCGACGTCGGGAAGCGCGGTCACGACGAGGGCAGCGTGCCGCAACAAGAGATCAATGCGCTGCTGGTTCGTCTCGCACGCGAAGGAAAAGCGGTCGTTCGTTTGAAGGGCGGAGATCCATTCGTCTTCGGTCGCGGTGGCGAAGAGGCGAGCGCCTGTGTCGAGGCGGGAGTTGCGTTCGAAGTCGTGCCCGGGGTGACGGCCGCGGTCGCGGCGCCGGCCTGTGCGGGCATCCCGATCACGGACCGGCGGTTCGCCGCCTCGTTCACCGTGGTCACCGGACATCGAGACCCCGGCGAGCCGGCGATGCGTTTGCGCTGGGGCGAACTCGCGCGCTCCGGTGACACGCTGGTGATCCTGATGGGGATGACGAATCTCGGCGCGATCGCCGGGCGCCTGATCGAGGCGGGACGAGACGCCGCGACCCCGTGCGCCGCGATCGAGTGGGGCGGGACACCGCGGCAGCGCGTGGTCGAAGCGCCGCTCGCCGGGATCGCCGAGGCGGTGACGACCGCCGCGCTCGGGACGCCGACGACGATCGTGGTCGGCGACGTCGTGCGGCTGCGCACATCGCTCGCCTGGTTCGAACGACGACCGCTCTTCGGCCGGCGTGTGCTGGTGACGCGCAGCGAGGAGCAGGCCGGAGAACTCGTGCAGGCGCTGGCCAGCGCAGGCGCGCGCGCGGTCGTGTTGCCGATGATCCGGATCGCCCCGTTGCCGGCCGATCCCGCGCTGCGCGAGGTGGCCGCCGATCTCGCGAAGTTCGATCTCGTCGTCTTCACCAGCGCCAACGCCGTCCGGCATTTCGTGCGCGCGCTCGCGGAGGCCGGTGCCTCCGCCGGTGCGCTGCGTGCGCGCGTCGTCTGCGTCGGGCCGGCGACGGCGCGTGCCGCTGCGGAGGTCGGTCTTGCGGGCGTGACCATGCCGGGCCGGCGCTTCGACGCCGAGGGTGTGCTCGACCTCTTGCGCGAGACGACGACCCTCGCGGGCCTGCGCGTGTTGCTGCCGCGAGCCGCCTCGGCGCGCGAAGTGCTGCCGCAGGGATTGCGCGAGGCCGGAGCCGAGGTGACCGCGGTCGCGGTCTATCGCACCGCGGCCGCGACGCTCGATCTCGTCGACCTGCGACGCCGTCTCTTGCAGCGCGAGTTCGATGCACTCACCTTCACCAGTCCTTCGACGGTGAGGCATTTCTTCGAGGCGCTCGACGAGGCGGCGCGCGAGGCGACACGGAACAGTGTCGTTGCGGCGATCGGAGCGGTGACGGCCGGCGCGCTACGCGCCGCCGGACGACCGGCCGACGTGGTGGCGGAGCAGGCGAGCGCACGATCGCTCGTGCTCGCGCTGGAACGGCGGATGGCCGCCGGCGAAGGAGGTGGATGATGGGTTTCCCGATCGATCGACCGCGGCGACTGCGCCGCACCGAGACGCTGCGCCGGATGGTTCGAGAGACGCGGCTCTCGCGCGACGACCTCGTGCTCCCGTTGTTCGCGGTCGAGGGCTCGTCGATCCGCGAGCCCGTGAGCTCGATGCCCGGTGTCTTTCGCCATTCCGTCGATGCGCTGGCCGAAGAGGCGAAGGCGGTCGCGGATCTCGGGATCCCGGCCGTGATCCTGTTCGGAATCCCGGCCCGCAAGGATGCACGCGGCTCGGGCGCGGACGCGGACGACGGCATCGTGCAGCGCGCGATTCGCGCGGTGAAGCGAGCCGCACCGGATCTCTGCGTGATCTCCGACGTCTGTCTGTGCGAATACACCGACCACGGACACTGCGGGATCGTCGAGGGCGACGAGGTTCGCAACGATGCTTCGCTCGAACGCCTCGCGTCGACCGCGCTGTCGCAGGCTCGCGCCGGAGCCGACGTCGTCGCGCCGAGCGACATGATGGACGGCCGCGTGCAGGCGATTCGAAGCGCGCTCGACGCCAGCGGCTTCGACGGCGTGCCCATCCTGTCGTACGCGGCGAAGTACGCGAGTGCCTACTACGGCCCGTTCCGCGAGGCCGCAGAAAGCACGCCGGCGTTCGGCGACCGCCGGGCCTATCAGATGGATCCGGGGAATCGCCGCGAAGCGCTGCGCGAGATGCGACTCGACCTCGAAGAGGGAGCCGATGCGTTGATGGTGAAGCCCGCGTTGCCGTATCTCGACGTGCTCTCCGAGGCGAGGCGCTGCTTCGAAGTGCCGCTCGCCGCGTATCACGTCTCCGGTGAGTACGCGATGATTCACGCGGCGGCCGAGCGGGGATGGATCGACGGCACGCGCGCGATGGACGAAGCGTTGCTCGCGATCAAGCGCGCGGGCGCCGATCTCGTGCTCACGTATGCCGCGAAGGACGTCGCCTCGCGCCTGCGCGCGTGAGGCGAATCGGGAGGCGCCATGCCGCTGCACTGGAAGGTCGTCGAACTGACGACCGTCACCGACGAAGAAATCGAGCGCGTGCTCGAAGAACGAACGAACGAGGGCTGGGTCTTCGACCGGATTCACTTCGCGATGCGTGAATCGTCGAAGCGACCGAGCATGGCGTTTCTCACCTTCACGCGCGAAGAGCCCTGACGACGCCCGGGGCCGGGCCGGCGGCGAGCAGCGCGAGCGGTCGAGCGTCACGAACGGTTCGAGGGACGGTCTCTTCTCGGACTGTTGGTCACGAGGGGGCGGTTCCGGACGGCGCAGGCGATTCGGCCCCGGCACCGGCCGACAGGCGCGGCATCACGTCGCTCGCCAGACGCTCCAGCGATGCCCGCTGTGCGGCGTCGTCGATCCCGTGAATCTCGCCGCGCACGATCAGCAGGTCCATCTCGAGTGCCTCGCGGGTTCGCCCGAGATCGTCGACCACACGATCCACGCCGCCGACGATGGCGCGATCCGAGGCCGTCGGATCGGCCGCCCGTTCGAGTGCCGGGGGAATCGCGCGCGCCATCGCCGCCGACTCGACCGCGAGCGCCGCACGCACGCGATGCGCTTCTGCGTCGCTCGCGGCGACGTGCACCGTGCGCATCACGGGCGCACGAAAAGGGCCCGCCGGCGTTCGACCGCCCAGCGCTTCGCGGTGGCGAGCGTGGTTTTCGATCAGCACCGCGAGCGGCTCGAGCGGTGAGGCGAGATAGGCGAGCCCGCGTCGCGCCGCCTGATCGAGCGCCCGCGGACCAAACGCGGCCACGAACAGGGGAGGGTGCGGGCGCTGCACGGGAAGGGGCAGCGGCGCGACCGGTCGATCGCCGAGGGTGCTGAAGTATTCGCAGTCGATCGCGACGGGCTCGCCGCGCCAGGCCGCGAGAATCAGATCGAGCGCCTCGTCGAACCGGTCGCGTTTGCGACGGGCATCGATGCCGAAGGCGCGGAAGAGCTGCGGCGAGAACCCGCGCCCGAGTCCGAGCAGCAATCGACCATTCGAGAGCGCATCGAGCGCCGCCGCCTCCAGTGCGACGCGCAGCGGGTGGTGGATGGTGAGCAGCAGCGACGTGGTGCCGAGACCGAGACGCGTCGTGCGCGCCGCGATCGCTGCGAGGACGATCAGCGGTGAGGCGAGCGCGCCGCGGCGAAAGTGTCCTTCCGGCACCCAGACGGAGTGAAGGCCGATCGACTCGGCGTGCTCTGCCCGCGCGATCAGGCGTGCGAATCCCTCGCTCCCGCTCGTTCCGCCGAGCGACAATCCGACACGCAGCGGTGTCACGCGCGTCCGATCGCGTAGGGCAGGATCGTGCGTAGCAGGTCGATGCGGGCGCCGAGCGTGCGCGAGAGACCGGAGAGCAGCCCGAGCACTCGGCCGATCAGCACGATGTGACTCGGCACCTGAACGATCGGGTTGTCGCGAATCATCTCGGGGATCTGCCGATCCAGATCTTCGAGCGCGCGCGGGTCGACGAAGGGCTGCTCGCGGAAGCGCTTGCCGAAGGAAAGAAAGAAGCGCGCGATCGCTTCGAGCCCGGCCTCGCTGCCGTCGCGCGTGCGGAAGCCGAGCGCGAGCAGCGCACGTCCGAGCGCCACCGGGTCGTCGGCCAGCATCGCCAGCGCGAAGGCCACGATGCCCTCGCGGAACGCCGGCGGCAGGTCTTTCGCCAGCCCGAAATCGAGCAGCACGAGCCGGGGCCCCTCGGGCTGCACGAGGAGGTTTCCGGGATGCGGGTCGGCGTGGAAGAAGCCGTGCGTCAGCACCTGCCGGCTGAAGGCTTCGACGAGGATCTGCATCACGCGATCGAGATCGACGCCCGAAGCGCGCAGTCGCTCGACGTCCGTGATCTTGATGCCGGGCATGAACTCCATCACCAGCAGTCGCTCGGTCGTCCACTCGTGATGGATCTTCGGAACGCACACGTCCGTCCGGTCGGAGAAGAAGCCCGCCACCGTCTCGGCGTTTTTCGCTTCGCGGCGGAAATCGAGTTCGCGCGGCAGGTATTCGGACAGCTCGTCGAGCACCGGCATCGGATCGAACTCGCGTTCGAACAGCCCGACCGCGCGGAAGAGGAGCCTCAGGTTCGCGAGATCGCTGCGGACGAGCGACGCGATCTCGGGGTATTGCACCTTCACGGCGACGCGGCGCCCGTCGTGAAGTTCGGCCTCGTGAACCTGGGCGAGCGACGCGGCCGCGATCGGAGTTCGTTCGAAGCGCCGGAAGGTCGATTCGAGGCAGCGTCCCGATTCTCGCTCGACGATTTCGCGAACGACGTCGAACGACCGGGCGGGCACCTGATCCTGCAGGCGCGAGAGCACTTCGATCCATTCGCGCGGCAGCACGTCGGACCGCGAGCCGAGAAACTGACTTCCCTTCAGGATCAATCCGCGCAACTCGATTGCCGCGTCGTAGACGGACTGCGCGCTTTGCCGGTGAAAGCGAGACCAGCGTTCCTTCATGTCCGGCGGGCGCAGGCGCCGGGCGACCCATTGTCGCGTCTTGATTCCGAGATACACGCGGGCGAAGGTGGTTCCGATGCGCTGTGCGCGAAGCAGGCGCTCTGCGGTGCCGAGCGTGCCTGCCGAACCCGTCATCGCGCCTCCTCGCGGCGAAGCGTCACCAGAGTTCGGGCGGCTTCGATGGACACGACCACGCGCCCCGCGCGACGTCTTCGGTCTCGTCCTCGTCGTGACCGCGATCGACTTCGGTCGCTGCTTCTTCTTCCTCTTCGCCTTCGTCTTCGGCAAAGGGCGGGTTGAAGGCACATTGCACCCAGCGGGGAGCCGAAAACTCGAGGATGTAGCTGGTGCCGAAGTTCTGATAGGTGAACTGCGGCGATTCTTCGAGGCCGAAGCCGATCTCCGGCACCGGCACACTCGCGAGTTCTTTCGCGGCCACCAGCTCGTCGAGCGAGTCGGGATACGTGCCTTCGCGCGCGAACCAGCGCGCGAGTGCGTCGATCACCGTTTGGGCGGTTCCTTCGCGCGTGGCCGCGTGATCGCGTTCGACGAGCGAGAGGCCGAGCGAGAGTGGCAGTGCGAGGAACAGGGAGCCGAGCGACGTCGCGATCGCGAGGCCGTCGAGCCGCGACGCCGCGCCGGCATCGTGCGCCGGCCGGCGCGCGGGCAGCGCGAAGGCCACGGCCGCCGCGACGAGCGCGAGCAGCGAGAGGCCGAGACCGGGCGCCGGCAGCTCGCCGGCGCCGAACGCGATCGCCGGCGCCGCGAAGATCGCGAGCGCCGCGCTCCAGCCGAGCGCCGAGCGCGCGCCGAATCGCGCGAGCAGCGCGAGCGGCAGCGCGAGCGCGGCGAACGATCCCGCGATCAGCGTCGAACCGAGCTCCATGCCGAACATCGTGATCACCGGCCAGGGAGAGATCGCGAACGGAAGCGCGGGATTGGTTCCCGTCACGTCACGCAGCGCGAACAAACAGAGCGCGAGTGGCGGCAGGTAGGCCGCGAGTCGCGCGGGCCAGCGCAAGCGCAACCAGCTCGCCGCCAGCAGCGGTGCGCAAAGCGCCACCGCGATCACCAGCGCCATCCCGGCCATCACGACCGAGCCCCGCCAGCGGAAGAACTGCCAGATCGCCGACCGCTCACCGAGCCCGTAAAAGAGAAAGAGCATCGTTGCCAGCAGCGACGCCACCGCAAGCGTGCGGGCCAGCGCGGAGCGCGTGATCGCGAAAACGGCGAGGGTGACCGCGACCGCCGGCGCCGCGATGCCCGCGAAAGCGCGCACGGGCCCGTCGAGCAGCGCGCCGAGCGAGGTCGCTGCCAGCAGATCCAGCAACCAGCCGTTCGGCTCGTACCAGTGACGGGCGCCACCCGGCGGAATCGGTCCGACGCCGTGATGGATCGCGACGGCGTAGGCGAGCAGCGCGGCGACGAGCCCGACACCGACCCGCGAGCGAGGCGCGCGCGACCTGTCGGTTTCGGCGCTCACGTCTTGCTGCGCCCGCGGCGCATCGACACCTCGAGCGGTGCGCCGTCGACCTCGTGCCCGCGCGGGTGCATCTGGATCCGTGCACTGATTTCGATCACCCGGCCGGCGAACAACTGTTCGGCCATGCCGACGAGATCGAGCGATTCGAGACTTCGGGCGAGTTCGCCGGCGAGTCGTTCGAGAAACTCCTTGCGGGTGCGCTCGCTCTGATCGGTGG
>CAZDHU010000097.1:0-9667 GCA_964505355.1 uncultured Myxococcaceae bacterium | reverse complement strand
GTCGCTCACGCGCACCAGGTTTTGTTCGGTCGCCTCGATCTTTCGCTCGGCTTCCTGCCGGCGTGCCTTGTACTTGCCGATGCCGGCGGCTTCTTCGATCAGATAGCGGCGCTCTTCGGGTTTGGCGGAAACGATCCCTGCGATCTGTCCCTGTTCGACGATCGTGTAGCCGCGCGTTCCGATTCCCGTGTCGCGGAAGAAATCCTGCACGTCGCGCAGGCGCACGGGCGTGCGGTTGATCAGGTACTCGGACTCACCGGACCGGTAGAGACGCCGCGCGATCTGGATCTCGCTCCACGCCGCATACTGCGGGGGGGCCGAGCCGTCGCTGTTGTCGAAGCTGAGGACGACTTCGGCCATGCCGATCGGCTGGCGAGAATCGGAGCCCGCGAAGATCACGTCTTCCATGCCCTTGCCGCGCAGCCGGCGCGGCGACTGCTCGCCCATCGACCAGCGGATGGCATCGACCACGTTCGACTTGCCGCAACCGTTCGGGCCGACGATGCCGGTGATCCCGGGACGGAAACTGAACAGCGTCTTGTCGACGAAGGATTTGAAGCCGTGGATCTGGAGGGACTTGATGCGCAATGAAACCTCACCCCCGCGGCACACCCCACCCGGGCGCGGGTTCACCGACCGATTCCGGCCGGGCACGCGAACACGGGCTCGGCGTCGCGGCAACGCTCGACGCGGAGGAGAGGGGGTGGCGCCTAAGTACCACCCGCAGCCCCCGTCTGGCAAGCGTCGCGAGCGGGCCGTGCATCGACCGCGGCGGACGCACCGCCCGCCGAGACGCGCTGCAGCCGATGCAGCCGCGCGTAGACCCCGTCGCGCGCGAGCAGCGCGCTGTGAGAGCCTTCCTCGACGATGCGGCCACGATGGAGCACGAAGATCCGATCCACGTCTTCGATCGTCGAGAGACGATGCGCGATGACCAGCGCCGTGCGTCCCTCGAAGAGCGTTCGCAGGGCACGCTGAATCAGCAGCTCGGTCTCGGTGTCGATCGAACTCGTGGCTTCGTCGAGCACGAGCACGTCCGCGCCGTGCGCGAGGGCGCGTGCAAAAGACAGAAGTTGCCGCTGCCCCGCCGACAGGTTCGCACCGCGCTCGCGCAATTCGCTCTGATAGCCGGCCGGCATTCTCTCGATGAAGCGATGCGCCTCGACCGCGCGCGCGGCCCGTTCGATCGCCGCGGGATCGAGATCGTCGCGGCCGAGACGGATGTTGTCGGCCACCGTCCCGCTGAAGAGGAACACGTCCTGCAGCACCATCGCGATCCGCCGCCGCAGGCGGGCGAGCGCGATCGACCGCAGCGGCACGCCGTCGAGCAGAATCTCGCCCCGCTGCGGTTCGTAGAGCCTCGCGAGCAGCTTGATCACGCTGGTCTTGCCCGCACCCGTCGCTCCGACGAAGGCCACTCGTTCGCCCGGCCGGACCCGGAACGAGACCCCGCGCAGCACCCAGTCTTCGCCCTGATAGGCCAGCCAGACGTCGCGGAATTCGACTTCGCCGCCGGCCGCTCTCGACGCCGTCGCCAGTTCCCCGAACCGCGGTGCGCCATTCGCGCCGCTCCGAAGAAGACCCGCCGGTTCTGCCGGATCGGGCGCCGCAGCCAGCGGCAAGTCGGCAATGCCGGGCTTCGTGTCGAGGAGCTGGAAGATCCGTTCGCAGCTCGCCATCGACGACTGCATCACCGAATACTTCGCCGAGAGATCCCGCAGCGGCATGAAAAAGCGCCGCATCCAGTCGATGAAGACGAAGAGCGTCCCGGCCGCGACGCTGATCCCCGCGCCGTACCAGACGATCAGCGCGACGCTCACGCCCTGCGCCGCTTCGACCGCCGCGAAGAGCGCGGCATCGGCGCGGATCGAGACCATCCACGCGTCGCGGTGCTCGGCGTTGAGCGCTGCGAAGTCGCGCGAGTTTCGCTGCTCGCGCGTGAAGAGCTGCACCACCTTCATGCCCGTCACGGTTTCCTGCAGCACGGCGTTGATCCGCGCGATCCGCACCCGGGTGGCGCGGAATGCGTCGCGAACGCGCAGGCGAAAGACGAAGGCCGCGATGGCGAGAAACGGCATCACGGCGAAGGTGACGAGCGCGAGCCGCCGATTGACCGCGACCAGCACCGCCGCGAACCCCGCCATCTTCGCCACGTCCGTGACCAGCGCGACGAGTCCCGCCGAGAACATCTCGGCGACGTTCTCGACGTCGTTGGTGGCGCGCGTCACGAGGCGGCCCACCGGATGGCGGTCGTAGAATCCGAGAGGCAGCCGCTGCAGGTGCGCGTGGACGTCGCGCCGCAAATCGCGCATCGCGAGCTGTCCGGTGCGCGCCATCACGGTCATGTGGACGAACTGAAGCGCCGAGGACGCCAGCATCGCGAGCAGGTAGAGCAAAGCGAGCCAGAGCAGCGGCGGGATTCCGGCCGGCGCGTCGAGCAGACGGCCGAGTCCGGCCGCGGGTTCGGCTTCGCGCGCCAGCGGAGCAATCACGCGATCGAGACCGACCTTGACGATCCAGGCCGGCGCGAGTTCGAGCGCAAAGAGCGGAGCCACCAGCGCCAGCGTGAGCACGACCTGCGCGCGATGGGGCGCCACCCAGCGCCAGAGCCGCGCGAGCAGCCGCGCATCGTACGCCCTGCCGAGCGCCTCCTCTTCGTGCAGTGCGGCGATCCCGCCTCCCGGCGCGGCGGCACTCATGCCGCCCCCTCCCGCACGCCTTCGGCTTCGATCTCTTCCTCGATCGCCTGTTGTCTCGCGAGATTGGCGTAGGCACCGCCGAGCGCGATCAACTCCGCGTGGCTGCCGCGCTCGGTCACGCGCCCTTCGTCGAGCACGATGATTTGATCGCAATCGCGCACGCTGCTCACGCGGTGCGCGATCACCACCACGGTCCGCCCCGCGAACATCGCGTGCAGCGAGCGCTGGATCGCAGCTTCGGTTTCGGCATCGACGCTGGAGAGCGTGTCGTCGAGAATCAAAATCCGGGGCTGCAGCACGAGCGCGCGGGCCAGCGCCGCGCGCTGCCGCTGCCCGCCCGACAGCATGACGCCGCGCTCTCCGACGATGGTCTCGTATCCCTGCGGAAAATCGGCGACGTCCCGTGCGAGCTGTGCGCGCACCGCCGCCTCCTCGATCACCGCGCGATCCGCTTCCGGACACCCGTACGCGATGTTCTCCGCCAGCGTCATCGAAAACAGAAACGCGTCCTGCGGCACCATCGCGATGCTCTTGCGCAGCGTCGCGAGCGGAATCCGGTTGATGTCGATTCCGTCGAGAAAGAGCCGTCCGTCGGGAACCTCGAGCAGCCGCGGGATCAGCGAAGCGAGCGTCGTCTTGCCGCTGCCGACCGGCCCGACCACGCCGAGCGAGGTGCCCGCCGGCACGCGGAGCGTGAGATCGCGCAGCACCGGCTCGCGCGCGTCGCCGGCATGGCGAAACTCGAGCGCGCGAAACTCGATCTCGCCCCGCAGCCCGGTCACCGCGGCGGCATCCGGTCGATCCGCGATCGAAGGCTCTTCCGAGAGCACGTCGTCGATGCGCTGCATCGCGGCCGCACCGCGCTGCACCAGCGCCACCACCCAGCCCATGATGAAGGTCGGAAACGTCAGCTCGTAGACGAACATCGAAAACGTGAAGAAATCGGCGACGCGCATGCCACCGCTCATCACCTCGCGTCCGCCGACCAGCAACAGCAGCCACATCGCCGCCGCCGGCAGCACGCTGAGAATCGGCGGCATCGCCGCGTTGACGCGAACGAGTTCGAGCTGGCGCGCCAGCAGCGCGTCGTTCGCCCGCGCGAAGCGGGCGGACATGACGTGCTCCATGCCGTACGTGCGTACCACGGCAACGCCCGAGATGGTTTCCTGCAGGTCGTTCGAGAGCGCCGCGAGCCCCTCCTGCACGGCGAGGTTGGTGCGGTGCAGCGTGCCTCCGAACCCGCGCGCGATCACGATGAAAAACGGATACGGAAGCAGCACGAGCAACGCGAGACGCGCGTCGAGGACCAGCATCGAACCGAGCACGGACAGAAACAGCACCGGTGTTTGCAGCAGATTCAACAGGCCGGGCCCGAGCAACAGCCGGACCGAGCCGAGGTCGTTGACACAGCGGCTCATCAGATCGCCCGTCCGCGTCCGCGTGAAAAAAGATTGCGGCAGCCGCTGGAGATGCGCGAAGAGATCGTTTCGAAGTTCGTATTCCACCTCTCGCGCCGCGTTGAAGACCAGTGTGCGCGAGCCGTAACGAAGACCGAAGCGCAGCGCGGTCGCGAGCACGATCCAGCCGCAGCGAATCCGAAGCTCGGCCGCCGGCAGGCCCTGTTCGACGGCGGCGATCGCTCGCCCGATCAGCAGCGGAACCGCGACGAAGGCGGCGACGTAGCCGAGCGTGGCGAGCGCCCAGACCGCGTAGGTGCGCGCGTTGTGAACGAGATAGACGCGCAGACGGCGAAGCCCGGGGCGCCCGTGCGAGCCGGCTCCGGCGGCAGACGCGGCGGCCGTTGCCGCGCTCACGAACGCGGACGCCGCGCGACGGCGTCCCGACCGGCAGTTCGCGTTTCACCGTCGACGTTCGCGAGACCGGACTCCGCGTCCTCGACTTCGGTCGCCTCGTCGAGCACGGAGTTCACGACGGAAACACGCACCCCTGCACCATAGCCGAGCACCTCCACGGCGCTCCGACGCCGTGTGCCGCCGGAGAGCACTCCGCGCGGCGAGTTCGGGTTCTCTTCGATTGACAGGGCGGAGCTCGTCTCGGTATCCATGCCCCGTGACCGATCCCAGCACGCCCGCGACGCAGCGAACTCCGGCGACTCCGAGCCGCAACAGCGCGCCGACCTACGCCCGCGCCGGCGTCGATCTCGATCACGACGAAGGCTTCGTCGACGAGATCAAGGAAATCGCGCGCAGCAGCTTTCGGCCCGAACTGCTGTCGGGCATCGGAGGCTTCGCGGGTCTGTTCAAGACCCCGGATCGATACAAGGATCCCGTGCTCGTCGCCTGCACGGACGGCGTCGGCACGAAACTCGAGCTCGCGCAGCGGCTCGGTCGCTACGACACGATCGGCATCGATTGCGTGGCGATGGTGGTCAACGATCTCGTGGTCCAGGGGGCCGAACCGCTGGTCTTCCTCGACTACCTCGCGATGGGCCAGCTCGACCGGAAGATCGCGGCCGACGCGCTGCGCGGCCTGACCGAAGGCTGCCGCCGTGCGGGCTGCGCGCTGCTCGGCGGTGAAACCGCGACCATGCCCGGCTTCTATCCGCCCGGGCGACTCGAACTGGTCGGGTTCGCGGTGGGCGTCGTCGAGCGCGATCGCGTGATCGACGGTTCGTCGATTCGCGAGGGAGACGTGCTGGTCGGCATCGCCTCCAGCGGCTTTCACAGCAACGGTTATTCGCTGGTCCGCGCGATCGTCGATCGCGCGGAGGCGGCCGGCGCGCTCGATCTGATGGCCGAAGCGCCGGGACTGAACACCACGCTCGCCAGCGCACTGCTCGCCCCGACGCGCATCTACGTCAAGCCGGTCCTCAATCTGCTGCGAGATCTGACGGTCAACGGCATGGTGCACATCACCGGCGGCGGCTTCGAAGGCAACGTCCCCCGCGTGTTGCCGAAGGGCGTGCGCGCGAAGATCGACCCGAAGAGCTGGCCGCGTGCCGGCGTCTTCGATCTGATCCAGCGTTCGGGCGAGATCGACGACGCCGAGATGCTTCGTGTCTTCAACTGCGGCATCGGCATGATCCTGATCGTTCCGCGCGAACAGTCGGTCGAGATCGTCGAGCGCTTGCAGGGCAACGGCGAGCGCGCGTATCGAATCGGCGAGATCGAGCGACGCAACCCGGAAGACGCACCGCTGCTGATGGGGCCGGTTTCGTTCGACGCTCCGCTGCGGCGCGGATCCCGATGAAGTCGGCAGGCGCCCCGGCCGGCGGCAGTCTGCGGGCACGGCGCTGGGACGTGATCGTGCTCGGGAGCGCCCTTCCCGGCCTCGTCGCCGCGGTTCGGCTCGCCATGCAAGGCCAGCGCGTTCTGGTGGTCGAAGAAGAAGCGGCCACGCGGACGCATCCCGCCCTCCGCGATCCGTTTCTGATCACCGGCAATGGTGGTGGGGGCGTCTTCGACAGTTGCCTGCGCGCACTGACTGTTCCGCTGATCGACCGGAAGAAGATCGAAGCCGACCCGATCGCGTTCCAGGTCGTGATGCCGGACCGTCGGATCGACATCGGCGAGCCGCAGGTCACGTTGCCCGAGCTCGTCACGTGGGGTCTCGCCAAACCGGACGAAGCGCGCGATCTCGTGCGCGCGCTGCTCGACGCGGCCGCGGCCGAGCGCACGGCGATGCTCGAAGCGCCGATCGTGCGCGGCAGTGCGCTGCGATCGATCGCGCGCAGCGCCGCGGGCGCAGCGGCCCCGAGGCCGGCGCGTCACGGACGCGGACTTCCGGTCGAAGTGAGTTCGGCGGGGCCGGAACTCGCGGCGCTGCTCGACGCCCAGGTGCAGAGCCTCACCCACCTCGCCGAAGCGTCGCCGCCGCCCGAAGCGAAGGCTCGCCTGCTGGGCAGCGCGCTCGAAGGCGGCGCGACCGCGAACGGCATCGATGGTCTCGTCCGCCCGCTCCTCCGGCGCCGGTTGCAGGCGCTCTTCGGCGAGTTCCGCAGCGTCGCCGGTCGATTCGATTTCGTGACCGTCGGCCAGCAGCCCGGCATCGCAGCCGCTGGCGCGTTCGACGTCTGGGTTTCGCGGGCACTGGTGTTGAACGCGCCGCGAAGCGCGCTGGCGCAGTTCGTTTCAGGCGATGGTGGCGACGCGCCGGAGTTTCTCGATGCCGCGAAACCCACGCGCCAGCGCATCGCGATCTGGTTGCGTGGCCGGGGACCGGTGCTGCCGGAAGGAATCGCGCGGCGCGTGCTTCGAATCGCCGATCCGCAACGACCGCTGACCGGCACCAATCTGATTCGCCTCTCCGTGGCCGCGCCGAGCCGTGCCAGCGACCTGTTCGACCTGCTGGTCTCGGCGAGCGTGCCGATCGATGCCGACGTGGCGCGCGTCGAGGATGCGCTGGAGGCCGCCGTGCACGAGCTGATGCCGTTCGCCGGCGATCGGCTCGTCCGCGAGCCGATCCCGCCGGCGCGCTGGGACACCGACCTGCTCGCCGACCCGGCGAGCGGAGAGAGCTGGCCGGGCGAACTCGAGATTCGGCTCTCCTCGCGACCGCCCATCTTCTGTCTGCCGCGCGAGGGCGTCGCCGCGCTCGGTTTCGAAGGCGACGTGCTGCTCGGCTGGCGCGCCGGAGACGTGATCCGCGCGGAACTCGGAGCCCCCTGAAGATCGCAACGTCTCCGTCCCGACCCGCCGCGGGCAGGCGAGACCGGCCGCGGGGTTGATCCGGCCGAGCACGTGGGCTATTTCGGCGCGGCCCGCGGGCGGCCGTTCCGCGGGGGCTTCCGGCGGGGCGAGAGCGCTCCGGTCGCGCGTGGAGTCCGGGGCGGTCCGACGCGAGCGGGCGTTCCGAACACGCGACCGAGCGTCAAGAGAATGAGGGCGAAGCGATGGCTCAGGTGTGCGAGATTTGCGCGAAGCGACCGTCGACGGGCCACAACGTGAGCCACTCGAACCGCAAGAGCTCGCGACGCTGGAAGATCAATCTCCAGTCGACCCGGGCCGTGGTGGGCGGCGCCGTCCGGCATCTGCGCGTCTGCACGCGCTGCATCCGCTCGGGCCTCGTCACGAAGTCCGCCTGACCGACCGGCAGCCCGTCTCTTCACCCGCGCAACGTCGTTCGACGGTCGGCGTCTTCGCCCGTCTGCTCCGCTTTGCCCGTCCCTATCTCGGTCTCGTCCTGCTCGGCCTGTTTTTCTCCTCGATCAATGCGGGCGCAAAGAGCCTGCAGGCCTGGCTCGCAAAACCGCTCCTCGACGAGGTGCTGGTTCCCGCCGCGTCCGCGGCCCGCGACGCCGGGCCGGCCTCGGGCTGGCTCGAATCGATCGGCGCGAAGTGGCCGGCTCCGTCTCGTCCGCCGGCGATCGAGCACACGCCGGGGCCGGACGCGAATGTCCGTTCGGTCGCTCCCGCCGACTCCCCGGCCGACGCTTCGACCGAGGCGCCGGCCGAGCCCGCACGCGACCGCCTGCAGGCGGCCGTCGCCGGACGGCTCTGGCGAATCGCGCTGCTCGGCCTTCTGATCGTGATCGCGCTGCCCATCTCCGAGTTCGGCAAGAGTTACCTCGTCGAATGGGTTCTCGGCCGCGTCCTCGTCGACGTGCAGCATGCCGTCTGCGCGCGACTGCTCAGCCTGCCGCTTCGCTTCCACCACGGCACCAGCCGCGGTGACACGCTCTCGCGAACACTGAACGACGTCGGCCGTGCACACCGCGCGCTCGACGTGCTCTTCGGCGACGTGCTGCCGGCCGTCTTTTCGCTCGTGATCGGCGGCGCAGTGCTGATCGGCATTTCGTGGAAGCTGACGCTGGTATCGATCTGCGTGGCGCCGCCGATCGTGCTCGTGATCGGATTCTTCGGCCGCCGGATTCGAAAGACCGCGCGCCGGCGGCAGGAGCGGCTCGGCGACGTCACGCAGCGACTCGTCGAGATTCTCGCCGGCATCAAGCTGATCAAGTCGTTTCGCGCCGAAGCGATCGAGGAAGCGTCGTTCACCCGCGACAACGAGCGGCTCTTTCGCAGCAGCATGCGCGTGGTGAAGAATCGCGTGCTCTCGAAGAGTCTGATCGAGCTGCTCAACAACGCCGCCGTCACCGCGCTGCCGCTGGTCGGTGCCTGGCTCGTGATGGGCGGGCGCTGGGGCGTGTCGGTGGGTGATCTGGTCGCCTTCGGAGCGGTGCTCGGCATGACCTATGCGCCCACGCGCGGGCTCACCAGGGGGTGGACCGAGCTGATGGACGCGGCCCCGGCCGCAGAACGCTTCCTCGATCTGCTCGATCAGCCGCCGGAGACGCCCGATCCCCCGAACGCGGTGCGGCTCGACGGCGTGCGGCGCTCGATCCGATTCGATCGGGTGTCCTTCTCGTACGGGCGCGAACCCGTGCTGCGCGGCGTTTCGCTCGAGGTCGCGCCGGGCGAAACCATCGCCATCGTCGGCCGCACCGGCGCGGGCAAGACCACGCTCGTCGATATGCTGCTGCGCTTCGACGACCCCGACGAGGGCACGATCGAGATCGACGGTATCGACCTGCGCGGGATCGCGCGCGATTCGCTGCTCGACCACGTGGCCGTGGTGAGTCAGGAGCCCTTCCTGTTCGCGGGAACGATCCACGACAACATCGCCTACGGTCGGCCCGGCGCGAGCGAAGCGGAGATCCTCGCCGCCGCGCGCACCGCGCACGTCGACGAGTTCGCGCAGCAGCTGCCCGACGGCTACCAAACCGACGTCGGCGAGGTCGGCGCGCGACTCTCGGGCGGACAGCGACAACGGATCACCATCGCGCGCGCCCTGCTGAAGAATCCCGCCGTGCTCGTCTTCGACGAAGCCACCAGCGCACTCGATGCCCGGAGCGAACGAACCGTGCAGGACGCGATCGACGCGCTGCTCGGCGGGCGCACGGTGTTCGTGATCGCACATCGCCTGTCGACGATTCGGCACGCGGACCGGATCGTCGTGCTCGAAGACGGGCGCGTGTCGGGCTGCGGTTCGCACGATGAACTGATGCA
>CAZDHU010000096.1:0-10612 GCA_964505355.1 uncultured Myxococcaceae bacterium | reverse complement strand
GGCCGGCATCCAGGTCGGCGCGCGGTCGGTCGCCGAACTGCACGGGCTGCCGTATCGATATGTCGTCTATTGCCCGAGCGTGCTTCCGTCGGCGGAACACGCGCCCGCGTTCTTTCCGCTGCAGAGCGAGCGCCGCTGGCTGAATCGAGGGCTCTGGGGTCTGCTGCGATTCGCGTTCAATCTCGGGACGCGTCGCGATCTGAACGCGCACCGCGCGCGGCTCGGTCTGCCTCCGGTCGAAGACATCCTGCAGCACTTTTTCGGCGAGCGACCGATCGTCGCGGCGGATCACGCGCTGGCGCCGATCCCGCGCAACCTGCCGTTCGCGGTCGATCAGGTGTCGTGTTTGCTTCCGGCTGACGACGACGCCCCGCTGCCCGAAAAGCTCGAAGCCTTTCTCGGTGCCGGCGCGCCGCCCGTCTACGTCGGTTTCGGCAGCATGACCGATCCCGATCCGGCGACGACCACGCGATCGATTCTCGACGCGATCGAACACGTCGGCTGTCGGGCGCTGCTGGGTCGCGGCTGGGCGGGACTCGGCGAATGTGCGCTGCCGGAAGGCGTGATGACGATCGGCGCGCTCTCGCACGCGCGCCTCTTCCCGCGCCTCGCCGCGGTCGTTCATCACGGTGGTGCGGGAACCACCACGACGACCGCGCGAGCCGGCGTTCCGCAGGTCGTGGTGCCGCACGTCCTCGATCAGTTCTACTGGGCGCGGCGCGTCGAAGAGCTCGGGCTCGGTCCGCCCGCGGTGCCGCGTCGCCGGCTCACGGCGCACGCGCTCGCGGAGGCACTGTCGTCCGTGATCGAGAACGAGATCCTCGCCGAGCGCGCACGGGAGATCGGCGAGCGGCTTCGCGCCGAGCGCATCGCGGACGCCGATCTCGTGCGGACCATCCTTCGGCCGGGCGACGCTGCCGGGGCGCCCCGCGGCCGTTGCGGTGCATCCGATGTCTGAACCCGCGATGACGATCGGTGGCGTGATGAAGCGCGACGTGGTTTCGGCCACGCCCGATGCGCCGCTCGATGAACTCGTTGCGAGGATGCACCGCGAGCGGCTGTCCTGCGTCGTCGTCTGCGAAGACGGGCGGCCGATCGGAATCATCAGCGAGCGCGATCTCGTTCGAGTGCTCGCGGACGGAGTTCGCGAGCGAGCCGGCGGTCCGCTCTGCGCGGCCGATCTGATGTCGGCGCCCGTGATCGGGGTCGACGCCTCGTCGCGTGTCGAAGAGGCCGCGCGATTGATGAAGGAGCGCGGGATCCGCCGGCTGCCGGTGATCGACGCCGCGGGCCGGCTGGTCGGACTGGTGACGCGGAGCGACCTGCTCGAGGCCTACACGAAACAGGTCGAAACCCGGCGCGACGATCTCGAACGCATCGTCGAGCAGCGGACCCGCAGCCTCGTCGAAGCCAACCGCCGGCTCGAAGAACTCTCGACGCACGACGTCCTGCTCGGGATCGGCAATCGCCGCTCGATGGAGCTGGCACTCGATCAGACACACGCGGTGGCGCAGCGCTACGGACACATCTATTCGGTGGCGCTCTTCGACGTCGATCACTTCAAGAGGTTCAACGACACGTATGGACACCTCGCGGGAGACGATGCGCTGCGTGCCGTCGCCCGCACGCTGCTTCGGAACAAGCGCGATTCCGACACGATTCATCGCTACGGAGGCGAGGAGATCCTCGTGGTGTTGCCCGACACCGGCGTCGCCGGCGCACGCATCGCCGCCGAGCGCGGGCGAAGCGCGGTCGAGCAGATGGAACTCCGCAACGAACGAGCGACGCACGGCATCGTGACCGTCAGCGCCGGCCTCGCGGGCTGCTGCGAGGAGGCCGGTGTGTCGAGTTCCTGGCGGGACGTGGTCGAGCGCGCCGACGCGGCGCTCTATCGCGCGAAACAGCTCGGCCGAAATCGCGTCGAAGCGTGATGGGAACGTGATGTGCGCCCGCGGCGTCGTGCGAGCGCCGTCGCCCGCGCGAACTCGAATCGCTACGGTGCGAAGTCGTGAGTTCTTCGAAGATGCCGCCGCGGCCGTGGGCCACGCATGCGCCGGACCGCGTGGTCGGCCGCGGGCACCCGGCCGGTGACCTTCTCGAAGCCTACGACTGGCGCCTCGTCGAGTCGGCGAGCGGACACCTCGTGCTCGACGTGCATTTGCCCGAGCACCTGAAGAACCCGCGCGGGCAGCTCTTCGGCGGCTTCACGCCCACCTACGTCGATCTCGTCGCGCTCTTCACGACTCGCGCGGGGCCGCCGCGCAGCGAGCCGTGGACCACGTGGCTCGCCACCACCAGCATGCGCGTCGACTACTTCGAGCCGATTCTCGGGCCGCGCTTTCGCATCGAGAGCCGGATCGTGAAGGAACGAGGTCGCACGGTCTTCGTCGAGACTCGCTTTCTCGATCCTTCGGGCGAACTCGCCGTCTTCGCGCTCACCGTGCTGCGCAAGGTCTCGCTCGAGCGCACGCTCGGCGACGGCTGATCGGCCGTTCGCGAGCCGCGGCGACCGATGGAGGTTGGTGGGGTTCTCGCCGCGCGCCGGTGGCCCGTCACTTCGGCGGCGGCGAATCCTTCGCCAGCTCGGTGACGCGCGCGGCGAGCGGTGCGATCGGTCGTTCGAGTCCGTCGGCGTGCTCGACGATGCGGCCGTCGCGATCGAGAAGCGTGATGCGAAGGGTGTGGCTGTACTGGCCGCCGCCGGCGGGTCGATATCGGAAGCCGATCACGTTGGAGAGCGCGCGGATCTGATCCGGTGCGCCGGCGACCAGGTGCCAGCGCGCGGCGTCGAGTTGGTGCTCTTTCGCGTAGGCGCCGAGACGCTCGGGCGTGTCGACCGCAGGATCGATCGTGACCAGCAAGAATTGCGTCTTCGCGCGCGCGTCGCCGGCCAGCAGCGCGTCGAGCTGTTTCGCGTCGCGCACGAGCGTCGGGCAGACGCTCGTGCAGGTGCCATAGAACATCACCAGCACGACGGGGTGGCCGCGGAGCGCTTCGAGACGGAATGCCGTTCCGCTCTGGTCGGTCCAGTCGCCGTCGAGCTGGTAGAGCGAGACGTCGGTCTTCGGATCGACCCCATCGATCGGCGTGTGGTCGCCGTGCCCGTCGTGCGAGCCGTGGTCGCCGTGCATCTCGTGATCGGCGTGCGCGTCGTGGCCTTCGTGCGCGGACTCTTCCGCGCAGGCGGCGAACGGAAGCAGGCCGAGCGTGACGAGCACGGAGAAGAAGCGAACTCGCGTCGAGCGGGCCGGGGTCATGGAGCATTCCTCGCGCATCGAAAACCGAGATGGTGGATGGCATACGACGCTTCGAGACTTCCTCGAAGCGCGAGACGCATGAACGTCGCGTAGTCGCCGGCATCGGCGGCGCCGGTCGTGCCGCCACCGCAGTAGCGTTCGGTCTCGCGATCGCGGTCCTGGCGGTTGTCCGGCGCGGCGAGACTCGCGTTGAAGTCGTCGACCCACTCCCAGATCACGCCGTGCAGATCCCGCACGCCGAACAGATTCGCCGGTGTGCTGCCCGCCCGCGGCAGCGGACCGCGGGGCCGGCTGTAGAAGGCGAGAATGCGCCGCTGATTCTCCGCACGCGCTTCCGGGCTCTCGCGCGGCGGCGCGGCCGCGAGTTCCCACTCGGCTTCCGAGGGCAACCGCTTGCCGGCGGATCGGCAGTACGCCGATGCCGCGAACCAGGAGACGAAGGTGACGGGTCGATCGGGCGGAGCGCCGGCGCCGAGCTCGAGGTCACCCGCCCAGTGAGAGAGATAGGAATCGTCGGCGAAAAGCTTCGAGATCTGCGAGCGACGCCAGCGCGGCGTCGCTCGCACGAACTCGAGAAACTCGCCGTTGGTGACGGGCAACGCGTCGAGCCAGAAGGGCGCGAGCTGCTGCACGGCCTCGCCACGCACCGGAAAGAAGGGCGCGTACGGGCCGCCCGGAATGCGCTGCATCCCGGGCGGCTCGTCGGCCATCGCCGCGCTCGCTCCGATCACGAGCGCGGCCAGCACTGTCGATCGCCAGATCACGCCACCTCCGTCGCGAAGCGCCCGGCGTCTGGCCTCCACGCGCCGCGACGGGATCCGGCGTGACCCGCGCCCCGTCGTTCGCTCAGGGATGACCGCCCGTAGCGGGCTTCTTGAGCGAGTCACGGACCTTCGCGACCTCCGCATCCGTCACGGCTTCGCCCTTGTTGCCGAAGCTGTTGCGCACGTAGGTCAGCACGTCCGCGATTTCGTGGTCGGTGAAGTTGGCGAGCGGCGGCATCACGTTGCTGTACTCCTTGCCGTTCACCGTGATCTTGCCCGACAGGCCGGCGAGCACGACTTGAATCGAGCGCGCCTTGTCGGCCATCAGGAAGTCCGACTTGGCGAGCGGCGGGAACACGCCGCTGAGCCCCTGACCTTCGAGCTGATGACAGGTCGAGCAGGTGCCCATGTAGACGGCTTTGCCGCGCGCTATGCGCGCCTCGAGCGTGTCGCCGCCCGCCTTGCTCGCCGCCTGCAGCGCCTCGCTCGCCTTGTGCGACTTCTCCGAGAGATAGACCTCGTCGATCTCCTGGCCGGAGTAGATTCGCTTGTTCTCTGCCCCGTCGACCTTCAGCATGCCGATCGTTCCCTTGTGGAAGGCGCGGAAGATCGAGTGATCGACGAGCACGTAGGTTCCCGGCACGTCCAGCTTGAACTCGACCATCGCCGAGCCGCCCGCCGGAACGAGCGTCGTCTGCACGTCCCGCAGCGCCTCGCGACCGCCTTCGGGCTTCACGACGTCGAAGATCTCGCCGATCACGTGGAACGAGCTGACGAGATTCGGACCGCCGTTGCCGATGAACATGCGCACCCGCTCTCCCACCTTTGCGGTGAGCGCGCGATCGCCGACGAGCGATGCGTCGCGCCCGTTGAAGAGCACGTAGGACGGGTCCTCGTCGATCGCCCGTTCCATGTCGAAGGGCTGAAGGCCCGGCTCCTTGTAGGCGCCGCGGGTGTAGAAGTCGCCCTGCACGACGTAGTACTCGCGATCGAACTTCTCGTACCCGTCTTCGGGTTCGACGACGATCATGCCGTACATGCCGTTCGCGATGTGCATGCCCACCGGCGCCGTCGCGCAGTGATACATGTAGATGCCTTCGTTGAGCGCGCGGAAGGTGAACTGCGTCTGATGCCCCGGCGCCGTGAACGTGCTCGCCGCTCCGCCACCCGGGCCCGTGACGGCGTGCAGGTCGATGTTGTGCGGCATCGTGTTGTCGGGATGGTTCATCAGGTGCAGTTCGACGAAGTCGCCGCGCCGAACGCGGATCATCGGCCCCGGCACCGAACCGCCGAATCCCCAGAACGTGTACTGCGTGCCGTCGGCGATTTCGGCGACGAACTCTTTCACTTCGAGCTTGACCACCACCTTCGCGGGTTCGTCGCGACCGGTCGGAGGTGCGGCGTTCGGCGCGATGCCGAGCTTCGCCTCGACCACCGGCAGCTTGCTCGGATCGAGATCGGGCACCGGATCGCTGGCCTTCGCGAATGCGATGTGAGGAAGACTGCTCGCGAGAAGCGCGAGCGGCAGCAAACGAACCGTCGCAACCAGACGGGACCGAACCGACATGACACCTCCGTGGACCGCAGAGAGCGAACGCGCAAACCGCGACGTGCGGTCTGCCAGCAAGACCGACCGGATTCGAGCGTCAGATGGAGCGGAACCGACGTTCGTCGTGACATCCGGGTCTGCAGCCGGAGCAGTCTCTAACGGTCCTCGAGACATTCAGCAACAGGGGGAATGCCTCGGGAATCGTTTTGAAATCGGACCTTTAGATCGATTTGGAGGGGTCGCGCGGGGCGCGTTGCCCCGGCGGCGCGCGGCACCCCGCCACAGACGCGAGGACGGGGTTGGATTCTCGCGACGCTTCGCGCACCCACGGGCGACGGCCCGCGCGAGTCGAATCTCTCGCCGGCACACCGGGTGCACGACAGGCGATGAGAGGCCGGGTGCCTCGACCCGTTCTCGCGCTCCGGCGTGAGAGGCCTCGTTTCGCGGACGGCTCGCCGCCAGGGCGAGCTTCGGTGAACCGAAACCCGGAACGACCCGAGCGAGGAGACCGATGGCCTCCGCCGAAGTGAGTTCGCTGGTTCGTGCGCTCGCCACGCACGTTGCTCCTGCCGAGCGCGAGTCGCCGGAGCGCCTGTGCGCGCAGCGACAGCACCTGAGCGAGGAAACGCTGGTGCCGGAGAGGCTCGAAGCGTCCGAGGCAGGCGGCGAAGTCCGGCTCGCGTTCCGCAACGACGACGCTCCGTCGTTTCACGTCCATGACGCGACCTCGATGACGGACGCCATGCGCGATTCGGGTTCGTGTCGTCGCGCGGGCGATTCCCCGTGCGTTGCACTTCGGTACGGTGCGGCTCCGGGGTGTCTCGTGAGCGCAGTTCCCGAGCGATACGTGCTGGCGATCGATCTCGGCACCGGCAGCGTGAAGACGGCACTGGTTTCGGCGCAGGCCGAGGTGGCGGCGTCGGCCGCGCGGCCCTTTCCGATGATTCACCTGCCGGGCGGCGGGGCCGAGCAGGATCCCGCTCAGTGGTGGTCGGCGACCTGCGACGCCGCGCGCGAGACGCTGCGCGAGGCGGGCATCGCGCCCGAGCAGGTGATCGCCGTCAAATGCACGACGCAGTGGGCCGTCACCGTTCCCGTCGATGCGGATGGGCGCGCGCTGACCAATGCGATCTCGTGGCTGGATACGCGCGGCGGACGGCACGTCCGGCGGATGGTCGAGGGGCCGATCCGGCTCGCGGGGTACGACGTGCGCAAGCTCTGGCGCTGGGTCCGGCTGACGGGGGCCGCGCCGACACTCGCCGGTGTCGACGGACTCGGGCACGCGCTTCATCTGCGAAACGATCGGCCGGAGATCTGGGCGAAGACGCACCGGCTGCTCGAACCGATGGACTACCTGAATCTTCGGCTCAGCGGTCGCTTCGCGGCCTCGTACGGCACGATCTTCCCCTACTGGCTGACCGACAATCGCGACATCGGCCGCATCGACTATCACCCCGCGCTGTTGCAGATGGCCGGAATCGAGCGCGAGAAGCTGCCCGATCTGCTGCCCGTCGATGCAGTGCTCGGCACGCTGCAGCGCGAAGCCGCGGAAGCGCTCGGTCTCGCGACCCCGACGAAGGTCTTGATGGGCACCTGCGACGGGCACTCGGCGGCGCTCGGCGCGGGCTGCGTGGAGGACGGTGACGGTTATTTCTCGATCGGCACCACGAGCTGGTTGTCCTGTCACGTGCCCGCGAAGAAGAGCGATCTGCTTCACCGGATGACGACCATGCCCGCGGCGATTCCCGGCCGCTATGTCGTGATGGCCGAGCAGGGCGTCGCGGGGCGCTGTCTCGATTTCGTGAAAGACAACCTCTTCTTTCCGCGCGCGGCCGGAGACTCTCGCGCGCCCGAGGACGACTACGCGGTGCTCGAAGCGGAGGCCGCGCGCGTACCCGCGGGCAGCCACGGTCTCGTCTTCACGCCGTGGCTCGGCGGGGTCGTGGCGCCGGACGACGAACCGTGCACCCGCAGCGCGTTCATCAATCAAACGCTGCGCACGACCCGGGGGCACTACGTGCGCGCCGTGATGGAAGGCGTTGCGTTCAACCTGCGCTGGCTCGGCCAGCACGTCGAGCGGTTCGTCGGGCGGCCCTTCCCGCAGCTCGGGTTCGTCGGCGGCGCCGCGCAGTCGGAGACCTGGTGTCGCATCCTCGCGGACGTGCTCGATCGACCGATCCGGCAGATCGCTCACCCTCGCCACGCCAACGCCGTCGGTGCGGCGCTCGCCGCGTTCACGGCGCTCGGCGAACTGCGGATCGGCGAGATTCCCGGGCGCGTGAAGGTGGCCGCCGTTCACCGGCCCGATCCCGCGCGGGCGCGCGTGTATGATGCACGGTTCGCGGAATTTCTCGCGCTGTATCGTCGCATGAAGCCGGTCTACCGGCGGCTCAACCGGCCATCGAAGGCCCGAGGAGAGGATTGATGTCGGCAGCCGAAACGAAGCAGAAGCCGCGCGGCCTGTTCGCCAGCATGCATCCCTACGAGAGCGAGACGACGACGTTCACGACGATTCCCGCCAAAGGAATCGATCGGCGCGAGTTGCTGCGCGAGCTGCGCGGTTTCGCGGACCGCGAGGACGCGCGCTGGGAGACGGGGCAGGTCTCGGGCAGCTACTACCACGGCGGCAAAGATCACTACGCCTTCCTGAACGAGATCTTCTCGCTCTTCTCGCACGTCAATCTGTTGCAGCGCGACATGTGTCCGAGTGGCACCAAGTTCGAAGCCGAGATCGTCGCCATGACGGCATCGATGCTGGGTGCGAGCGCGGTGCCCGCGAGCGATCGCGAGAGCGAGGTCTGCGGTGCGGTCACGTCCGGCGGCAGCGAGAGCATCATGCTGCCGATGCTCGCCTATCGCGATCGCGCGCGCGCCGAGCGCAGCATCACCCGCCCCGAGATCGTGGTGCCCGAGACGATTCATCCCGCCTTCTCGAAAGGCGCGCACTACTTCGGGATCGAGCTGGTGCGCGTGCCGGTCGGTCCGGACTTCCTCGCGGACGTCGACGCCATGCGTGCGCGCATCACGCCGAACACGATCGCACTGGCGGCGACGGCGGTGAACTATCCGCACGGGTTGATCGATCCGATCGGCCCGCTGTCCGAGATCGCGCGCGAGCACGGTCTCGGCTTCCACGTCGACGGCTGCCTCGGCGGATTCCTGCTGCCGTGGGTCGAGCGGCTCGGCTACGACGTGCCGCCGTTCGATTTCCGGCTGCCCGGCGTGACCTCGATGTCGTGCGACACGCACAAGTGGGGTTACGGACTGAAGGGCACGTCCGTCGTGCTCTACCGCGGTCGCGCGCTGCGCCGTCATCAGTATTTCATGAAGACGGACTGGGCCGGCGGACTCTACGCATCGCCGACGATGGCGGGCAGTCGTTCCGGAGGTCTCACGGCGTCGAGCTGGGCCGCGATGGTCGCGCTCGGAGAAGAGGGGTATCTCGATGCCGCGCGCCGGATCATGACGGCGGCCGACACGATTCGCGCCGGCATCGAAGCGATCCCCGAGCTTCGGATCTTCGGCCGGCCGACCTTCTGCATCGCCATGCGCTCGGACGTCGTCGACATTTTTCACGTCAACGATGCACTGGCGGCGAAGGGATGGCGGCTCAACGGGCTGCAGCGTCCGCCGGGCGTGCATCTCTGCGTGACGCTGCCGCAAGGTCGACCGGGAGTGGCCGAGCGATTCGTCGCCGATCTGCGCGAGGCCGTCGCGTACGCGAAGAATCCACCGCAGGCGACCGCGCGCAGCGGGGCGATCTACGGCGGTGGCTCGGCACCGCCCGGTGCCGCCGAACAGATGATGAACGCGTGGCTCGACGAGACGTACGAGCCGTAGGCGTCGGGCGCAGCGGGCGCTCCGCGCGCGGGGCACCACGACGCGACTACGCGTCGATCAATCCGCGCTCGCGTAGCCACTGCTCCGTGCGACGCATGCCCTCGTCGAGATCGATCTTCGGCACGTAGCCCAGCATCTGCTGCGCCTTTTTCATCGAGAGCGGGTGATCTTTGCTCAGCATGAGCATGGTCTGACGACTGGCCTCGGTCGGCTTGCCGAGCAGTCGGCCGAGCCCGCTCGCGAAAGCGGCGATGCGGATCGCCGTCGCGGTCGAAAACGAGCGCGGCGGGCCGCTGCGTCCGGCCCAGCGCATGTGGTGGGTGAAGAACTCCGCTGCGCGGACGGGCGCGACGCCGAGCAGGTTGAAGATCTGTCCGGCGCCGGCGGGTAGACCGGCGGCGAGCACGATGCCGTCGACCAGATCGTCGATGTAGATCGGCGAAAACAATCCCTGGCCGTGCGCCGGCAGCAGAAACTGTCCCTTGCGAATCATCTCGAGCGGAATCAGCACCCAGGGGCGCGAGCCCGGCCCGTAAATGTCGGCCGGCCGAACGATCGTGCAGGCGATCTCGCCCGAGGCCGAGGCGGCGAGGGCAGGGTGTTCGCTCGCGGCCTTCGCGTCCTGATACGAGTTGCCGCTGAGCACCGTGATCGGCGTCTTCTCGTTCGCGTCGGGCGGGCGGTGCCAGCCGTACGCTCCGACCGACGACACCTGCACGAAACGCTTCGCACCGCCGGCCACGGCGGCGTCGAGCGCGCGACGCACGCCGCCGACGCTGATCCGCCGGTAGGTCTCGGGCGGTGCGATGTTCGAGACCACGGCGGCGGTGTTGATCACGAGATCGCAACCCGCCGCGTGCTGCTGCCAGGCGCCGGCCTCGGCGATGTCGCCGGACACGACGTTCCATTCGGGATCCGCGTGCAGATCGACGCCGCGAACCTCCGCGCCGAGTCCGCGGTAGCGCGCGAGCAGTGCGCGGCCGACGAACCCTCCCGCTCCGGTCACGAAGACGCGGCGTGCGATGTCCGGCGTTTGTCCTTCGCGGCCGATCGGTGCCGGGCGGCTGGTCATCCCCATTCCTTTCGCGGACGGCGGTTTCAGTAGCCCTGGACGTTGCGCGCCTTGCGGAACTGTTCCCATCCGGGCGGCGTGGTGTTGAGTTCGCGATCGACCTGCGCGTGGATCAGCGCGGGCTTGCCCG
>CAZDHU010000095.1:0-12816 GCA_964505355.1 uncultured Myxococcaceae bacterium | reverse complement strand
GGTGATCAGAATCGCGCCGCGGCCGTAGCGATAGGAGACGAGTCGAAAGAACAGGCTCGCCTCCTGGCGGGTCATGGGCTCGAAACCGACCTCGTCGATGATCAGCAGCGCGGTGTTCATGTGCTTTCTCTGGCGCAGTCGCCACGGCGAGGCGGCGCAGCGGGCTGACGATTCGTCGATGGAAGAGCGCGGCCCCGAACCCCGTGAAGACCGCGGCGTTCACCAGCGCGAGCCAGAGCGCGACGGCTTCTGCTCCGCCCGGACCGGACGCGAGCGCGCTCGCCGGAACGATCGCCACCGCGACACGCCCCTCGCGCGTCGGCGGCGTCGCGAACCGCAGCGCGTCCCGTCCGACACGAAACAGTGTCGACTCGCTGCGGCGCGCCGCGGCAGCGAGCGCGATCGTTTCCTCGTCCGGCGCGTCGGGTGCGCCACTTCGGGTGCGCACGCGCAAATCGGCCGTGAACTCGACCCAGCGCGTACCGGGGACAAACGGGCCGCGCTCCGCCTGCATCGCTTCGAGGGCGAGACCGCGAACCAGCAACTCGCGCAGAACGGGACGGGGCGGCGGCTTCAGCGCCGCACGCCTGCGAAGAATGCGTCGTCGATTTCGCGCGCAATCCACGCGTTGCCGTCTGCGCAGAAATGAGGGTCTCCCGGGCATGCGAAGTCGGCATACCGGTGCCGGGATCGCAGGAGTGCGCGTGATAGAACGAGATGTCCATCGATCGTTCCGTCTTCGAGGAGCGACGCGAAGAGTGATTCCGTCGGAAAGGGCGATCCGCTGCCGCTCGCTGCTGCCGGGTCCATGTCCGCCAGTAGACTCGCATCCGGGAACTGCGCCACGAACACGCGCGGGCGCGGCAGGAGGCTGTGCAGCCTCGCGAGCAAGAAGCGCATCTGGTCCTCCAGATACGCAGCGCAGCGGCGTCTCACCACGCCGCCCTCGTGGAAGGCGAGCCCCGAAAGCTCGTCCCAGACGACGCCCTTTCGATGGACCGCGTCCCATGGGTCCACGAGGGCAGGGGGCGGGCCGCCGCTTCGGGGCGGGTTCAGGATGGGTTCGAACGCGCGGTACGCGAAGAAGCGGGCGCGCAACGACGCGCGAAGTCGCGTGAGAGTCGTCTCGCGCGGCACCGGCGGATCCCACCGCGCTTCATGGACATGGGGCACGCAGTCGTCGTCGAGCAAGATCGTCCCGACGTAGTTGCCTCGGTCGCTGTGCGCCGCCGCTCGATAGTGCTCGAACGAACCCGCGGGGTCGCGCCGCAGCCATGCGCCCTTCCCGAACTTGCGCCCCCTGTTGCGCAGCATCTGGTTGTCGCCGAGATCGTTGTTCGTGAAGAGGTAGACGATGTCGGTCGGATGAAACTGCCCGGCAAGCCCGATCGCGCGTTCGACCGCCTGATCCGTCCCGTATCCACGCACGCCCAGATTCCGAACGTTGACCCTTTCGCCTCGGGCGCGAAGCCGACGCTCGAGAACCGCGGGCGCGGTCTCGGCATCGTCGACCTCGAGCGCTGCCGTCGTGCTGTCGCCGATCGCGAAGATCTCCCGGGCGTTCGCGAGTCGAGTGCCGTCCGGCGAATTGCGACGCACACCCTGGGCATCGTTGTGAACCTCACCGCGGAACAGGCCGTTCGAGTAGATGCCCTCGCTGTCGGGCACGATGGACCAGCCGAGCCGAGCATCCTCCTGCCAGAAAATGTGCTCCGCGCTTTGATCTGCAGAGCCGCTCGCGACCCCGAGACGTACGGCGAGCAGACGCACTCCGATCTCGATGAGAACACCCGTGGCAATCGCCGCGATGAGCAATGCCACGAGACCTCGAAGCGAGCGATGCAGCGCGGAAGCCGGATGGTTGCGACGCGATGTCGGCACGGAGGCCCCTCGTACGGGTAGGGCGAACAAGCGGTGGATCGAGAGCCGATAGCTACCCGTCATGGCAAAGCCCTCCGGGGAGGGGCTCCAGGCCGGCAGGGTGCCACCCATCCTGCTGGCTGATCAGCTCGCGGGCGCTCCACTGCGCCGCGCGTGCAGCGCGGCCTGGATCTCGGCGTGCTCGGCGCGCGAGAGCGGGAAGCGCCAGAACACGACCGCGGCGGCGATGAAGAACGCGGCGGGGTCGGCCCGTACAGGAGCTTCATCGCCAGCAGCACCTGTGGCGGCTGCGCGACGTTCAGTGTGTAGCCGAGCGCGCCGAGCACGCCGCCCACCACCGGCGGGCCGGTGCCCGCTGCGAGCTCGAGCGCGAACGACCAGAAGCCGAAGAAGGCGCCGATCGACACGGGCCGCGGCGGCGGGGGCGGCGGCTCGCGCGTGCCGAAGAACGCAGCGCTGATCGCGACCGTCGCGGCCGCGCCGAAGCCGAACGCGACCTGGCCGTAGCCCGCGCGCAGGTCCGAAGCGTGCACCGCGGCGGCCAGGAAGGGCATGGTGCTGCCTACGATCGAGCCGGCGTACCAGAAGCCGGTGCGGATCGCGACGATGCGCGTGCGCTCGTCGGGGTCCGCGGAGAGCTCCGCGCCGAGCGCGTAGCAGGGCGTGAGGAACAGCGTGAAGAACGTGTCGGCCGCGAGATAGGCGACGAGCATCCAGAGCGCGAGCTCGAAGCCCTCGAGCGCGCGGCGGCGCGAACAGCGCGAACACCGACAGGCCGAGCGGCAGCGCCGCGAACGCGAACCAGGGCCGGCGGCGGCCGAAGCGCGACCGCGTGCGGTCGGAGAGATACTCGACCGCCGGGTCGTTGACCGCGTCCCACACCCGCCCCGCGCCGAGCACGAAGCCCGCGACGGCCACGCCGAGGCCGGCGAGGTCGGTGTAGAAGAACATCAGGTAGCTGCCGATCGCGCTGACCGCGGGCGCGACGCCCACGTCGCCCACGCCGTAGCAGAGCATCATTGCGAGCGGCGCGCGACGCAGCGGGACGGGAGCTTGCACGCGCGGGATTCCAACCGCGCGCGGAAGGGCGGTCTCGAGCGGTCATCGCAACAGCTCGCGCGAACGCCTCCACGGGTGTCAGCCACCCGAGGGGCTGCCCGTTGAGTTCAGCGGCGACCTTGTCGAGGCGAGCCTGGCTATGGACGGAAAGGTCGGTCCTTTTCGGGAAGTACTGGCGGAGCAGGCCGTTGATGTTCTCGTTACTCGCTCGTCTTCACGGCCCCGGGCGTGCGCAGACGAAGCCCGCGCCCGCGCACTCACGGTCGGGCAGCCTGCGCCTCCGTCTCACCTTCCGCTCCGCGCGTCGTACCGAGTGATTCGAGCGCGGGAAGGATCTCGTCCAGCGTCCGAGTCATTCGGCGCTGCCAGGAGGGATGCTGCGAGAGGTCGAGGCCGGGCAGGTTGATGGGTTCGCGTTCTCGCGCGAGGTCGTCGAGCGAGTGGCCGACGAGGGGGCTCGGCGCGCGGCGGAGCAGGGCGTGGACGGCGTCGATGATCTCGTCGGCATTCGCAGTCGTGTCGTCCGCGGGATCACGATTGGTTGGCAGCAAGCCTTCGTCGCGCAGGCGTGCGAGCAGTGCGCGCCGGTCGTCGTCGCGGCGTGCGCGCTGTGCGGCGAGTGCGGCGTCGTCGAGTTGCCCGGCCGCGTGGCGCAGTGTGAGGTCGCGGCCTTCGAGCCATCCGGCGAGCGGCGCGAGGTCGTGGGTGTCGGCCGTGAGCAGCGCGCGGGCCGAGAGCAAAGCGGGCGGCCGCAGCGAGGCGCCGTCGCGTTCGAAGAGCAGCACGCGGGACGAGAGGATGCCGAACGACGCGAGCGCGGGCGGCAGATCTGCCGGCACGGTTCCGAGATCTTCGCCGATCACCAGCGCGCGATGGCGGCGGCTTTCGAGTGCGAGAATGCCGAGCAGCAACTCGGTGGGCTGTCGCACGTAGGCTCCCTCGCTTCCGCTGCGACCCGCCGGGATCCAGTACAGCCGGATGAACGAGAGCGCGTGGTCGATGCGGACGGCGCCGACGTGCGCCATCGAGGCCCGAACGAGTGCGAGCCAGAATCGAGCGCCGTCGGCCTCCAGTCGATTCGGATCGATCGGCGGGAAGCCCCAGTCCTGGCCGGTCGACGAATAGTCGTCCGGCGGCGCGCCCACGCTCGCGCCCCGGACGAAAAGGCCCGGAAACGCCCAGACGTCGGCCGAGTCGGGCGCCGATCCGATCGCGAGATCGGAATGCAGCCCGATGCGCATGCCGGCGTCGCGCGCCTTTCGTGCCGCGGCGGCGAACTGGCGATCGGTTTCGAACTGCAACCAGCGTTCGAACGCGATCTCTTCGGCATGCGCGCCGCGAAACGCAGCGACCTCGGGCGAACGCGGATCGCGAAACCCGTCCGGCCAGCGTCGGACGTCGTGACCGATCGCAGGATCGCGCGCGAGCCACGCATCGAGTGCGGCGAAGGTCGCGTAGTCGTCGAGCAGAGTTCCCTGCGCGGTGCGATACGCGGCGTGCGCACGTCCTCGTGCCGTATCGCGGCTGCGATGCTGCGTCGCGAACGCGCGATGCAGCACGCGAAGCACGTCACGCTTCGCATCGCGCACTGCCTCGGAGTCGATTCGGTCGGCAGCGCGCAGGACCGCGATCCGCTGCCGCATGGCCGGTGAATCGAGCAGCCGGCGCGCGTCGGCATCCGTCGCGAGTTCAGGGACGGCGTCGAGATCGAGATACAGCCAGCTCCGAAAGAGCCGGCTCACCGGGCTGTACGGGCTGACGCCATCTCCCGCGTGACGAAGCGCATGCAGGGGGTTGAGTCCGATGAAGTCGAGGCCGTTCGATCCGCAGGCGGCAATCAGACGACCGAGATCCGCGAAGTCGCCGAATCCGAAGCCGCGTTCGCTGCGAACGCTGTAGAGATTGGCGATCACACCGCGCGCAGCCGTGGCGCCGAGGGCCTCGCGCGCGGTCAGCGCCGTGCGCGGTACGACGATCCAGCGCTGGCGGACCTCGCGCGTGGCGCTCGCGCCACGAAGCCGCACCCGAAGATCGTGCTCACCCTCGGGTGGAACGCACGGAAGTTCGAACGACGCGTGCGCCCCCACTTCGGCGCGACCACAGAGATGGCCCGTTTCGGCGCGATGACCGTCTTCCTGCACCAGCTCGAGTTCGACGCGAAGCGGCCAGCCGAGACCGGCCGGAATCCGCAGTGCGACGCGCGGCCACGAGAGCGCCTGCATTCGCCAGACCGCGACCGGCGCCAGCACGCGTTCGATCGCGTCGGCCTCGATCCGCGCGAGCGCGTTTTCGCACGCGCGTTCGTTCGACGCCTCGAACCCCATCGCGTCGAGCAGCGCTTCGCGCGTCGCATCGCTCGTCTCACGCCATTCGCGGCCGGTCTGATCGTGATGGCCGTCTTCGATTCCGCGGGCGGAAGCGAGAGCACGAAGCGCCGGTCGCGCGGAACTCATCGGCCCCCGGGCCCGAGCACCAGCGCCGAAAGAGGCGGCAGACGAAGGCGCAGCGACCAGGGCTGGCCGTGCCACGGATTCGCTTCTGCATCGATCTCTCTCGCGCGAGGAAAGTCGCTTCCGCCGAACTCCGATGCGTCGGTCGAAAACCGCTCGATCCAGCGTCCCGGCAGCGACGCCCCGACCCGATAGTCTTCGCGAGGCACCGGCGTCAGATTGAGAACGACGAGCAGTACCGCATCACCGTCCCGGCGCTCGAAAGCGATCACCGACTGGGCTCGATCCGAACAATCGATCCAGCGAAAACCCGCGGGATCGTGATCGTTGCGCCAGAGGCACGGCGACTCGTGATAAAGGCGCCCGAGCGCTTCGAGACACCGCATCACGCCGGCGTGTCGCGGATCGTCGAGCAAATGCCAGTCGAGGCTGCGGTCCGCGTTCCACTCGTCGAACGGCGCGAACTCGCTGCCCATGAAGAGCAGCTTCTTGCCCGGGCGCAGCCACTGGTAGGCGAAGAGCGTGCGCAGGTTGGCGCGCTGTTGCCAGTCGTCCCCCGGCATCCGCGCGCGCAGCGAGCGTTTGCCGTGAACCACTTCGTCGTGCGAGAGCGGCATCACGAAGCGCTCGCTGTATTCGTAGAGCATGGCGAAGGTGAGATCGTCGTGATGAAAGCCGCGATGCACGGGATCTCGCGAGAAGTAGCCGAGCGTGTCGTGCATCCATCCCATGTTCCACTTGAAGCCGAAGCCGAGTCCGCCCTGCGAGACCGGTGCCGTCACGCCCCGCCACGCGGTCGACTCTTCGGCGATCGTGATGCAGCCTGGATGCTCGGTGGCGATCACGTGATTCAACTGGCGCAAAAACTCGATCGCGTCGACGTTCTCGCGACCGCCCCAGGCGTTGGGCAGCCACTCGCCCTCGGCGCGCGAATAGTCGAGATAGAGCATCGAGGCCACGGCATCGACGCGCAGACCATCGACGTGAAACTCTTCGAGCCAGTAGAGCGCGTTCGCGACCAGGAAGTTTCGAACCTCGTGGCGCCCGTAGTTGAAGATCAGGGTTCCCCAGTCGGGGTGCTCGCCGCGACGCGGATCTTCGTGTTCGTAGAGCGCCGTTCCATCGAATCGACGCAGCGCGAAGTCGTCCTTCGGAAAGTGTGCGGGCACCCAGTCGAGAATCACCCCGATGCCTTCGCCGTGCAGATGGTCGATCAGCGCACGCAGGTCGTCGGGCGTTCCGAAGCGCGAGGTCGGCGCGTAGTAGCCCGTCACCTGATAGCCCCACGAGCCATCGAAGGGATGCTCGGCGACGGGCAGCAGCTCGACGTGCGTGAAGCCCAGTCGTTTTGCATGTGCTGCGAGTCGCGGAGCGAGTTCTCGATAGCCGAGCCGTCGATTTCGTTCTTCGGGAACGCGGGCGAAGCTCGAAAGATGAACTTCGTAGATCGCGAGCGGCCGGCGGGCGGGGTCGTTCGCGCGACGCGCGGCGAGGAAGGACTCGTCGTGCCAGGCGAAGCGCGATCGATCGACGACGCGTGAGGCCGAGCCGGGCGGCAGCTCCATCGAACGCGCGAAGGGGTCGCTCTTGAGTCGCAACGCACCGGCCGGCGTCCGGATCTCGAACTTGTAGAGCGCACCATCGCCGATTTCCGGCACGAAGAGCTCGAAGACGCCCGAGCTACCGAGCGAGCGCATCGGGAACAGCCGGCCGTCCCAGCAACAGAAGTCGCCGACGACGCTCACGCCCGCTGCGCCCGGTGCCCAGACCGCGAATGCGACGCCGCGCACGCCGTCGAGCTCGCGCACGCTCGCGCCGAGCACTTCCCACAGACGCCGGTGTGTGCCTTCGTTGAAGAGATGGAGATCGAGTTCGCCCAGCGTCGGCAGAAAGCGGTAGGGGTCGTCGCGCTCCCAGCAGGCGCCGCCGGCGAAGTGAAACCGCAGCCGGTAACGCAGCGGGAGCGTCGCGCCGGGCACGAAGCCGGTGAAGAGACCCGCATCGACCGTCATCGATCGCTCGCTGGCGGGCGTTTCATCGTCGCCCGGCAGCAGAAGATCGCAGCCGGCGGCATCCGGGTGCAGCGCGCGAACGAGAATGCCGTCGACACCGTTCTGTGTCGACGAATGGGCACCGAGCCAGTCGTGCGGGCTGGTGTGGCGACCGGTGCGCAGGCGCGCGATCTCCGCGTCGTCGCGGTTCGCGTCGGAGGCGGGCGCCATCGTGCGAGCGTTGCCGGCGCGGCCGCCCGTGCTGGACGCGGCGCGCGGCCCGGTCGCCGAGCTTCGATCGCGAGGGCTCAACCGATCTCCCGGGTGTGAAGAAGCAGCACCGAACGCGCCGGCAATCGCACGCGTGCGCCGCGCACGGGTCGCGGCCTTTCGAAAGCGGAACAGAACGACTCGGCCCATCGCCGACCGGCGACCGGTGCGGGCAGGCGGAAGGTGCAGTCGCGCGCGCCGGAGTTCAACAGCAGAAGATTCTCGTGAGGCGTCTGGCCTCGACTGGCGGACGCGATGGCTCCACCCCCCGATCGCGTCCCGGCATCGTCGCCGGCGTCCGTGATTCGCAGACCGATCGTGCGGCGCGCCGGGTCGTGCCAGTCCGCCTCACGCATCTCGGCGCCGTCCTCGCGCAACCAGATCGCATCGGGAAGCCCATCCGGCGCCTGCGCCGAGTCTGCGAAGAACCGCGTCCGTCGCATCCACGGGCTCGCCCGTCGCAGGGCGAACACTCGCTCGACGAACGCGATTCGCCGGGGATCCGCGCTCGCCCAGTCGATCCACGTCGTTTCGTCGTCGTGACAGTAGGCGTTGTTGTTGCCCGCCTGCGTCCGCCCGAGTTCGTCACCGTGCGACAGCATGGGAACGCCGAGCGACACGGCGAGCGTCGCCAGCAGCGCACGCATCGATCGATCGCGCTCGAAGCGCACGTCCTCGCGCGCGCTCTCGCCCTCCACGCCGTGGTTCCACGACAGGTTCTCACTGCTTCCGTCGCGGCCGTCTTCGCCGTTCGTTTCGTTGTGCTTCTGCTCGTAGCTGACCAGATCGCGCAGCGTGAAACCGTCGTGACAGGTGACGAAATGAATACCGGCCTGCGGAGGCCGATGCGATGCGGCGAAGAGATCGCTCGATCCCGAAATGCGCGTCGCCAGCTCGGCGACGGAGCCGTCGTCGCCGCGCCAGAATCGGCGAACGGCGTCCCGCCAGCGATCGTTCCATTCGGCGAACCCGTGCGGAAACCGACCGAGCGCATAGCCGTCGCTCGCGTCCCATGGCTCGGCGATCAGTTTGACGCGCGAGAGCACGGGGTCTTGCAGGATCGCCTGCAGGATGCGTGCGTTCGGCGAGAACGCGATCGGATCTCGCCCGAGCACGCTGGCCAGATCGAAACGAAATCCGTCGACCCGCATCTCGCTCACCCAGTGGCGCAGACTGTCGAGAACCAGTCGGAGCACGGCCGGACTCGTCGGATCGAGCGAGTTGCCGCAGCCCGACCAGTCGAGAAGGCGCGAGCGATCGCTCGCGCAGAGCCGGTAGTACGCGGCGTTGTCGATTCCGCGCAGACCGAGCGTCGAGCCCTCTTCGCCGCCTTCCGCGGTGTGATTGAAGACGACGTCGAGAATCAGCTCGAAGCCGGCCGCGTGCAGCGCGTCCGCCATGTCGAGAAACTCGTCCACCGCGCAGGCGCCCGGAGCGCTCGCGAAGCGAACGTCGGGCGCGAAGAACCCGAGCGTGTTGTAGCCCCAGTAGTTGGGTCGACCGCGGGCCGCGAGCGGCGCGTCGATCGCGTGTTGGTGCACGGGAAGCAGACACAGACTGGTGACACCGATGCGCCGGAGATGCTCGAGCACGGCCGGGTGTGCGAGGCCCGCGAAGCGACCGCGCTGCGAGGCCGGCAATGCGGGATGGCGCGCGGTCACGCCGCGCACGTGGCATTCGTAGAGCACGGTGTCGCACCACGGCACGTGGATGGGTGCGGGCGCATCGCTCGCGGCTCGCGAGGCGACGACGACGCTCTTCGGCACGTGCCTCGCGCTGTCGAGCGAGCTCGGCGTCGAACGGGTCTCGTCGCCGGGATCGTGACCGAACAGCGCCTCGTGCCATCGCACCGGACCGTCGAACGCGCGTGCGTACGGGTCGGCGAGCAGTTTGTGCGGATTGAATCGGTGCCCGTCGCGCGGTGAGAACGGGCCGAACACCCGGTAGCCGTAGCGCTGCCCCTCGCCGCATCCCGGCACGTGCGTTCGCCAGAGGTCGCCCGTGCGCTGCATCGCGATGCGCCGTTCACGGGCCGAACCCTCGTCGAACAGACAGAGCTCGACCGCTTCGGCGTGCGCCGAGAAGAGCGAGAAGAAAGTGCCGCCAGCGACGACGGTCGCGCCGCGGGGCATCGCGAGCGGATCGAGCGGCTCGCTCACAGACGCGTCAGCGCTTCGCGATGCGCCGCGACGAGGACGGATTCCCACTCGAGCGCGGGGCGTTTCCACGAGACGTCGAGGCCGAGCAATCGCTTCTGCACGCGCGGCAACTCGCCGCTCGCGCCGAGTTCGATCATCCGCTCGACGGCGCCGATCAGCGATCGCGGATCGAGCGGAGCAAAGAGCAGTCCGGTCGCGCGCCGCCGTGCTGCGAGATTGGCCGGCGCATCGCCCGCGGCGTCGAACTCCGGATCGACGATCGTATCGACGAGGCCTCCGGTCGCGTGTGCGATCGGCAGCGCGCCGTACCGCTGCGCGATCCGTTGCACGAGCCCGCAGGGTTCGAAGCGCGAGGGAACGAGCACGCCGTCGGCGCCGGCATAGAGACGGCGCGCCAGCACGTCGTCGAAACCGATGCGCAGCGCGACGCGCCCGCGATGGATCGCGGCGAGCGTCGCGAGCCGCGCAGCGAGTTCCGGATCGCCGTCGCCGAGCAACGCCACCGCCGCCCCGCGCGCGACCAGCGCGTCGAGCGAGTCGGCGATCACGTCCCATCCCTTCTGCACCGCGAAGCGTCCGATCGCGGCGAGGAAGAGCCCCGATGCGGGGCGCCCCAGTCCGAGCTGATCGAGCACGGCGTCGCGACAGAGCGCGCGCCCGACCGGTCGCCTCGCGTCGAAGCCGGCGGCCAGCGCCGTGTCGGCCGAGGGATCGAAGCGTTCGACGTCGATGCCGTTGACGATGCCCGTCAGCCGGTGCGCGCGCACGCGATAGGCGCCTTCGAGCCCCTCGCCGAACGGAGCGGTCTGGATTTCGCGCGCGTAGGTCGGCGAAACCGCGACCAGCCGATCGGCAAACTGGGTTCCGCCTTTCAGCAAACAGAGATCGCCCCAGGCCTCGACGCCGTCGGGATGAAACTGCTCTGCCGGAAGCCCGGTCAGCGGCATCGACGCCGCGGGAAATCGGCCCTGATAGGCGTTGTTGTGAATCGCCTGAACGGTGGCGATGGCGCGATTCGCACCGCGATCGAGCGCGGTGCGCAACAGCGCGATCGAGAGCGCGGCATGCCAGTCGTGCGCCACCAGGACGTCGGGACGCAGGATCTCGACGCGATGGGCGACGGCGCGTGAAAACGCGATGAAACGCAGCGCGTCGTCCGTCGCACCATAGAGCCCGGGTCGATCGAAGAGCGAGGCGGCGTTCCACATCGAGACCGTGAGTCCGGGAGCGACGGCCCCGTCGAGCCAGTCGCCCGCCACGTTGCGATCGGGCAGGGCGACACGCGTCTCGCCGCTGAGCGCGAGTGCACCACGACCGAGCTGCGCGAAGCCGGCGCGCGCGCTGCGGTGTGCGGGAATCTGGCAGATCACTTCGTGGCCGCGGCCTGCCAGCGCGCGGGCAAGACCGGCGACCGCATCCCCGAGGCCACCCGACCAGGCGAGAGGCGCGAACTCCGAAGCGGCGAAGACGACGCGCATGGCTCAGGGCTCCGGATGGTCGAACTCGTCGGTCTGACCGAAATCCGCGCGAGTCACCGCGATCACGCCCCCTTCGCTCATGGTGAAACGCGCACGATCGCGTTCGGGATCTTCGCCGATCACTTCGCCCGGCGGGATTCGGACGCCCTTGTCGACGATGCAGCGGCGCAGCCTCGCCCCGCGTCCGACGTCGACGCCGGGAAAGAGCACGCATTCGCTCACCTGACTGAAACTGTTGAGCCGCACGCCGTGGAAGGCGACGCTTCGTTCGAGCAGCGCGCCCGAGACGATCGAACCCGCGCCGACGACCGAATCGAGCGCCGTGCCGACACGACCCTGTGTCGCATCGGCGAAGACGAACTTCGCCGGCCCCGAGATCGGCTGCAGCCCGCGGATCGGCCAGAGATCGTTGTAGAGATCGAGCCGCGGCTCGACCGAGACGAGATCCATGCTGGCGTCGAAGTACGCGTCGAGCGTTCCGACGTCGCGCCAGTAGCCGCGCGCGTGCTCGCTTTCGCCCGGGCAGAGCTGAGTGGTGAAATCGTACGCGACGACGTTCATGCGCTCGTGCGCGGTGGCGAGGATGTCCCGGCCGAAATCGTGCGAAGTCGATTCACGCTGCGCGTTCCGGCGCAGTTCGTCGAGCAGAGCCGAGGTCCGAAAGACGTAGTTCCCCATCGAGACCAGCGCGAGATCGGGGTGTCCGGGCATCGCCGGCGGATCCGCCGGCTTTTCGACGAAATCGATCACTCGCCCGCGTTCGTCGACGTTCACGCAGCCGAAGGCGCGGGCCTCGCGTCGCGGAACGGGAATCGTCGCCACGCAAAGATCGGCGTTCGCGTCCTGATGGCGCTTCCACATCAGCGAGACGTCCATTTTGTAGACGTGATCGGAACCGAAGATCAACACGTTCTCGGGGCGTATGTCGCGCAGCAGGTCGAGGTTCTGGTAGATCGCGTCGGCGGTGCCGCGAAACCAGCTCGGACCGAGATTCATCGCCGCCGGGACGGGCTCGATGAACTGGTCGAGATTGCCGGAGGCGAGTGGCCACGCGCGAACGAGATGCCGCACGAGTGAGCTCGAGCGGTACTGGGTCAACACTTTGATGCGCGGGAATCCGCTGTTGACGAGGTTCGAGAGCACGAAGTCGACGAGGCGATAGCGCCCGCCGAAATACACGGCGGGCTTGCTTCGTTCGCGCGTCAGCGGATGCAGCCGCCGTCCTTCGCCGCCGGCCAGCACGAGTGCGAGAGAGCGCCGCACGTCCATCCTCCGGGGCCTCGCGCGGGCCCGCCCGATCCTCTCGCGTCGATCGGCGACTCGGCGCGATCACGGATCCGCGACGTGCCGGTTCGCTGCGACGAGCGGCCGAAGATGCGCGCGGGCAGAACACGGTGCCACCGCCACCCGCGACGACGCGCCACGCACGCCCGAAGGAAGCAGACGAGCGGTCGAGATCAAGAGAGGCGAACCGTCCCATGTCGCGCGGTTCGATCGCTCCGGACGGCGGGGCACGCGGTAGGATGCG
>CAZDHU010000094.1:0-5105 GCA_964505355.1 uncultured Myxococcaceae bacterium | reverse complement strand
CAACCTTCGGGAAGCGCGCCCGCAACACCGCCGCCGCCCCGGGATCGTTCTCGCACAGCAACAGCGTGCGATGCCCGGCCCGGTGCAGTCCGAGCTCGATGCCTCCAACGCCGGCGAAGAGGCCGACCACACGAAGCGAGCCCGTCGGCCGGGTGCCGGGACGGTCGTTCTCGCGAGCCGAGACGGGAAGCGGCCCGGTCGAGCCGATCGCCACGCGCGAGGGTCGGCCATGCCCCGGTGCCGGCGCACCTCCACCCGATCGCATCGTCGATTCGACGCGCGCCATCTCTCGCCCCCTGGCCGGCGCGAGACTATCACGGGCCACCTCGTGCTGATCACGAGAACGCCTCTTTCGCTACACGCGTTCGACGGCGATGCAACGTCCGCGGTCTCTTGCAGCGTCGCCACGTGCCGCCCCGATGCGCGGTCGAGTAGAGTCGCATCGCTCGCTGGCCGGCGACGTGAGCGGCCACACAGATCGCCGGCGAGCGGCGCATCGCGTCTCTCTTCGAACGAATGATCGAAACGTCGAGGCCACCGCGGGTAGGCACGTTGCTTCGGAAGTACGTCTCGACGATCACCGGCCACACGGCGACGGCGTGGGACAGCGCCGAGATCTTCGCGAAGGTGCTCACGCGAAACGACGATTCGGGTCGACACGGAGTCCTGATCCCCGAAGAGGCGTACTCGTTCTTCCCATCGCTTCCGATCTCCGATCCGGGCCAGAATGCGACGCAGGTCTTCTCGCTGACGGACACGCGCGGCGCGAGCGAGCGCACGGTCGCATGGAAGTACTACCAGCGGTATCCAGAGCGCCGGATCACCCGCCTTCCGGGCGACCTCAACAGCGATGATCCGCGCATCGTGGTGTTCGTGCATCTGAAGTCTCGAACCGGCTCTGGCCAGTACTTTCTCGACCTCGGCGCCGAGCCCTCCGCGTTTCGCCGACTCGCCGCGCTCTGCTTCGATCCGGCTGGCCTCGAGCCGACCCCGGGCGCTTTCATTCGGGTGCCCGTCGGCGAGCCGGGGTATCGGGAAGACGCACCACTCCGAGAGTTGCTCGCTCGCTTCGATTCGTTCAGGGGCCGCTGGATCGACGCGCTGCGAAGCGGCGACACGGGGCTCGGCTTCACCTTCGAATCGATGATGGGCGTGAAGGAGAACAACGATCGGACGGCCGATTTTCTCGGGATCGAGTTGAAGACGAAGCTCGGAAAATCGGCGGGTCGCGTCCAGGGCAAGACGAACCTGTTTCAGGAGAAGCCTCAGTGGCTCGACCGGATGAGCCTCCGCGACCGCATTCGACAGATCGGGAAGCTCGGCGAGGACGGCCGCTGGACCTGCTACTCGGCCGTGACCGTGCGCGAGAACAACCTCGGGCTCTGTCTCTTTCCGCGAGATTCCGACGCGCACGTGAGCCTGCAAAAGAAGAGTCAGCCGATCGCGTTCTGGCCTTACGAGACCCTGAAGAGACGCCTCACAGAGAAGCACTCGCGCGCGGTCTTCGTCAGGGCCGAGTCGGAGTCGAAGCGAGGAACCACCCGGTTTCGCTACGGCGAGCTCGTCTACTGTGAGCGTCCCCAGGTCGAGAACTTCATCTCGCTGATCAGGTCGGGCGACATTCTCGTCGAGTTCACGATGTCCGAGAAGGACGGCGGAAGGATCCGAGACCACGGCTACCCGTGGCGCCTGAAGGATCAGTCGCTGCTGGGTCAGCTGTTCACCTTGCAGATCCGGCTGCGAGAAGAAGAACGCGTGACACGATCGTGAGCGATCACCGCCGTCATCTTCGCGAGAAGGGCCGCTCGGATCGCACACGATGCGTCGGCGAGGTCTCGAGCAGGCCTCACCGGGACGCGGTCGCGCGGAACCGGCAGTCCGCCGCCAGCGGGCAAACCGAGCACTTCGGCCGCGCAGCACACACCTGCATCCCGAGATCCAGCACCGCGTAGTTGTAGTCGCGATGCAGCCGCGCGGGTGTGAGGCGATCGGCCAGCGTGATCAGCCAGCGCTTGCGGCGTGTCTCGGCGTCGGTCGGAAAATCGAACATGCGCCCCAGCCAGCGCACGACGTTCGCGTCGACGATCACCGCGCGCTTGCCGCGATGCAAAGACAGGAAGGCCGCGGCGGCGTACGGGCCGACGCCCGGCAGCCCGCAGAGCGCGTCGGGGTGCTCCGGAACACCGCCCCGCTCCGTGACCGCCTTCGCCATCTCGATCATGAGCGGGATGCGCCAGCGAAGCCCGAGCGAGCCGACGACGCGCTCGACGGTTCGCAGCGAGGCCGCGGCCAGATCTTCGGGCGTCGGCCAGCGCGCGAGAAAGGCCTCGTAGACGGGCGCGACCTGCTCGGCTCGCGTGCGCTGCAAGAGAATCTCGGCCACCAGCGACGCCCACGGCGAAGACACCTCGCGCCACGGAAAGCGTGCGAAGTGCTCGCGCCCCCAGGCGATCAGGTGGCGACGGATTCGGCGGATCGCGGCGGCGTCGACGTCTTCCGCGCGAACGGCAGCCGCAACTGACCGCCCGGCTCTACGCGAAGGCGCCGCGTCTCGGCGGACTCTCGCGGTGCGCGCATCGCCGCGATCACGCGACACGCAACCGCCTCGACCAGCGGAACCACGACCGAGTTGCCGAACTGCTTGTACGCACGCGTGTCCGAGACCGGGATCACGAAGTCGTCCGGGAAGCCCATCAGCCTCGCGCACTCGCGCGGAGTCAGGCGGCGCGGGTTACGCCGCGGCTGCTTCACCAGGATCTCGGATCCGTCCTTGTAGTACCGCGCACTCAGCGTCCGTGCGACGTTCGCCGGGCCCACGAGGCCGAAACCAAACCCGTTGCCCTTCGCGCGATGCTTCGACGCGTAGTCCTGCAGGTACTGCCAGAGACGGTCCGACAGCGTGTAACGCGGGTCGGCCGCTTCCGGCTCCAGAATCGCGCCGAGCGTCGGCCCGCTCTGCGGGAGCTCCGGCCACTCGAACCGCCGCGGCGATCGAAAGCCCACGATGAACACGCGCTCGCGGTGCTGCGGTACGAAGCGCGAGCCGTCGAGCACCCGGTACTCGACGTGATACCCGAGTTTCTGCTCGAGCGTCTCCAGAATCACCGCGAACGTGCGGCCCCGGTCGTGCCGCAGGAGGTGCTTCACGTTCTCGAGCACGAACGCCCGGGGGCGCTTCTCCGCCAGGATCTCTTTCACGTTGAAGAAGAGCGTTCCCTGCGTCGGATCGCGGAATCCGTGTTCGCGGCCAAGGCTCTTCTTCTTCGAGACGCCAGCGATCGAGAACGGCTGGCACGGGAAGCCCGCAACGAGGAGATCGTGATTTGGAATCTCCGCGGGATCGAACTTCGTGATGTCGCCCGCGACCTCGCCCTCGAAGTTCGCGCGGTAGGTCTTCGCGGCGTAGTCGTCGTACTCGGAGGTGAACACGCAGCGACCGCCCGCGCGCTCGAAGGCCAGCCGCATTCCGCCGATGCCGGCGAAGAGATCGATGAAGCACACCGGGCGCAACTGCGCACTCGATCGAGCTTCGGTCCCCGGAATGGAGTCGCCTCGTCGCACCGCCGAGCGGCGCTCGCGGGCGACCCGCGTGTTGGAGGGCATGCAGGCCTCTCTGGAGGAACCGGGGGTGAGCGAGCGCAGAGTGCCAGAGTGGCGGGCCGCGATCAACGCCTTGAAGCCGCGCCCCTCACCGCGCGCACGTTCGCGCGATCATCCTCGCGATCACGAGCCAGGCGCGGCCTGCCGCCGGCGTCGGCGAGGTGGCCATCGAGAAATGGAAGGAGGCCGGCCTGCTCCGGCCCTCCGTGCTCAAGCCCGTCGTCGCCACCATCGAGCGTAGCCTCGTGCTCCGCAAGCTCGGTCGGCTCGCGGAGGAAGACCGGCGAGCACTGCGCGGCGTGCTGCGAACGATGCTCGGCGAGTAAAGCCCTTACTGGCTCGCCGGGAAGGGAGGCTCCTCGTAGATCCTCTTCAGTTCCGCCAGCCGCTCCTGCGTCAGCCGCTCTTTGCAGGCGACGAGCTCGGTGCCAGCCAAGCTTCCGCCGGCGTAGACCGCGGCGGATGCTTCGCAGTTCACCTCGCGGTAGCGGAGCCAGGCCTCTTGCGCCTTCCCAAGAAGATCACACTCCCGTCCTGTCAGCGATGCCAAGTAGCCGTTGTACGCCGTCTCGAGCGCGCGGCTCGCATTCTCGAACTCGGCTCGTGAGCACTCCTCGATCTCGCGCTGCGTTGTCGCCTTCTCACAATCAGCACCTGTTGCGGTCGCCGGCACAAACGCCGATCCGATCAGCAGAGGCAGCAGCCCGATCCACGCCACACCCTTCTTCAACATCTCGGTCACCTCCCGAGGAACATCGCCGCCTCGGCCGCGCGCCGGGTGACGAGGCCTGGCTGCACTTGACCTCCCGCATAGACCCAGCGACCGAACTGCCCCGCAGCCCCCTGGAAGTTCCCTGCGTTCACCTGCTGGAGCAGCGTCGAACGAGAGAACGCACCGCCTCCCACGTTGAAGATGAAGCTTCCTAGAGCATCGGCTTGGTTCTGTCCGAGGGCGATGTTCACGCCACCCTGGATGAACGGATCCACCCGAGTGCGAATGTCAGACCGAAGCAAGCCAAGCCCCTGCTCGCGGGTAAGCGGGTCGGGGAAACGTTCGCCGGGCGTAATCAGGTGGCCGAACCCGATCGTCGGGTTGCCCGCGGGATCGTTGTAGACGGTTGGTCGGAAGCCCTCGTGTTGCGCGATGAAGTCGATACCTGCTTCGCTGATGCTCGGGTTCGGCCCGTATGGGAGCTGCTGTCCACTTTGGGACAGCGCCGCGGCTCTCTCAATCGCCCTCCGACTCTCCTCTGAACTCGCCCCAAAACTCCCGCTCGCGCCGATGCCGAAATACGTCCCTCCGCCCGCACTCTGCATCGCACCCGCACGAAAACCGTTTCCACTCCGCGGCAGCGATCCGCCGGGTGCACCGGCCAACGCGCCCGCGGCACCGCCCGTCGCGTAGCCCATCACGCCTCGCACCACCGCTTTCATCACCTTCCCGAACAGCTTGCCGAGCGAAAAGTGTCCGCTCGGATCCGTTCGCGACAGCGGGTCGCCTTCCA
>CAZDHU010000093.1:0-5029 GCA_964505355.1 uncultured Myxococcaceae bacterium | reverse complement strand
CTGGGAAGCGAATCGACTGATCGCGAAAGGAGTGATCCACCCGACGCTCTCGAAGACCTTTCCGCTGGCCCAGAGCGGCGAGGCGGCGCTCGAAGTGCACCGCAATGCGCACGACGGCAAGGTCGGCGTGCTCTGCCTCGCTCCGCGCGAAGGTCTCGGCGTGATCGACACGGAGATGCGCGAGAAACATCTCCAAGAGATCATGCTCTACCGAAGCTGAACGGATCGACGTGCGCACGCGTCGCGCGCTTCTCTTCGCCGCCGGCGTCGGTCTGCTGGTGACCGCCACGCTCCTCGCGCTGCAAGGCCGGGAGAACGCGAGAACGGTCGAGGTACCGGCACCGGCACCGCCGGCCGCGCCGTCGCTGCCGGACGAACCGCCGCTCGCGACACCGAATCCCGTCGAGCCGGCTGCCTCCGCGCCGCCGGCTGCGCCGGCCGCTTCCACGCTGGTCGATCTGCACGACGTCGCACCCGACGTGCGAATCGATCTTCGCTACGCCGGCGACCACAACTTCCTGCACCAGACGCTCTATGCGGCGAACCGCTGTCTGCTTCAGCCGGGCACGGCCGCACGCATCGCGAGCCTGCAACAGAAGCTCGCCGAAGCGCAGCTCGTGCTGGTGGTCTGGGATTGCTATCGGCCGCTGTCGGTCCAGCGGCGCATGTGGGAGGCGGTTCGAGATCCGCGCTACGTCGCAGATCCGAAGGAGGGCTCGAAGCACAACCGCGGCGCTGCCGTCGACGTCACGCTGGCCGACCTGGGCGGTGCAGTGCTCGACATGGGTACCGATCACGACGACTTCAGCGAACGCGCGCATCGCGACTTCACCGATCTGCCAGCCGAGGCGCTGCGCAACCGCACGGCGCTCACGCAGTTGATGGCCAACGAAGGGTTCGTGCCGCTGCCGACGGAGTGGTGGCATTTCGACGATCCGCAGTGGCAGGACCATCCGCTGCTCGACGAACCGATCGAAGCTCGACGCGCGGACGCGGCGCGCTGATCGATCAGCGCCGAACCGGCCGTTCTCGCGCCGAACGAGTGCGCGGGGCGGCGCCGCTTCGATCGCACGACTCCGCGCCGATCAAAGCAAGAGCACGGTGCGGATCGATTCTCCCGCGTGCATCGATTCGAAGGCCCGGTTGATCTCGGCGAGCGGCAGCGTGGCCGTGATCATCTCGTCGATCCGAATGCGGCCGGCCAGATAGCGATCGACCAGGCCCGGCAGTTCGGTGCGACCTTTGACGCCGCCGAACGCCGTTCCTCGCCAGCTTCGGCCGGTGACCAGCAGGAAGGGGCGCGCGTGAAGTTCTTCGCCCGCGCCGGCGACGCCGACCACGATGCTCTGGCCCCATCCTCGCGCCGTGCACGCCAGCGCCTGCCCCATCACCTCGACGTTTCCGATGCACTCGAAGCTGTAATCGACCCCGCCATGGGTCGCATCGACGAGTCGCTGCACGACGTCGCCGCCGTCGTTCGGATCGAGGCACTCGGTCGCGCCGAACTGGCGGGCGAGCGCGAACTTCTTCGGGTTGGCGTCGATGCCGAAGATGCGCTCGGCCCCGGCCATCACGGCGCCCTGGACGACGGAGAGACCGACGCCGCCGAGGCCGAAGACGGCGACCGACGATCCCGGTTCGACCTTCGCCGTGCGCAGCACCGCACCGATGCCGGTGGTGATGCCGCAGCCGAGCAGGCACACCTTGTCGAGTGGAGCGTCGGCCCGGATCTTCGCCAGCGCGATTTCGGGCACCACCGTGTACTCGGCAAAGGTCGAAACGCCCATGTAGTGATGCACCATTTCGCCGCGATGGGAGAGCCGACTGGTCCCGTCGGGCATCACGCCCCGGCCCTGGGTCGCGCGCAGCGTGATGCACAGGTTCGTCTTCCCGGACAGGCAGTATCGGCACTCCCGACACTCCGGCGTGTAGAGCGGGATGACGGCGTCGCCCGGCCGAACCGATCGCACGCCCGGACCGATTTCTTCGACGATGCCCGCGCCTTCGTGGCCGAGGACGACGGGAAAGCGCCCCTCCGAATCTCGACCGCTCATCGTGTAGGCGTCGGTGTGGCAGACGCCGCTCGCTCGCAGGCGCACGAGGCATTCGCCGGCTTTCGGGCCCTCGAGGTCGAGGCGAACGAGTTCGAGCGGCTGCTTCGGTGCAAGGCAGAGGGCGGCGTCGATCTTCATGCGCGGGACTCCCCGGGAGTTCGGTTCGTCGCAGCATACCCCGGGCAAACGATTTCCTTCGGCGTGCGCGCCGCATCCGGGTAAGATCGCGCGGGGAGGGCGCGCATGATTCTGACCAACTGCGAAACGGTGCCCGGTCGCACCATCGTCGAGTTCTTCGGGATGGTGTCGGGCAGTACCGTGCGTGCGAAGCACATCGGAAAAGACATTCTCGCCGGACTGAAGAACATCGTGGGTGGCGAGCTCACCGGGTACACCGAACTGTTGCAAGAAGCGCGGCAGGAAGCCGTCGACCGCATGATCGCGCAGGCAAAATCCGTCAGTGCCAACGCGATCGTGAACGTGCGCTTCGCCACCAGCTCGATCGCGTCCGGGGCGGCCGAACTCTTCGCCTACGGCACGGCCGTGCGGGTGGAATGACGCGACGCGCTCGCGTCGCGAGCGGGAGGATCCGCGCCGGTGGGTGAGCAAACGGTCGATCTCGTGCTTCGGTTCGGTCTCCCGATCGGGTTGATCGTGCTCGCCTTCTTCACGGGCAGCGCAGTCGAACGGCGCCACTACGCGTCGATCCGCCGGCGCGAACGGCGCGCGCGGCATCTCCCGGTGCTCACGTTCCGCGAGGTTCCTCCCGGCTGGCGAGTGGAAGAATCGACTCTGCTGACCGGCAGCGTCGTGATCTCGCTCGACCACTTCAAACGATTCGTCGCGGGCCTGCGTGATCTCGTCGGGGGGCGCGTCGCCGCCTACGAATCGCTGCTCGATCGTGCGCGGCGCGAGGCCATCCTGCGACTGAAAGAGCAGGCGTTCGCGGCCGGCTACCGCGCGGTGATCAATCTGCGCCTCGAGACCTACCAGACGGCGGGAGCCGGAGACGGGCAGGGCACGGCCGGCGTCGAAGTGCTGGCCTACGGGACGGCGTTGCGGCTCGCGCGCGAACCCAAATGAGATTCGAGCCGCGCACGCCGCGCGACGACGTCAACGTCTCTTCGACCCATCCGCTCTCCGAGGCCGCGTTCCTGATCTCCGCGATCGCACTCGTGATGGCGAGTCTCGTCTTCGCGTCGGGCCTCGCGGTCGAGGCCGCCGCACGCTGGCTGCCGGTCGATTTCGAGACCCGGTGGACGAGCGTCCTTGCCGGCGCGCACGACCCGAACGACGCGCGCCAGCCAGCGCTCGAGGCGTTGCTGCAGCGGCTCGCGATCCACTGGCCCGATGCGCCGTATCGGTTTCGGCTGCACGTGTTCCCGGGCGACGAACCCAATGCGCTCGCTCTGCCCGGGGGGACGATCGTGGTGACGAGCGCACTGCTCGAGCGGGCGCAGTCCGAGAACGAACTCGCCTTCGTGCTGGCTCACGAACTCGGGCATTTTCGGCATCGTGATCATTTGCGCGCGCTCGGCCGGCGATTGCTGATCGGTCTCGTCGCGGCGGCCGCGAGCGGGCTCGGGAATGGAAGCGCGACGTTTCCCTTCACCCTCGGCGAGCTGCTCACGCTGCGCTTCGATCGAGCGCAAGAATCCACCGCCGATCAGTTCGCGCTCGGCCTCGTGGCCGCCGAATACGGTCACGTGAACGGTGCAACGCGATTCTTCGAACGGCTCCCGGACGCCGACGGCAGCGGCGCCGAACGCGCCGGCGCCTGGCTCTCCTCGCATCCGCTGTCGGCGGATCGCATCGAGGCGCTGCACGACGAAACCGCGCGCCGCGGCTTCGAAACACGAGGCACGCTGACGCCGCTGCCCGCATGGAACGAAAGCGAAGATCCGCAGCCGAACTCGTGGAAGGGTGAGAGCCACGAAGTCGCCGATCCGACGACCACGATGCCGATGGGTGAGTCCATCCGCGGCGAGCGCGATCCGCGAACGGCCGACCATGGAATTGTCGTGAGGCCCGATCCCAACGCATGAAGGAGCAAGCGATGACGGCATTTCGCGCGCACCTGACGATCGTGATCGTGATTCTCGGGGTCTACACACTGAAGGTCGGTCTCGACCACGGATGGGGTCTGCTTCCGATTTTTTTCGGTGACATGCGAGCGATGACCTGGCCCGGCCAGTTCAACCTCGACTTTCTGACGTTCCTGTCGCTCTCTGCGCTCTGGCTGGCATGGCGCCACGGATTCTCGGCGGGTGGTCTCGTACTCGGCCTGTGCGGGCTGTTCGGCGGAATGATGGTGCTCGCACCCTACCTCCTGCTCGCGAGCCACCGCGCGGACGGCGATGTCCGCGTCCTGTTGCTCGGTGAGGCGCGGGCTCGGCGCTGAATGAGCCGTCGAGGAACGTCCTCTGTGCGGTGTCTCGGCGCCGAATGGCCTCGCTACGCCGACAGCATCGCGCGCGCGATCGCTCGAACCTGCATCTCGTCGGTGCCCGCATAGATCTGCAGCACCTTGGCGTCGCGGGCGAGCTGTTCGACGTGATACTCGGCCATGTAGCCGTTGCCGCCGAAGAGCTGCACGGCTTCGAGCGCGACCTCGGTGGCCGACTGCGCGGAATAGAGCTTCATCGCCGAGGCTTCGGCGAAGGTCAGGCCCTTGCCCGCTGCGACGCTCTCGATGTGCCGGAAGACCATGTTCTCGACGTTGAAGCGCGCGACTTCCATCTTCGCGAGCTTGAGCTGGATCAACTGGTACTCGCCGATCGGCTGCCCCCACGCGATGCGCTCTCGGGCGTACTTCACGCTGAGTTCGATGCATCGTTCGATGATGCCGAGCTACTTCGCGGCGACGCCGTACCGTTCCATCGAGTAGGTGTCCTTCGCCCCGGCCTTGCCGGTCTTCGCCAAGCTGCTCTCGTGCTCGACGAGCAGCCGTTCCGGACCGACCGCGACGTCCTGCA
>CAZDHU010000092.1:0-3936 GCA_964505355.1 uncultured Myxococcaceae bacterium | reverse complement strand
TCAGAACACCCGCGTCGTAGCGGGTCAGGAACGCGAGGCCCATGCACAGCCCTGCGCGGAGATCGCGTTCGCCGTCGAGACAGACGAACGTCCCGAGAGCGAGCGCGGCCACCAGATTCGTCTCCAGCGCCATCCATGATTGCCCGCCTGCAAGACCCAGCCAGCAGAGCCCGCCTGCGAGCCCCGCGCCCGGGCCGAAGCCGCGTTCCATGAGCCGGTAAAGCAGAAGCGATTGCGCCGTCAGCGCCAGTGCGCCGAGTCCGACGGCGGCGCTCGGGAGCGCGTTTCCGACCAGCGGGTAGAGCGCGGCCAGCACGAGCGCGCCGAGCGGAGACGTCGTGCCGAGAATCGGCGCTCCGGGGTTGAACACGAAACCCGCCCCCGTTGCGACGTTTCGCGCAAACTGGAGCGTGATGAACGCATCGTCGTGCCGAAGACGATGAAAGAGCCCGAACAGCAGCAATGTGCCCGCCGCCAGCGTCGCGCCGATGCGTACGCGATTCGTCATTCCGTCGTCATCCGCAGTGAGCGGGACACCGGCATCCGCCGATCTCGCGCGCCGAGCGAATCGCTGATCGGGTCGGCGGCGAGAGCAACGCTGCGCGGGCCATCGAATCTCGACATTCCCACTCGCGCATCCTCGTCGCAGTCATCTGGTTCGGTGACGACGCGGCAGCCGGCGTGATCGATCTCCCGTCGAGGGAGACCGGCGAGACCGGCATCTGCATGGCGACGATGGCCGATGGACGGCAGGAGGTCCACCGGCCCTGTGCGGAGTTCGATCGGCCGGGTGACGCCGACTCATCGAGCACTGGAGCCACCGACCAACCGGGTTGGGTCAACGGTTTCCACGCAATGAAAGATGCGCAGAACGGGCACGACTTCAGCGGCCGGCAACGCGGACTGCGAGGCTCGAAGCTGCCCGTTCGGCTACTACAGAGCGAGCTCGAGCTGGATCGACACAGGGACGGCCTCGAGTCCCGTCGGCCATCTGCCGCGCGCCGCTTCCATCACGCTGCACGGATCGATCGAGTCGAGCCTCCTCGCGTTCTCCGATCCGTTCTGGGAGATCCAGTTTTCCGGATCTCGTCACGGATCGCGTCGAGCTCGCCCGACGAAGTCTCGACGATGCCCATGCCGCCCGCATTCGACATCGCCGACGCGAGCTTCGCCCGGGCGAGCCAGCCCGTCGGCGCCTGCACGATCGGCAGCTCGACGCCCGGTATCTCGGTCATGCGGTGTCGGGTTCGTCGTCGCACGGCGTCCGCCCGGCGCAGAGATTGCCCGGCCCGGAAGGCACCCGCACGACGTAGAATCCTTTCGATCGCTTGCCGCTCCCCAGGGCCGGTCGCGGGCGTTTCCGGATTCCGTCGAGCGATCGCGAGGGCAGATGCAGGACGGCGGTGAGTGCGGCGCGTGGGAGGAGGACGAGACCGGGCTCCCCGTCTTCGTCCTGCGTGCGTGCACGCGCGACGTCGATGCGTGGCATCAGGTCGGCAACGATCGCGTGACGGCGACCGCTCACGCGGACGGTCGCGTCGTCTTCTACTGGGCCGAGGAAGGACTGCTGCGAATCGGCGAGCTCGCACCGCCGGCGCCGTTCGTCACGATGCGGCTCGGCTGCGGCTGGGCGGAGTGGCACTGGCGCGACGGTGCGCTGGAAGGAATGCGGCGGCTCTCGGCGCCGTTCGGCGATGCACCGGGCTGGCGGATCGACGTACGGCTGCGGGGTGCCCTGCCCGCCATGCACGTCGTTCACTGGCGGTTCGCGCCGCATCCGATCGTCGGCATCTCGTTGATGTCGCGCTACGAACCGCCCCCGCGAGGGCTCGACCGTCGAGAGCGATTCTCCTGGCGCGCGGCGCTCGCGATCTCCGCGGCGTCGCGCTGGATCACGGAGCGCCTGCGCGATGCGCTCGCGCTGTCGCTGCGGCTCGAAGCGCGACCGCTCGGCGACGCCGAGGGACTCGTGCTGGAGCCGCGCGGCGGTGCTTGCGCGCCGGCGCGGCCCACGTGGAAAGCGCGCCTTCCCGCGCCCATCTTCGTTGCAGGCTTCGGCACCGGACGCGTGCGCGCACGTGGCGAGCGACACAATGCGGTGACGGAGGTCGAGATCGAGACGGATCTCGACGGTGCGCCGGAGGCGTCGTTCGGCGTCGCGGTCGGGCTCGCGCCCGAGTCCGAGATCGGCGCCGCGCTGCACACACTGCGCGAGGCGACACCGGCCGCGAGCGCCGCCGGCTGGCGTTCTCGATTCACGCTCGATCTGCCGGCCGACCCCGCACTCGCGCGTGAGATGCGCTGGCACGCGATGTACCTGCGCAGCGCTCAGGTGCGCGACGCGGTGCTCGGCACGCGCTACGTGCCGCAGGGCTCCGCGTACTCCTTCTTGCACGGCCTTCAGGGCGCGCCACGCGACTACTGTCTGACGGCCGTCGCGCTCGCGCTCATCGAACCCGACGTCGCGCGCGAGACACTGCGCCTGTGTCTGCGTCTCGTGCGCGAGGATGGCTCGATCGCTTACGCGCACACGGGTGCCGGGCATCTCACGTCGGCCGCCGTGCACCGCGCGCCGAGCGATCTCCCTCTCTTCTTGCTCTGGGGCGTCAGCGAGCTGGTGCTCGCAACCGGCGACCGCTCGTTTCTCGACGAGGCACGGCCCTGGCTACTGCGAACGTTTCGCTGGATGCGCGAGCGAGTCGGCTGCGGGCCGCACGGCCTCCTGCGCGTCGGCAGCGGGGACTGGAACGATCCGATCACCGCGTTCGCGCCCGATCGTCGCGCTTTTCACCGGCACGGCGAGTCGAGCTTCAACAGCGCGATGGCCGTGCACGTGCTGCCGCTCGCCGCCGCACTGCTGCCCGACGTCGAAGGAGAAATGCACGAGTTCGCGTCACGGCTGCGAAGCGCGCTCGAAGCGAGCTGGAACGGCGCCTTCTTTCCCCGCGGCTTCGACGGCCGCGGCGGTGCGATCGGCGAAGACCGTCTGTTTCTCGACGCGAACGCCTGGTGCCTGATCGCGCGGATCGGCAGCGATGCGCAGCGCGCTCGTCTGGTGGAGGAGATCGACGCGCGCTGTCTGCGCCCCTCGCCCATCGGCCCGCTGATCCTCGACCGCCCGGCGCACGTGCGTGGCGGCATCCTGCCGCCGGGATGGGACACGAACGGCGGTGTCTGGGCCGCGATCTCCGCGCTCACGGCGTGGGGTCTCTCGCTGCACGACCCTGAACGAGCCTTTCGCTGCCTTCGCGCGCAGACCCTTGCCGCCCACGCGCGCGCGTATCCCAACGTGTGGTACGGCATCTGGAGCGCGCCCGACGCGTGGAACGCGCATCACGCGGATCGTCCGGGCGAGACCTTCGTGCAGCCGGCGACACCGATGCGCGAGTTTCCGGTGATGAACTCCAACGCCCACGCGGGCCCGCTGCTCGCACTCCAGCGCGTGCTCGGTCTGGAGTCGACATCGAACGGCGCAAGCGTCGTGCGTGCCAGCCCCGCTTCCGCGGGCGCATGGCGACTCGTGACCGAGCTGGGAACGTGGCGCGGTGGCGACGCCGCGAAAAGGAGCGACTGAGGTGGCAGGACGCGGCGCGCTCGGAGATCGGTGTCTCGACTGGATGATGCGCAAGCTGGACGAGCTGCGAGCGGAGACGCTCGCGGAGGCGCGCGGCGACGTGCTGGAGGTCGGTTTCGGAACCGGGCTCAACCTCCCCCACTACCCGCCGGCCATCTCCCGGCTGGTGGCCGTCGACCCGCACCGCATCGAAGGCCTCTCGGCGCTAGACGACCGCCTGCGCCGTGCGCCCTTCCCGGTCGAGCGTCACGCACTGCGCGCCGACGGGGATCTCCCGTTCGACGATGCGTGCTTCGACACGGTCGTGATCACGTGGACGCTGTGCTCGATTCGGCAGCCCCTGCGCGCGCTCGCCGAAATGC
>CAZDHU010000091.1:0-7144 GCA_964505355.1 uncultured Myxococcaceae bacterium | reverse complement strand
CATCGCGGGAACACGGCTGGCCGCGCGGCTCGCCGCCGAGGAGGCCGGCGAAACCGGCGTTCGCGATGTGCCCGCCGGCAGTGAAGCCGCGTTTCTGTCGGGGCTTTCCGTCGGTCGCCTTCCCGGAGTGGGCCCTTCGGCGGCCGAAAAACTCGCCACGCTCGGAGTGGAGCGGATCGGAGACCTGATTCGGGTTGGGCGTTCGCGTCTCGAAGCGGCGCTCGGCAACCGGGGGCTCGAGCTGCTCGCGCACGCCGAGGGGCGGGGGCCGTCGGATGTGCGGGGCGACGCGCATCCCCGCAGCCTCTCGCTGGAGACGACGCTCGACGCGCCCGAGCGCGATCCCGTTGCGCTGGTCCCGACACTCGCTGCGCTTGCCGCCCGGCTCGAAGCGATGATGCGCCTCAACGGTCTTGCCGCGCGCGGGATCTCGCTCAAGGCGCGGTTCGAGGACGGAGAAATCGCCATGCGCAGCCTGACCCTCGGTCGCGGCGTGGTGGAGGCGAGCGCCCTCGAAGCGCACGCTCGCGACCTCCTCGGGCGGACGCCCGTCGGATCGAGAGCGGTCCGCCTGCTCGGCCTTTCCGTCCGGCAGTTCTCGCGCGTTCGCCGGGACGACCGCCAGCTCGACCTCTTCGGAAACCCCGTTCGCCGCTGACGGCGCGCCGCTCCGCACCAGCGCCTCGCGCTCCGCCGGGCCCGCTGGCCTCGCTCAAGCCTGCGTCTGGCCGGACCGAAACGCGCCCGGGGGGCCAATTGGGCTCCACGGGGGAACGCCGTGACAGAGAGTCCTCAGGACCGTCGCAAGTACGCCCGCCTCGGCACCGATCAGCTGATTTCGTTCGCACCGCTCGAGCAGCGGGATCAGATGGCGCTGGTTCGCGACCTTTCGCTCGGCGGCATCCGGTTTCAGGCGATCGGTTGCGAGATCGATCTCGACGACGTGCTGCGGGTGACCTTCAACGTCGGCGACCACACCGTCGAGGCGGTCGGCAAGGTCGCCTGGGTGACCGAGGTCGACCCGCTCACGTCCGACATCGGCCTCCAGTTTCTGGAGATCGATCCGCTCTCGGTCCGCCTGATCGAAGAAGCCCTCGAAGTCTGATTCCGCACGCTTCGCCCGCGGCGGGTCGGCCGCCGATCTCCCCGCGGGCGGGTTGACATCCCGGTCGGCCCGATGTGACCTAGCCGCCCATGGCCGACTTCCAGCAAACCGGCGTCGTCACGACGCTCCATCGTCTCGGCGCCCCGGACGTTGCCCGGCTCGAGGCCGCGCTGCTTTCGTTCGTTCCCGTCAACCCGATCGCCCTCGTGCTCCCCTGCCTCTACAGCGAGGTCAAGGACGTCGCGCTGAAGGGCATCATCGATGTGCTCCGGCAGGTCCGGTATCTGCGCCAGGTGGTGGTCAGCGTCTCGGGAACTCAGCGCTTCGCCGAGTTCGACGAGCTTCGGTCCGCCTTCGACGGCGTGACGACGGTGACCGGCGAGCCGGCGATCTTTCTCTGGAATCGAGGGCCACGCATCACCGCGCTCTACGACCGGCTGCGCGCGGCCGAGCTCGATCCCGGCGAGGACGGCAAGGGGCGCAGCGCGTGGATGGCCTACGGCTTCGTGCTCGCGACCAACGTTTCGCGCGTGATTGCGCTTCACGATTGCGACATCCGGGACTATCGCCGCGAAATGCTGGCGCGACTGGTCTTCCCGACGGCCAACCCGCAGATGGATTACGAGTTCGCCAAGGGGTACTACGGGCGTGTCACGGATCGCCTCTATGGCCGGGTCACCCGGCTCTTCATGAATCCCTTGCTGCGCGCGATGAAATCCGTTCTCGGGCCGCTGCCTCCGCTCGAATACCTCGAGTCGTTCCGATATCCGCTTTCTGGCGAGTGTTCGATGAAGACCGATCTGGCGCGACTGAACCGGATTCCCGGCGACTGGGGGCTCGAGGTCGGCGTGCTCGCCGAGGTGTATCGGAACTGTGCGCTGCGCCGGATCTGTCAGATCGAACTGGTCGACAACTACGATCACAAGCACCAGGACCTCTCGGAGACCGACCCGAGCCGCGGGCTGCACCGCATGGTGGTCGACATCGCGGCGTCGTTGATCCGCAACCTCGCGAGCTATGGCGTCAACTTCTCTTCGGGCTTTCTGAACACGCTGATCGCGACCTATGTGCGCACGGCACAGGACGCGATCAGCAGCTACGGCGACGATGCGATGCTCAACGGGCTTGGCTTCGACCGGCACGAAGAAGAGGTCGCGGTCGAGACGTTCTCGCGCGCGTTGCGGGCGGCGGGGTTGAGTTTCGTGCGTGACCCGATGGGGACGCCGCCGATCCCGAACTGGAACCGCGTCGCGTCGGCCCTGCCCGGATTTCTCGACGAGTTGCGCGACGCGGTGGAGGCCGACGCGCGCGAGACGGCCTAGCCGGGGCGAGCCTCGCCTGCGTTGGTGCGGCCGCCGGTGGCCGGTCCGGGCGAGGGTCGAGGGCCTCGCCGCCGCGGAATTGCGGGCCGATTCGGGCTAGCGTCGCCGCGAAGGCGGCCTCCCCCAGGCCCGACGGCCTTCCCCCGGCCAGACGGTTCCGCTGTGGACGACGGTTTTGCTGTGGACGGACGCGACGGGCGATCGGTCTCGCCTCGGGCGTTTGCGGTGAGGCAGGAGGAAGGGAATGCGAATCGGCTCGATTCCGCTCGGCGGCGGTGCGCCGCTCGTCCTGATCGCCGGGCTCAACGTGATCGAGAGCGAAGACGCGACGCTCGAGGCCGCGCACGAACTGGTCGCGATCGCGCGGCGGCGAGGGTTGCCCCTCGTATTCAAAGCGTCGTTCGACAAGGCCAATCGCTCCAGCATTCACAGTTTCCGGGGGCCGGGCATCGACGAAGGGCTGCGCGTGCTCGCCGCCGTGAAGCGCGAGTTCGGACTTCCGCTGCTGACCGACGTGCATGAAGCTCACCAGGCCAAAACGGCCGCCGGTGTCGTCGATTGCCTGCAGATCCCCGCCTTTCTCTGCCGGCAAACGGATCTGATCGCGGCCTGCGCGGCGACCGGGCTTCCGCTCAACATCAAGAAGGGGCAGTTCCTCTCGCCGCAGGACGTTCGCAACGCGGTGGAGAAAGCGCGCGCCCTCGGCGCCGCGGGCGTGCTCGTCACCGAACGGGGAACGTCGTTCGGGTATCAGAATTTGGTGGTCGACCTGCGCTCGCTGCCGATCTTGCGCGCCGAGACGCCGGTCGCGTTCGATGCGACGCACGCCGTGCAGCATCCCGGCGCGACCGGCGAGGCGACGGGTGGAGATCGCCGCTTCGTCGCGCCGCTGGCACGCGCCGCGGTGGCGGTGGGCATCGACGCGCTCTTTCTCGAAGCGCACCGCGACCCCGATCGCGCGCCCTGCGACGGGCCCAGCCAGATCGACTTCGAAGCCGTCGACCGGCTGCTCGGCGAAGTCTGCGCGCTCGACGAAGCTCTGCGTCGCGTGCGCGGGACCGAACCGCTCTGAACGCAGGGGCACAGCGCCCGGCCGAACGACCGCCGAACCGGCGCCGGGCGGGCGGCGCACTGGCGGCGCTGCTGCGCCGTGACGATGCGATGCTCTCGATCTGTGTCGTGCTCGCGCTCGCGCTGCGTGCCCTCGCGAGCGCCCGCAGCGCCGTGATTTTCAACGACGGGCCGACGTTTCTCGCGCTCGCGCGCGCGTTCGCACACGGAGAGTTCGCGGCGGCGCTCGGTCATCCCTTTCATCCGCTCTACCCGATTTCGATCGCTCTGCTGCACCGCCTTTTCTCATTGCCGGAAGGCGATGCCCTGCTGCTGACCGCAAAGACGGTGTCCGTGTTTTCGGGCGGGCTCGCCGTCGCCTGTCTCTGGAGCTGGCTGCGCAGCGCCTTTGGCCGACGTGCCGCGGCCGTGGGCGCGCTCGCGCTCGCGGTGCATCCCGGTGCGGTGGGTCTCTCAGCGGACGTGCAGAGCGACGGTCTCTATCTCGCGCTCTTCCTGGCGGCGGTGGCGGCGCTCTGGCGCGCGCTGGTGTCGAACTCGGCATGGCGCGCGGGCGCGGCCGGCGCGCTGTCCGGGCTCGCCTATCTCACCCGGCCCGAGGGGCTCGGCGTCGTCGTGGTCGGCGCGTCGATCGGTGTCTGGTTCGCGGGGATGTCCGCGACGGGCGAGCGGCTGCTCGCGGCTGCGCGTGCGCGAGCGAGCGAGCCCGGCAGCGCAGCGAAACGCCCGACGTCGCGCACGGGTCGATGGCAGCGGGTGAGCTGGATGCTGGCGCTCGTGGGCTGCGCCGCGGGAGTCATCGCTCCGTACGCGGGCTGGCTCACGCACGAAAGCGGCACCTTCACGCTGACCCGTAAGAAGACCGCGACGCAGATCACCGGCCTCGGAGGGGCATCCGTGTGGGGCGCCGGCGAGATCGCACCCGCACCGCCGCCGTCGCCGCTGCGCGACACAGGGTCGCGGCTGCACGACACGGGGGAGACCTCGCCTGATGCGACGGGAGTCGCGGCAGACGAGGCCGATCGGACCGGGTCGCAGCCGGCTGCCGGCGTCGCGCTCGAGTCGCGCGCGCTGCGGAGCGATCCCCGGCGCGCGACGCCGGCACGGGATCTCGCTACTTCCGCGCCGCCGTCGCGAACGCCAGAGCCACCGCGGAGCGTCGGTTCGGCGTTCGTCGATCTCGTTCGTACGCTCGTTCGCGCGGCCCGCCCCGACGTGCTCGTGCTCTTGCTCGCGGGGTTCTGGAGTCGGCGCGGCGGCACGAGTCTGCGCGGTGTCTTCGTTGCGGCATTCGCGGCGTTTCATGGACTGCTGCTCGCGGGACTCGCCGTCTTCAGTGGTTACGTCAGTGCGCGACACGCGCTGCCGCCGATCGTGCTCGGTTTTGGCTGGCTCGGCTACGGCGCGGAGCGGTTCGGCTCGTCGATGCTCGACGGATTCGTGCGTGTACGAGCGCGCGCGCCGGACGGGGAGTTGCCCGGTCGCTCGCCGTGGCTCGCGACCGCGATCGGTGTCGCGCTGATCCTCGTGCTCGGCCTCGGTCACGCGCTCCGGCCGCACCGCGACGAAGGCCTCGCGGAGCGACGGGCGGCCGAATGGCTGCGACGGACCGACACGGGCACGAGCGCGGTCGCGGTCGAGAAGAGTCGGAACGCGTGGTATGCCGGACGAGCGTTCGTACCGCTTCGCGATGCGCCCGACGAGCGAACGGGCGAGTGGCTGCGAGCGCGCGGTGCGACCTTCGTGATTCTCGACGCGGACGCGCTGGAGCGTCGCCCGGCGCTGGCACGGGCGCTCGCCCGCGAAGCGCGGCTGCTTCATCGTGAAATCGATGGCGACGTGGAGGCGCGAATCTTCGCGCTGCGCGATGGTTCGGCCGACGCGAACCCGGCCGTGTCGACCGCTCCGGAGGGCCGCTGAATGTTGTACCGACACAGCGAAGTGTTTCGCACGCTGCTTCGCGTGTCGGATCTCGTGCTCGTCTCGGCGAGTCTCGTCTTCGCCTACTGGCTTCGATTCCACACCGAACTCCCGGCACCGCTCGGCGTGCCGGAGTTCGAGCCGTACCTCTGGTTGCTGATCGCGGTGGTGCCGATCTGGTTTCATCTCTACGGCGCGCGGGGGCTCTACGAAGCGCGACGAACGGCCTCGCTCTGGCGCGAGGCGAGCGGCGTGATCGCCGCCAACGCCGCCGGCGTGCTGATGCTCGCCGCGCTCACCTTCTTCGCGCGACAGTTTTCTTATTCGCGCGCGGTGCTCGGTCTCTTCTTCGTGTTCGCGAGCGTGTCCGTGATCGCCGTCCGCTGGAGCGCGCGGCTCGCACTGCGCGCTGCGCGCCGGCGCGGCTACAACCAGCGCTTCGTGCTCGGAGTCGGCGGGGGCGAGCTGATGGAGCGCTTCGTCGAGAGCATCGCGCTTCGTCCCGAAGCCGGGCTGCGGATGCTCGGCGTGCTCTCGGACTCTCGCGCGCGTGCGCTCGCGGGGCGTGTCCCGGTGATCGGCGGTCACGGGCAGTTGAAAAGCGTGCTGCGCGAGCAGCGGGTCGATCAGGTCGTGATCGCGCTGTCGCGCGAGGAATCGTCGCTGCTGGAGAAGATTCTCGCCGATCTCGACGACGAGTTCGTCAGCGTGCGAATCGTGCCCGATCTCGTCGACGTGCTGACCGTGCGCAGCAGCGTGGAAGAGATCGACGGTTTGCCCGTCATCTCGCTGCGCGACAGCCCGCTGGTCGGATGGTCGGCGGTCGAGAAACGCGCGTTCGACGTGGCGGTCAGCGCGCTCGGCCTGCTCGTGCTCGCGCCGCTCTTCGCGGTGATCGCGCTCGCCATTCGCCTCTCGTCGGGTGCGCCGGTCTTCTACGTACAAGAGCGAATGGGGCTCGACGGTCGCGTCTTCGGCATGCGCAAGTTTCGCACCATGGTGTCGAACGCCGAGCGGGCGACCGGCCCGGTCTGGACGGTGGCCGAGGATCCGCGCCGCACGCGTCTCGGCGCACTGCTCCGGCGCACCAGCCTCGACGAACTACCCCAGCTCTGGAACGTGTTGCGCGGCGACATGAGTCTGGTCGGGCCGCGGCCCGAACGGCCGGTCTTCATCGAACAGTTTCGGCGCGAGGTGCCGGGCTACATGCTCCGTCACAAAGTGAAGGCGGGGCTGACGGGCTGGGCGCAGGCGCATGGCTGGCGGGGCAACACGTCGCTGCACGAGCGTGTGGAACACGATCTTTACTACATCCAGAACTGGAGCCTGGGACTCGACGTGCGCATTCTGCTGATGACCTTCTGGCGCGGCCTCTTTCACCGGAACGCCTACTGATGGGCTTCCGGATTCCGATGCTCGATCTCGGGGCCGAGTGGGCCGAGGTGGGCGCCGACGTCGAGCGCGCGGTGACGCGCGTGCTGCGCTCGGGGCAGTACATCCTCGGCCCCGAGACGGTGGCCTTCGAACAGGAACTCGCCGAGCGGGTCGGTTCGCGATTCTGTGTCGGCGTCGGCTCCGGCACCGAGGCGCTCTGGCTTTCGTTGCTCGCGCTCGGCATCGGCCCGGGCGACGAAGTGATCACGTCTCCGTTCACCTACTTCGCGACGATCGAGGCGATTTTGTGGACGGGCGCGACGCCGGTGTTCGTCGACATCGATCCCGTCAC
>CAZDHU010000090.1:0-34809 GCA_964505355.1 uncultured Myxococcaceae bacterium | reverse complement strand
GAGTCGTCCCCGGATTCGGGAGACGTCGGCGAGCCCGGACCGAAACAGCATCTCGGTGGTGACTCTCACACCCATCGTTCCGTTCCTCCTCGCGGTCTCAGCGGATCAGATTCACCAGCTGATCGAGCATCCGGTCGACCGTGGTGATCACCCGCGCATTGGCCTGAAACGCCGCCTGCAGTCGGATCAGCGAGGTCACTTCTTCGTCCACCGACACGCCCGACACTTCGGCGCGCCGGTTCTCGAGGTTTTCGACCACCCGAGTCTGCGTGTCGCGCGATTGCTGGAGCTGGCGCGACTCCGCGCCGATGTCGGCCACCACGAAGGCCGCCTGTTCGCTGATGCTCCGGCTCGGACCGGTCGCCGGGCCCGGCGGATCTCCCACCAGATAGAGCGCGGACTGCGTGGTTCGAAGCGCGGCGAGATCGAGCGCGTTGCGATTGTCGAGCGGGTCGGTCGAGAGGCCCGCGGCGATCGCATCCGTCGACGCGATCACGTTGGCGTGCAGAGCGATGTCGCGCGCCGAATCTTCCACCTGCGTCAGACTGGCGAAGAATCCGCCCACCGACCCACCGAGCCCGACGCCGCCCGCGTGTACGACGTTGACCGTCGACACGAGGTTGTACGCGATCACGTCGAGCTCGCGCACGGCGTCGGCCGTGATCCCGTCGCGTGCCGCGAGCAGCCCGCCGAGTTTTCCGCCGCCGATCGAGGAGGTCACGTCGCTGGTCGTCGAGCCGTCGCTCCACAGCACGCGCGAGAAGCTCGGATCGAACGCGTTTCCGGTGTCGGAGGTCGTGGTGAGGGTTCGCGCGCTCGCTCCCTCCACCAGAGGAAGTCCATTGCGCAGCATGACCACGACCTTCCCGCCTGCGTCTTCGAAATGGCTGATGTCGACGAGCTGCGCGAGGTCTCTCATCAACTGATCGCGCTCGTCGCGCAGATCGTTGGCCGGCGCGATGATCTCCTGCCGCTGCACTTCGACGTTCAGCACCTGAATGCGCGACGTGATCGAGTTGATTTCCGGCAGCACGGACACGATGTCGCGATCGGCGGCGCGCATCACCCCCCGCAGGTCGTGATCGATTCGCTGCAGCGTGTCGATCAGGACGTTCGCCTGTGAGCGCACGCTCTCGCGCTCGGTCGCCGCACCCGGGCTGGTCGACGTCGCGAGGTCCTGGAAGGAGTCGTAGAACTGGTCGAGGGCGGCCCCGAGCCCCTCGCCCTGGGATTCGTTGAACAGCTCCTCGACACTCGTCACCACGGTGGTCTGCGCGTCGACGGATCCCTGCGTCGAGTACTGCTCGATCAGCGAGCGCTGCACGAAGGAGTCCGTGATCCGCTCGATCGTCCGCTGCTCGACGCCACTGCCCATCTGCCCCGCTGCCGTCGGCAGCGACGCCGCCGGCTCCAGCACCTGCCGCTGTCGCGAGTAGCCGGGCGTGTTCACGTTGGAGATGTTGTGCGAGGTGTTCCGCACCCCGCTCTGCACCACCTGCATGGCGCGAGAAGCCAGATCGAGAACGCTCGACAGACTCATGACGTCACCTCGCTCATGCGCTGCGGCGCAACAGTCGCCCCGACGCGTGTTCCACGGGACGCGGTGTTCCCGTTGGTCCGTATCCCGAGTCGACCGGGACCAGCCGGCCGAGCATGCGCAGCGTCGCACGCACCTGTGCCAGCGAATCGCTGGCGAAGCTCGCGTTCGCATTCAGCAGTTCGCGCGTCGCGGCCACCAGCGCGACCAGCCGTCGCTGCGATTCGGGCAGGCGACCCGCTTCGGAACCGAGTCGCGCGCACATCTCGGACAAGGACGGCGACGCCTCGGAGCAGCCGAGCGCCGCGGCGAGACGGGCCGCGACTTCGCTGCGGCTCTCCTCCAGCAGCCGTCCCTCTTCGGCGAGCGTCTCTTTGCGCTGCACGAGGTTCGCCAGAGCGTCCGCGTCGAGCGCCACCATCACTTCCCGTTCGCGTGCGAGAACCGATTGCAGTTCGCGATGCAGATCTTCCTCGGCGTCGAGTACCCCGGCGAGCCGTTCGCAGAGTGCTGCTCGATCGCTCATCGGATCCTCTCCTTTTCCATCGCGCCGTTCGTTCCACGTTCCACCGTGCGCACGATCGAGTCGGCAAAGCCGAGTCCCCGGCCCGACGTTGCGCAGCGTGCGAGTTCGCGCTGCCACTCGTCGCGGTACATCCGGCCTGCCTGGCCGCCATCGAGGCCGGTTTCGCCGAATGCGGGCTTCGAAGCCTCGGCAAGCCAGTGCGAGACGAACCAGCTCTCGAACTCGCGCGCGGCGCGCACGAGTGCCCCGTGGCGCGCTGCTCGATCGCCGGTCGAGGCACTCTCCTCGGTTCGTTCTCCTGCGAGCAGCCGCGCGAGCGTCACGTCCATCAGATGATCTCCAGCGCCGCCGAGAGCGCACCCGCCGCCTTGATCGCCTGCAGAATCGCAATCAGGTCGCGCGGCGTGACGCCGACCGCGTTGAGCCCGCGCACGAGATCGCCGATGGTGACGGCTCCGCCGAGCAGCAGCAGTCGCGCCGGCTCCTCGACCGCCGACACGTCGCTGTTCGGAACCACGGCCGTCGTTCCACTCGAGAACGCACCGGGCTGCGAAACGCTGGTGGTGGTCGAGATCGTCACCGAGAGGCTGCCGTGCGAAACCGCGACCTGCGAGATCCGTACGCTGGCACCCATCACCACCGTGCCCGTCCGCTCGTTGAGAATCACCTTCGCGACTTCGTCGGGAGCGATCTCGACCGCCTCGACCTGAGAGAGGAAACCGACCACGTCGGCATCGAACTCCGCGGGCACCCGCAGCCGAAGCGTTCCGGAGTCGCGCGCTTCGGCGACCGGAGCACCGAACTCGGCATTGATCGCTCGCGCAGCACGCTGCGCCGTGGTGAAGTCGGGATGGCCGATCGCGATCTCGAACTCGCTCTTCTGGCCGATCGCGTAGTCGAGTTCGCGTTCGATGGTCGCGCCGTTCGCGATTCGCCCCACCGTCGGATGGTTCTTCTGCACGCTCGAACCGCCGGCGCCGGCCGCAAAGCCGCCCGTCGAGAGAGGCCCCTGTGCGATCGCATAGACCTGGCCGTCGGAGCCGAAGAGCGGCGTCATCACCAGCGTTCCGCCTTCGAGGCTGCCGGCGTCTCCGATCGACGAAATCGTCACGTCGATCGCCGACCCGTTGCGCGCAAACGGAGAGAGCGTCCCCGTCACCATCACCGCCGCGACGTTCTTGACCTTGATCAGACTCGGATCGACGCCGACGCCGAGCTTGCCGAGCATGCTGCCGAGCGACTGGATGGTGAACTCGGTACCGGCCTTGTCGCCCGTTCCGTTCAGACCCACCACGAGCCCGTAGCCGACGAGCTGGTTTTCTCGCACGCCTTTGACGCTCGCGACGTCCTTCAGGCGCGTCGCCGAGCCCGGCCGCGCCGTGATGACGACGCCGATCCCGAGCAGCAGCGCGATCACGGCGCTGCCGATCGTTCGTGCCCGCGCTCCGCGGGTCTTCAGAACGGGTAGATCCAATCGAGTGCCCTCGCAGCGACTCCGGGCCGCTGCTTGTCGTCGATCACACCGAGTCCGTCGTAGGCGATTCGCGCTTCGGCGAGCGACGTCGACGCCACCGTGTTGTCGATTCCGATGTCTTCCTGTCGCACGAGTCCCTCGACGCTCACGAACTGCTGCTCGTGGTTCACCACCGTCGTCCGCCGGCCGCGCACGTGAAAGACCTTGCCGGGCGGCACGTCGAGGACGCGACAGGTGACCGTCGCCGTGATCTTGCCGCTGCGTTCGGTCTTGCCGTCGCCTTCGTGCGAACTCTCGGCGTCGGCTTCGAGCACGTTCAGCTCGGTGCCGGCGGGCTGGAGATTCGTGTCCATGGAGAGCCCGACGAGTCCGGCGAGCCACTTGAGCGGCCGGCCGATCCAGTCCTGGAAGCCGACGTCCGAGGTGAGCGAGATGCCCTGACTCGATTTTCGACTCACGTCGGTCTTCGCCTCGTTCTTCGCGCTCTGGTTCTCGACGACGAGAACCGTGACGAGGTCGCCCACGGCGCGCGCCTTGCGATCGAAATACAGAAACGATCCGCCCGCGGTCTGGCCCGGCCAGATCGCGCCTTCGCTCGCGACCGCCGGGGTGTCGTCTCGCCAGGCGCCGTAGTCGGGCGGAATCGACCGTTCGATCAGCGCCGTTTCGACGCAGGCCATCGTGCCGGCGCCGCAGCCGGCGATGGCCAGCGCGCAACCGGTTCGTCGCAGAACGGATCGCGTTCGGCACACGTTCAGAAACCCATCTCGATCGAACCGTCGGCGGCCACCTGTCCGGCGAGCACGCGGCGCGAAGCGAGGTTCATCACGCGAATCATCGCGCCGGGCTGCCCGTCTTCGAGCGCGCGTCCTGCGGCTTCGATCTCGAGTCCGCTGCGCGTCGCTCGCAGGCGAACCGCCTGTCCGCGCCGGACGAAGGGCACCGCGCGCAGCATGGTCTCACGCAGCGGAGCGCCCGCCGCCACGCTCCGAACGACGCGCTGGCCGATCACGTCGGCCGAAACGCCGAGAGCATCGGCGGGTGCGTCGCTGCGCAGCGCTTCACTCACGTCGTCCGCGCGCAGCGTGGTTCCGGGAGCGAGTGGCCGTGCCGCGACCAGCACCGCTCGCTCCGCGACGACGCGTGCCGTCACCGCGGAACGTCGCAGCACCTGTCCGTCGCGCAGCAGGATGACGCTCACGGGCAGCGACGAACCACGCCCGTTTCGAACGGGAAGATCGATCCACAGCTCGACGCCCGGCTCGGCCGCGAGCGCCTCGAGTTCGGGCAGCGGTGGAATCCGAATCTCTTCGCGACGCACGCCGTCGTTCGCCACCAGTCGTGCGAGGATCGATTCGGCCACGCGCGTGTTCGACGCGATGTGCTCGATCGCCGCGACCTCGCTCGCGTGCGCTTGCTCGGCGACGCCCGGCCCGCTGCGAAGCGCGACCCCGAGCACGAGGCACCCGGTTCGCAGTCGCGAGGAGATTCGACCCATCGAAGGCCTCAGCCGCGCGTCAGGCTGGCAGCGGTCTGCATCATCTGATCTCCGGTCTGGATGACCCGCGAGTTCACCTCGAACGCGCGCTGCGCGAGGATCATGTTCACCAGCTCCTCCGCGACGTTGACGTTCGAATTCTCGAGAAATCCCTGCGTGGTGGCGCCGAATCCCGTCGAATCCGGCGTCCCGGTCTGGGCGTCGCCTGACGACTCGGTCGGCGTGAAGAGGTTGCTGCCGAGTGCACGCAGACCGGCCGGGTTCGCGAAGCGCGCGAGCTCGATCTGTCCCACGTTGGTCGGCGTGTCCTGCCCGGCCTCCAGCACCGACACCGTCCCGTCGGGCAAGATCGTGACGTTGAGCGCGTTGTCGGGAATCTGGATGCTCGGGATCAGCGCATGTCCGTGCGTCGTCACCACGTTGCCGTCGCGGTCGCGCTTGAACGAACCGTCGCGCGAGTAGACGGTGGTGCCGTCCGGCCGCTGGACCTGAAAGAATCCTTCACCGTCGATGGCGAGATCCAGTTCGTTTCCGGTGCTGACGCGATCGCCCTGACTGAACAGCTTCGATACCGAAGCGAGCTTCACGCCGTGACCGATCTGAACGCCGGTCGGCAGCGTCGTCCCGCTGGCCGCCTGCGCGCCCGGTGCGCGCAGCGTCTCGTAGAAGAGATCCTCGAACTCCGTTCGACCCTTCTTGTATCCCGTCGTGTTCACGTTCGCGAGGTTGTGTGCGATCGAGTCGATCTTCGTCTGCTGCGCGTCCATTCCGGTCGCGGCGGTGAGCAAGGCACGCATCAAGCGATCTCCTGAAGCAGACGCCCGGTGGCCCGGTCGTCGGCGGCGAGCACCTGCATCGCGCTGTCGAACGCGCGCTGCAAAATGACCATTCGCGCGAGTTCGCGAACGGGTTGAACGTTGGAGACTTCGACCGTTCCCGGCAGAAAGTCGGCGTCCTCGACGGGCGTCGGACCCGCGCCCGGAGTCGCGACGAAGTGATTCGCACCCTCTTTGGTCAGCTTCGACAGATCGCCGAATCGAACCACCTTCAGGCGTCCCACCACCTCGCCCGAATCGTCGACCAGTTCGCCCGACGCGGTGAACGAAACCGGTCGGTCGCCGATCGTGATCGCACCGCCTTCGCCCTGAACGGCGTCGCCGTCGGGCGTCACGAGCTGGCCGCTGCGATCCACCTCGAACGCGCCCGCGCGCGTGTAGCGCACGCCGCCCGGCGTCTGCAGTTCGAAGTAGCCTTCGCCGTCGATGGCGACGTCGAGCGCACCGCCGGTTTGCTGCACCGAACCGCGCGAATGATCGGTTCCGACGCCCGCGGTATCGACGAAGACGCGCCCGGGCGCGCCCGGCGCGGCGCGCCCCGCGAGATCCTGCACGGACGATTCGAGGACGGCTTCGAAGGTGGCGTAGTCGCGCTTGAACCCCGCGGTGTCGGCGTTCGCGAGATTGTTCGCGACGACGTCGAGCTGGCGCAGTCGCGCCAGCGCCGCCGAGGCCGAGACGTACAGGTTTCCGCTCACGTGCTCCTCCGGGATCGCGTCGGCCGACGAAAGAGCAACAAGCATGCCATCGGCAGGTTCCGGCGATGGACGACGAACACGTGAAAAGACGGCGGGTTGAATCCGTCTCTGCCCGCCCCCCGGCAAACTTTGCCGCGGAACGAAACGCGGGCTTTGCAGGGTGAAACGCCGGGAATCAGGCGCGCAGGTCGATTCGTCGGCCGACCGGCGGAGGTTCGGCGTCCTCGTCTGCGGATCGTTCGTCGGCGGCGCTGGTGTCGTTGCGAATCGCGACGCTCGTCAGCTCGACCTGCGCGGCGGGATGCCGGTCGGTCGTCGCGTCGTGCTCTTGGTCCGGGTCGCGCGCGTCGCGATCGCGTCGCGCACCATCACGCGGCGGTCGCGGCTCTCGATCGGAGACCGGCGTCGGGCCTCGTTCGGCGGAAGGCGGCAGCGCGCGAAGGCCCGGCACGCCGTCCATCGCCGGCTCAGTCGAAAAGGCCGGTCGACTCCTTCACCTGGTCGAGCGCCAGGGAGAGCACCGGCTCCACGTCTTGCGCACCCAGTCCGAGCACGGACCAGGCCTCGAGCGTGGTCAGATCGAGCTGCGAGACAGGCGCACGCCGGCCGATGCCGAGCCGGGTGCAGGTCGCCGTCGTCACCATCGCGAGCGCCGTCAGTCGCTTCTCTTCTTCGGCGAGCTCGAGCATCGCCGCCGGCGAGTGGTGATGTCGAATCGCCGTTTCGAGCCGCTGAGAGAGCTTCCACTTCGAGGCGACCAGTGCACCGAGTTCGGCGTGATCGAAACCGAAGATCTCGCGCTCGGCCGCCACGAAGGACTGTCCGTCGTTGTACACGCGCGTGAAGACTTCCGTGTATTCCTTCTCGCAGGTGTTGTTGAGCGCGATCTTTCCGAGATCGTGCAGCAGGCCGACGGTGAACGCTTCTTCGCGATCGATGTCGACGTCTCCATAGCCCGCGAGCTGAGACGCGACCGCACCCGCCATCGTCGAGTGTTCCCAGAGCATGCGCTCACTGAGCCCAAAGCGTTTGAAGACGCCCTTGATCGATGCCGCCATCACCATCGTCTTGACCGAGCGGAAGCCGACCAGCGCGATCGCGTGCTGCAGCGTTTCGATGCGACGCGAAAAGCCGAAGATGGCGGAGTTGGCGAGTTTCAGGATGCGTGCGGCGAGGGCCGGATCGTTCTCGAGCACGACACGCAGGTCTTCGACCGACGAATCGGGATCTTCGACCAGCTGCGCGACCTGCGAAACGATCGACGGAACGGCGGGCAGATCGCCCACCCGCGCCACCAGCTTCTCGATCTCCTGACTCATCGACCCTCCTCCACGCGCAGATGGCTCCCCTCGCCCGCGGCTCGAACCGATTCGAGCGAACCCGTCTCCTGCATCGGTTGAACCCGGCCTCGACCTTCGCGTGCCGCACGCCAGATCTGCTCGGCGAGCGCGGCGAGCGAGCGGGCCGCGGGGCTGGCGGGAAACGCCTCCACGACCGCACGCTGTCGCGCCACGGCGCGCAGCACGGCGGGATCGCGGGGGATGAATCCGCGCAGCACCGGCCGCACGCCGAGAAAGCGATCCGCGAGACGATCCATTCGGCGAAACACCGATCGCGCCTCCGGCTCTCCACTGACGACGTTCGGCAACCATTCCGCCTCGACCTCGGGCGTTTCGCGCGTCATCACCTTCAGCAGCGCATACCCGTCCGCGAGACTGGTCGGCTCGGGCGTGGTGACGATCAGCGCACGGCCGCAGCCGGCGGTGAGACCGAGCACGGCGCGTCCGATGCCCGCTCCGGCGTCGATCTGCACGAGATCGTGCGAGTTCGCCGCCTGCTCGATCACGCCGAGAACGCGCGCAACGCCCGCCTCCCCCAGCGCCGCGAGTTCGCTCCGGGCAGAAGCGGCGGGCAAGATGCGAACGCCGCGAGGACCGCGAATCAGCACGTCGTCGAGCGCGCGCTCGCCGGAGAGGACGTCGAGCACGTCGTGCGCCGGAGCGAGGCCGAGCAACACGTCGACGTTCGCGAGTCCGAGATCCCCGTCGACCAGCAGTACCCGGGCGCCGAGCCCGGCCGCGGCGATCGCGAGATTCGCCGCCACGTTGGTCTTGCCGACGCCACCCTTTCCGCTCACCACGGCCACCAGTCGGTCGCGAACGGGCTCGTGCACCACCCCGAGGCGCGACCCTGCCGCGCGCGCACGAAGCCCGGCGGCCTGGTCGGCCCGCAACGGATGGACCGGCAGGCTCACGCCGCGGCTCCGAAGCATCCATCGGCGAGCTGCGCGGGATCCGGGACGCGAAGATCTTCTGGAACGCGCTGTCCGGTGCCCAGCCAGCGCAGCGGCGGAAGACCGTCGTCGAGCGCGAGATCGACCACTCCCGCGGGTGACGAAGTTTCGTCGACTTTGGTCACGATCAGGCCGTCTGGGCGCAGCGCGCGATGGCGAGCGATCTCGCGGCGCTGATCCTCGGCCCGCGTCGTGGCCGACAGCACGAGATCGACCCGCGCCCGATCTCCGAGCGCGTTGCGACAGCGCAGCAGTTCTCCGAGCCCGACTTCGTCGCCCGGACCGCGTCCGGCCGTATCGATCCAGATGCGGCGACCACCAAACCGTTCGACCTGTCGCAGCAGATCTTCGGCCGAGGTCGCGAGCGCGAACGGAACGCCGAGCAGATCGGCGTAGGTTCGGAGCTGCCCCTCGGCGCCCACTCGGAATCCGTCGGTGCTGACCACTGCAACGCCCCTTGCCCCGCATTCGCCGCGCGCCGCGAGCTTCGCGAGCGTCGTCGTCTTGCCGACGCCGGTCGCGCCCACCAGCAGGCGAATCCGCGGACCTTCGTCGTCTCGCGGTGGGGCGAGCCGCGCGTCGAGTTGCTGCAGCAGGGCCTCGCGCGACGTCGCGCGCGCGCGTTCGCCGCGTCCCCGCGCCGACGATTCGGCCGGCGGACCGAATCCCGCGCGCGCGCCGGATTCTCCCGCCGAGATCGCCGCCATCGCGCGCCGCAATGCCGCCACTTCGACCGACAGCGCCTCGGTCGCGCCCGCCGGGCGCGCGAGCGTTTCGACGATCGTTCGCAACTGACCGAGCTCGCGTTCCATCGGTTCGAGCAGCGCACGAACCATCCGCAGCTCGTCCCACGACCGGTCCGGCCGTGCACCGCGACCGCCACCGGCACGCTCTTCGTTCGCACCCTTCGCACGAAGGAACGTCGCGTCACCGTCCTCGTCGAGCGAGGCGACCCGCCGCTGCGTCCTCGAGAGCGTGTCCGCGCTCGCGCTCGTGCGCCCGGGCTCGTCTCCCCGTCGCACGTCGCGATCGACCGCGGCCGTCAACTCGACCATGCTGCGACCGAAGAGACCGAACAGGCCGCCATCGCGCCGAATCCGACGCGTCTGCAGCACCAGCGCGTCCGGACCGAGTGCCTCCTTCACCGCGCGCACGGCCTCCAGCAACGTCGGCGCCTCGAACCGCTTAATGTGCATCGGCGGCTCCCACCATCGACTGCCCGACCACCCGCACGTCGGCCGGCAGCTCGTTGTGCGAAATCACGGCGACGCGGGGCGCGATCCGCGCGAGGATCTGTCGCAGCGGTCCGCGTATCGTTTGCGATGCCAGCAGCACCGGACCGCGCGCATCGGCGGTGATCCCGCTCACGGCGCTCTCCAGCCCGCGCACGAGCACCTCGAGTGTCGAGCCGTCGACGGCCAGGTACGACCCGCTCTCGCTGCGATGCACACCGGCTCGCAACCGATCTTCGAGTGACGGTGCGAGCGTGATCACGCGCAGCGAGTTGTCGGGTTCGAGGTACGGCTTCGCGATCGTGCGGCCGAGCCGCTCGCGCACGAGATCCGTCAACAGATCGGGATCCTGGACGCGTCCTCCGTACTCCGCGAGGGTCTCGACGATCGCGCCGAGATCGCGGATCGACACCCGCTCGCCGAGCAGCTGGCGCAGCACGCGATGCAGCGTTTGCAGCGGCACCAGCGCGGGCACGATCTCTTCGACCCCCTTCGGGACCCGCTGCGCAAGTTGTTCGAGCAGTTCCTTGACCTGGCTTCGCGTCAGCAGCTCGGCGGCATGGGCTCGCACGACTTCGGCGAGATGTGTCGCGATCGCCGTCGCGGCATCGACCACCGCGTATCCGCCCGCCGCGACGCGCTCGCGATCCCGTTCGAGGATCCAGAGCGCGGGCAGCCCGAACGCCGCGTCCCGCGTCTCCACCCCGTTGATCCGGACCGCGTCACTGGTGGTTTGCAGCGCGAGCAGTCGGCCGGGCGGAACCGTGCCGCTGGCGACACTCGCACCGCGCACCAGTACGGCGTACGACGACGGTTCGAGCTGGAGGTTGTCGCGGATGTGAATCAGGGGCACGACGAACCCCAGCTCGGAGGCGAGCTGGCGACGCGTGGCGCGAATGCGGGTCAGCAGCTCGCCGCCGCGATCCGGATCGACCAGCGGGATCAGGCCGTAGCCGATCTCCAGTTCGAGCTCGTCGAGCGCCAGTGCGCGGCGCAGCTGATCGTCTTCATTCTCGGCCGGTGCGCTCGCGAGCGGCCGCCGGCTCTCTTCTTCGGCCTCACGCGCGCGTTCGGCTTCGAGATATCGGGCCATCCATGCGGCGCCCCCTCCGAGCACCGCGAACGGCAGAAACGGCACGCCCGGCATCAACGCCATCGTGCCGAGCAGTCCGGCGACCACCTGCATCGCCCGCGGCTGCAGCAGCATCTGTGTGGCCAGTTCGTCGGCCAGCCGCGCTCCGGCGGCCGCACGGCTCACCACCACGCCGGCTGCGGTCGAGATGACGAGCGCCGGCACCTGCGAGACCAGACCGTCGCCGATCGTCAGCATGACGTAGGTTTGCAGGGCCTCGAGCAGCGGCATGCCGCGCTGCACGACGCCGATCACGATTCCGCCGAGCACGTTGATGAACAGGATCAAAACGCCCGCGACGGCATCGCCGCGGACGAACTTGCTCGCACCATCCATCGCACCGTAGAAATCGGCCTCGCGCTGAACGTCCCGGCGACGCTTCTTCGCCTCGGCGTCGCTGATCACGCCCTGATTCAGGTCGGCGTCGATCGCCATCTGCTTGCCGGGCATCGCGTCGAGAGTGAAGCGCGCCGCGACTTCGGCGATGCGACCCGCGCCCTTGGTGATGACCACGAAGTTGATCACCACGAAGATGATGAAGATGACGAGGCCGACGGCGTAGTTTCCGCCCACCGCGAGGTTGCCGAACGCCTCGATCAGGCGGCCGGCTGCGCGTGATCCTTCGCTGCCGTGGGTCAGAATGAGTCGCGTACTCGCGACGTTGAGTCCCAGCCGCAAGAGCGTGACCATCAGCAACAGCGACGGGAACACGGAAAAGTCGAGCGGACGCTCGGCGTAGAGCGCGAGCAGCAGAACGAGTAGCGCCACCGTCAGGGAGACGGCGAGAAACAGATCGAGCACGGGCGCAGGCAGCGGCACCACGAGCAGCGAGAGAATGACGAAGAAGAGCCCCGCGAGGGCGATTTCGTTGCGCCCGTTCACGAGGCCGCCCTCCACGCGAGCGCGCGGTGGGGCGCGAGCCGGGCCACCATCGCGAGCACTTCCGCGACCGCCTGAAAGAGCGCGTCCGGAATCTCGCGATCGACGCGTGCGGTCTTGTACAGCAGCCGTGCGAGCGGCCGGTTCTCGATGATCGGCACGTCGTGCCGCTTCGCGGCCTCCCGAATCCGCTGCGCGAGATGATTTCGTCCCTTCGCCACCACCGTCGGCGCGCGCATCGTGCGCCGGTCGTAGCGCAGCGCCACCGCGTAGTGCGTGGGGTTGGTGATCACGACGTCGGCGCGCGCCACGTTCGCGATCATGCGCAGCTGCGAGAGCTCGAGTTGCTTCTGCCGGCGCCGCGCGCGGATCTGCGGCGAACCCTCGCGCTGCAGCATCTCTTCCCGCACTTCCTGCTTCGTCATCCGCAAATTCTTCTCGTGGCGGAAGCGCACCCAGACCACGTCGAGCAATGCGAAGAGCGCCAGCACGGCGAGCAGCCGCTTCGCGAGCTCCTGCACGAGGTCGATCGCGAAGGCGAAGCTGGTCGGCACCGACGCGTCCGGAAGCTGCAACAGCGCGGCGATCCGCCCTTCGACGAAGCTCCATGCGAACCAGCCCGTGACCACGATCTTGACCACGGACTTCGCCAGTTCGACGACACTGTTCAGGCTCGCGAAGCGCTTCATGCCCTTCAGCGGATCGAGCCGCGAGGCCTTGAACTCGGTCGCCTTCGACGCGTAGAGCGGGCCGGTCTGCAGCTGGTGGACGAGAATCCCGAGCACCGCGAGTGCCCCGACGAACGGGGCCAGCACGCGCACGGTGAGCCCGCCGTGGTGCAGCAGAAGGGCGTGAAAATCGGCGAGGCTCTCGGGCCGGATCTCCTGGCCGGCGAGCAGATCGTGCATCTGCCCCGAGACGCTCTCGGCCACCGACGCCGCGAGGCTCGATCCCAGCAGCGCAATCGTCGCCGCGAGCAGCGCCACCGAAGCGAGGTCTCGCGACTGCGCCACCTCGCCTTCCGAGCGCGCATCGCTCCGCCTCTTCGCGGTCGGGGCCTCGGTGCGCTCGTCCGCGTCAGCCACCGCCGCCTCCCGCACCGAGCATCGTCGCGACCCGCTCGCCCCAGCCCGTGATCTCGCGCCCGGAGACGGCGATCAGCGTTTGGCCGGCGACGCCCAGCAGAAACAGCGTGAGCGCGATCTGCGCGGGAAGCTGCACGAGCATCAGGTTGAGCTGCGGAACGACGCGTCCGAGGACGCCGATCCCGGTGTTCGCGACCAGCATCGCCACGGTCACCGGAGCCGCGAGGCGTACCGCGAGTTCGAAGACGAACGCGGCGAGACCGGGAATCAGACCGAGGCCCGCAGCCGCGGGCCCGCCGCTGCCGACGGGAAGGGTGTGAAACGAGATCGTCGCTGCGCGCAGCAGCGCGTGATGCCCGTCGAGCGCGAGGTAGACCGCGACAGCGACCAGATCGAAGAGCAACGGAATCGCGCCCGACGAGGCTCCGCTTTGCGGATCGATCGTGGTCACCGCGCCGATGCCGCCCTGAATCGACACGAACTCGCCAAAGAGGGTGAACGCCGAAAACACCAGCCGCGTGGACACCCCGAGCAGTACGCCGAACAGCGCCTCGCCGACCGCGGCGAACAGGAGCTGCTGTTCGCCGCCGGGAAGCGCCTCCGGCGCCGGGCCGCGGCCGGCACCGATCGCCCCCGCGATCAGCAGGGCCAGCACGACGCGCAGGCGCAGCGGCACCACCGACTGGCCGAAGACGGGCGCCGTCACGAAGAGCGCCGTCAGCCGCACCGCGGCGAGACAGAACGCGATCACCTGCGCGACCGGGATTCCTTCGCTCACGGGCTTCCCGGACCGCCGAGTCGTGAGATCTCGGCCAGCAGGCGCGTCGCGAAGTCGAGCACCGTGCGCATGATCCAGGGAAACAGAATCGCGAGCGTGCCCAGCACGGCGACGATCTTCGGCACGAACGCGAGCGTCTGCTCGTTGACCTGCGTCGCGGCCTGCAGCACCGACACACCGAGCCCGACCACCATCGCGATGGCGAGAATCGGCGCGGCGACGATCAACGTGGTTCGAATCGTCTCGTGAAGGAGCGCCGTCACGTGGTCGATCGTCATGGCATCTCCTCAGCGCAGTCCGCTCACCAGCGAGGCGAGCACCAGATTCCAGCCGTCGAGCAGAACGAACAGCATCAGCTTGAACGGCAACGAGATCACGATCGGCGGCAGAACGATCATGCCCATCGAAATCAGCAGCGAGGCGATCACGATGTCGATCACGAGAAACGGCAGATAGATCATGAAGCCGATCTCGAACGCGGTCCGTAGCTCGCTGATCATGAACGCCGGCAACAGCGTCGGCAGCGACACCTGCTCGGGGGTTTCCGGTGCTTCCGCGCCGGCCATCCCGACGAAGAGCGCGAGATCCTTGTCGCGGGTGTGCGTGAGCAGAAACTCGCGCACGGGCGTCACCGCGCGCGACGCGGCCTCGCGCGGCTCGAGCTCGCGCGCGAGATACGGATCGAGCGCATCGGTCTGAATGCGCGCGCCGACGGGCGCCATCACGAACAGCGTGGTGAAGAAGGCGAGCGCAGCGAGCACCTGGTTCGGGGGAAGCTGGGGCACGCCGACCGCCTGACGCAGAAACGCGAAGACGATCAGGATGCGCGTGAAGCAGGTCGCCATCAGCAGGATCGACGGTGCGATCGAGACCGCCGTCAGCAGTGCGACGATCTCGAGCGTCGAGGCGATGCGATCCGGACGCGTGAGTGCGTCGATCTGCGCGGCGAGTTCGCCGCCGACCCGGGTGGCGTCCTTCGTCTCCGCGCCGGCGACCGTCGCCGTTCCGACGAGAAGAACGCCGGCGAGCGCGATCCCGAACCAGCGCAGTGCCCGCGATCGCGGAAGGGCTCGACCGCGCTGCAGGATCGCGCGCAACGAGTGCGGGCGAGGCGATGAAGCGTCGTCCGAACATCGCGCGCTCGCGGCGATTCCGTCGACCGCGACGGGCGTGAGCGCTGCGAGTCCGGATCGTGGCGCGCCGATCGCGGGATCGGCCGCGGGAGCGACGACGCGACCCGACGGCGCCGCGAGCCTGCGCACGAGCGTGACGCGTCCCTCACCGACGCCGAGCAGCAGCGACTCGCCGTCGGCATCGATCAACACGACGCGCTGGCGCCCGCCGAGGGCGAGGCTCTCGATCACGCGCAGACGCCGCGCTGCGCCGCCCCGGCGATGGCCGAAACGCGCCAGCGCTGCGCCGAACGCGAGAATCATCGCCAGCACGATCGCCAGCGACGAGAGCGTCTCGATCACGGTCCCCCCCGACACCGCGTCTCCCTGCCTCCTTCGATCGGTCGTGCGCTGCGCCGGGCGCCGGCACGACGCCCGCTTCAGGTGCCTTCGCGCGCGCGAGGCTCGCCGCTCATCACCTCGACCACCTTCACCGCCAGCCGGTCTTCGACCACCGTGATCTCGCCTCGCGCCACCAGTCGGCCGTTGACCAGCACGTCCGCCGGCTCGCCGGTCAGTCGATCGAGTTCGACCACCGATCCCGGGTGAAGCTGCAGCACTTCGCGCACCAGCAACTTCGCGTGCCCGATTTCGACCGTGACCCGAACGGGCACGTCGGAGACGAACCCCAGCACGGCGGGATCGACGCCGCCCGCCTCCTGCGCGTGAACGGCGCCGCCGTCGCTTCCCGAAGTCGCTTCGCCTTGCTCCATCTCTCCCTCTCCGGCCGCGCACTCGTCTCGCGACGACCGCCTGCCCGATTCAGATGCGCTCGGTCACCTGCACGGCGAGGCGCTTGCCCACCGCACCCCGCACCGCGCGAAACTTCGCCGGCCCGTCGATTCGCAACACGAGATCCGCCGCGTCACTGCGATCGATCGTGACCACGTCGCCGACCCGCAATCCCGCAAGACGCGCGAGCGAGAGCTCGGCGCTGCCCACTTCCGCCCGCATCGTGACCGGCATCTCGAGCACGTTGCGCGCGACGCGCGAGCGTTCGGCCCCGCTGGCAGCGACCGCATGCGGAGCGTCGTGCGCCTTGAACGGAGCCAGCGGAAAGGCGAAGCGCAGCCGGCACACGTCGCCGAGGCCCGACAGGTCGAGGCTCGCCAGCAGACACGGCGTCGCCGCACGATCTCGGAGCCGCTCCGCGTCTTCGAGCGCGGTCAGGCGGTACGGCCCCGGGCACAGCTCCTTGAGCGATCGTTCGAGCACGCCGAGCAACTCCGCGCCCACGCGACGCAGGAAACGTTCTTCGATCCGCGTGTAGGGTCGCCGCGGCGGCGCGAGGCGTGCGCTCAGTGCCTTCGCGCCGAACGCGAGCTCGAGCCAGGTGAAGAGCAGCGGACGCGCCACCAGCAGGAACCCCTGCGGCCCGCCCTCGCCCATCTCGAACGCGACCACCCGATCGGTCGGCAAGAGCACGTCCGCGAACTCGTGCGTCGACGACTCTTCCCATCCGATCACGGAGATGACGACGCGGGTCTGATACGTGCTCGACAGCGTTCGGCCGTGCTGAAAGGCGAACCACTCGATGCCGCGCATCAGGCTGGGCAAGGCGGGCTTGCGCGCGCGCGCGCGTTTCTCTCGCCGAAACGGCGAACCCGCACCGTCGCGCCGTTCGAGATCCGCCCGCTCTTCGGCGAGGCTCGAGAGCAGCGCGTCGAGCTCTTCGCGCGAGAGCACGTCGCCCGGTGTCGCCGCGTCGCTCACTGGACCACGAACTCCGTGAAGAGAACCGACTTGACGCGGCCCTTCTTCAGCATGCCGTTGATGCGTTCCATCAGGTCCTGCTTGAGCAGCGCCTTGCCTTCGAAGCTGGTCACGTCCTGAAACTGCTTGCTGGAGAGCAGCGCGATCGTCGCGTCGCGCACCTGCGGCAGGGAGCCCTCGAGTTCGGCACGCGTCTTCGCTTTGTCCGGTTCGAGTTCGATCCGAACCTTCAGGTACCGGGCGTAGTCGTCGGCCACGAGATTCACGATGAAGGGATCGAGCGCGACGTACTTCGACGCCGGCGCGCCCGCTCCGCCGTGACCGCCGCCACCCCCTTCTGCGCCTGCTTCCGCCTCCGCGTCTGCTTCGCCTTCCTCGCCGTCGGCGGACGCATGCTCTTCGTCGCCCGCCTCTGCGTCCGCGCCGTGCGCAGCGTCGCCTTCTTCCGCCGCGTGCTCGCCGTCTTCCGCAGCGTCGCCGCCGTGGGCACCCTTCGCGGCCTTTTCCGACGGCGCCGCGAGAAACTGCTTCGCCGCGAAAAATCCCCCGCCTCCGCCGAGGAGCAGGGCCGCAACGGCGGGAATCAACTTTCCCATCAGGCCGCCGCCCGCCGGCGCCTTCTCGGCGTCGGCCTTGTCGTCTTTCTTCGTCGCGTCCGCCATCGCACCCCTCCCACGCGCGCCCGACTACGGGCGGCGCGCGAAGCTTCCGTCGAGATCCGCAAAGCGCGGCCCGTCGCCGTCGATTCCGAACTCCTTGAGCCGTCGCCAGAGCGTCGTGGTCGAGATCTGCAGCAGCTCTGCCGCACGCTTGCGATTCCAGCCCACACGCTGGAGCGTCTCGAGAATGTGCCGGCGCTCCATCACGTGCAGCGAATCGATCGCGTTTCGCTCGACGATCGGTGCGGCCGGTCGTTCGCGCAGTCGTTGCGGCAGATCGAGCAGGCTGATCCGTGAACCGCGACAGAGCGCGACGCCGCGCTCGATCGTGTTCTCGAGTTCGCGCACGTTGCCCGGCCAGCCGTACCGGCAGAGGACGTCGAGCGAATCGGCATCGATCCCGTCGACCGACTTGGCGAGTTTGCCGGCGAAGCGTTGCAGGAAGTGCGAGGCGAGCACCGGAATGTCTTCGCAGCGTTCGCGAAGCGGAGGCACGTGAATCGGAATCACCGCGAGCCGGTAGTAGAGATCCTCGCGGAATCGACCGGCGACGACCTCTTTCTCCAGATCTTTGTTGGTCGCCGTGACCAGTCGGACGTCGACGATTCGCGTGCTCTCTCCGCCCACCGGCCGGATCTCGCCGGTTTGCAGGAAGCGCAGCAGCTTCGCCTGCATCGAGAGCGGCATTTCCGCGACTTCGTCGAGAAAGACCGTTCCGAGGTGCGCGCTTTCGAACAGACCCTTCTTGTTCTGGGATGCGCCCGTGAATGCACCCCGCCGATGACCGAAGAGCTCGCTCTCCAGCAGATTCTCCGGAAACGCGGCGGAGTTGAGCGCGCAGAAGACGCGATCGCGGCGTTTGCTCGCGACGTGGATGGCCCGACCGATCAACTCCTTGCCGGTCCCCGTCTCTCCCGTGATCAGCACCGTGCTGTCGGTTTCCGCGACTTTCCGCACGAGTTCGAGCAGCTCGTGCATGACGCGCGACGAACCGACGATGCCCGCGAACGAGCTGCGCTCGCGCCCGGCGCGCCGCATCTCCTTCAACTCGCCGACCAGCGACCGGTGTGCGAGAGATTTTTCCACCACGCTCACCAGCTCGGGCGCCTCGAACGGTTTTCGCAGGTAGTTGTGGGCGCCGAGCTGCATCGCCTCGACCGCGTTCTCGATCGAGCCGAAGGCCGTCATCACGACGACCTCGGTCTCCGGGGCATCGCGCCGCAACGCCTGCAGCAGCTCGAGGCCGCTCATGCCCTCGAGTCGCACGTCGGTCAGCACGACGTCGAAGGGCTGCGCGCGCACGACGGCGAGCGCTTCTTCGCCGCTGGCGACGACCTCGACGTCGTGTCCTTCGCGCCGGAGCGCGATCGCCACCGACGTCCGCACGTTCTTCTCGTCATCCACCACCAGAATCGTTGCCACGTGCCCTCTCTTTCCCGTGCTCTCGCCGCGCCGCTGCGCGGGGTTCACTCGGCCGATCGCTCGACCGGCAGCCAGAAACTCGCGCAGGTCCCCGGAGCGGCGTCCGTCAGCCGGATCCAGCCGCGATGCAGCTCGACGATGTGACGCGCCATCGACAGCCCGAGCCCGGTGCCGTTCGGCTTCGTGGTCTCGAAGGGGTCGAAGAGCGTTCCGCCGTCGCTTCCGAGCAGGCCGACTCCGTCGTCCCGCACGTCGATTCGCACGCCGTCCTGTCCGCGTTCGCTCTGCGGACTCGCCGTCACCGACACCGTTCCGTGTCGCCCGACGGCCTGGACCGCGTTGAGACAGAGATTCCAGATCACCTGACGGATCTGGTCGCGATCCATCGAGACCTGCGGCAAGCGCGGCGCCGCGTCGAACGAGAGCGCGACGTGTTCGTGACAGCGCGGGTCTTTCGCGAGCAGAACCAGCGTGGACTCGATCAGTCCGTCGAGGGACGCGGATTCGAAGCGCCCGCGGCCGGGACGCGCGAAGGAAAGGAAGTCGCCGACGATGCGGTTCACCCGCCGGGATTCGTCGAGGACGATTTCGATCAGCTGCTTTTCCTCGTCGTCGAGCGCCGGAGTTCCGCGCAGCAGACTGATCGCGTTGGTCATCGCGGCCAGCGGATTCCGAATCTCGTGGGCGACGCCGGCTGCGAGTTTTCCGACCGTCGAGAGCTGTTCGGAACGCGAGAGCTCACGCTGCAGTGCGCGTTCCTGCGTGACGTCGTGGTAGATCCGGACGCGCCGCGGCGGCTGGCCATCGCGCGCGAGGATCGGGAACGACGAGACGAGGTAGGAGCGATCCGGGTGGCCGAAGAGCCCACGCAGCTCGCGACCCTCGCAGCTCGAATCTTCGAACGGACAGCCGTCGCTCTCTGCGGCCTGCGGTCGACACAGTGCATGGCAGCGCAGGCGCTCGCCGTCGCCGTCCACCCGGCGCTGGCGCGAGCCAGCCGCGCGCTCGAATCCCTCGCGCGCCGCCCGGTTCGCACGGACGACCTGCCCCTCGTCCGCGACGATCAGGACGGGATCCGAGATCGCATCGAACGCCGATTCCCAGAGCGTCTTTTCCTGCGCGACGAACTCGCGAAGCCGCGCGCGATCGATCGCCACCGCGACCGGTTCGGCGATGGCGCCCGCGAGCGCGAGCAGCCGCGCGTCTTCCGCGAGCGGTGCAGGCGACATCAGCAGGAACACGCCGAGCATCCGACCGCGGTGTCGCACCGGCACCAGCAAGATCGAGCGCGGCTCTCGCCGTCCCTCCGCCTCGCGCACCGATCCGCCGAGCACGATCGGCGCGGTGGCGGCCCGCCCGTGCGTGAGCGCACCGGCGAGATCGTCTTCGAGTGCGTCGAAGGCGATCTCGCCCTCGAGCCGCGATTCGCCCGCGAGAATCGAAAGCCGCCCGGCCTCTTCGTCCCACCATCCACAGGTTCGCGACTCGACGAGGCGGGAACACTCGGCGGCGACGCCGCCCACGATCTCACCGACGGTATCCACTGCGTTGAGCGTGGAGAGCACGCGCATCAGTCGGGCATTGCTCTCGCGCGCAGCGATCGAGCGCGGATCTTCCAGCTCGACGAGGGACCGTTCGAACGGCTCCGGCGCGCCGTCCGTCGCTCGCACGAGATCGTCGACCAGGCGTCGCAACGCATCGGGATCCCACGGCTTGGTCAGGAAGTACGAAACGCCGGCGCGATCGATCGCCTCGCGCATCAACGGAAAGTCGCGGTGTCCGGTGATCAGCACCCGGCGCGCCCGCGGATGGTGCACACGACAACGCGCGAGAAGATCGAGCCCGCTGGCACCCGGCAAACCGTGGTCGGCGATCACCAGGTCGACCTCGTTCGCATCGAGCAGCTCGCGGGCCTGCTCGGCATCCGCCGCCAGCAGCACGCGGCCCGCACTGCGGCGAAGCGAGCGTGCGATCGCGTTGCGAACGTACGGTTCGTCGTCGACGACGAGCAGTGTCGTTTCGCGGCAGGTCGGCGCCGGACGCGGAACACGCTCGAACTCGACCCGGGAAGAACCCGGAGCGTCGGCACGCACCGGCGATCTGGCGCCGCACCATGCGGTCGACTCTTCCTCCATCGGGTTTCGTCCTGAAAGCGCGCCGCTTTCCAAATCGCTTCCCCTCGTCGACCCGTCGGCCCGCTCCGCGACCACCCGCGGGAACCCGGCCTCTCCGACCCGTGGGTTGCGTTTCGGCCAAAAACCTTCGGTCTTGAGCGTGATTCCACGTTCGTTGCCGCCGTCGCGCGCATGCCTGCGGTTCGATCCCGTGGCCCGACCGGCGACGCGGGTTGAACGGCGCGTTTCAGAACGTGATTTTCAAGCGGAAGCGCGGGCCGGCAAAACTCGCCTCCGGGCGAACCCCGGGGCTGGCCGGTCGGGTGAGGCTCTCACACGCGATCGAGTGGTTGCGGTTGTGCTCGGGATTTCAACCGGCGCGCAGCCGCTCGCGTCGACGCTTCGTGCAGCGCCAGCAGATCGAACAGAGTCTGCGCGCCGGCGCGATCGCGCGCCCTCGCCAGCAGAATCGCCAGCAGCTCGGCCGTCGCCTCGGCATCCCCGAGTGCGCGATGCCGGGCGCGATTTTCGATCGTGAAATGATCGCAGAGCACGTCGAGCCCGAAGCGATTCAGCTCCGGCACCAGCCGGCGAGAAAGGCGCCGCGTACAAAGGACGGGACGCGCGAGCGGCGGCAGGCCGCAGTCGGCGAGCGCTCGCCGAACGAACCCTTCATCGAACGGCGCGTGATGAGCGACGAACGGCGCCGACGGCACCCGCGCGAGCCAGGCATGAAACGCACGCATCGCGGCCAGCAAAGGCGGCGCTCCCACCACCATGGCGTCGTCGATTCCGGTCAGACTCCGGATGAACGGTGGAATCGGAACTCCCGGATCGATCAGGGTTTGAAATCGATCCACCGGCGCCCCGCGGGCGACCCGGACTGCACCGATCTCGAGAATCGTGCTCTGCGCGCCCGGGCGCCCGGTGGTCTCGAGATCGACCACCACGAACTCCGCTTCGCCGAGCGCAATCGAGTCGGCTTCGGGCGGCGGATCGGGCGCGGTCGCGCCGGGTGCGACCGAGCCTGCGTCGCGAGCCAGCGGATCGCAGAGCGTTGCAGCGTCGGCGCCGAGCAGCGCGGCGACGAGGGGGCGCGCGAGTTCGGGAGGCGGCGGGCGATCGAGGGCAAGCGCAGCCGCCGCCAGTTCGACCAGCGGCAGCGGCATCTGCCAGCCATCCAGTCGATCGAGCATCGGAGCATCGAGCGGTCCGCTCGAACCGTCCCACCCGCCGGCCCGACTCGCAGGAAGCCGAGACGGTGCGTTCGTTTCGACCGATCGCGGTCGACTCGTCGCGCGCTCATCGCGCGCGATCGCGGAATCGTCCGCTTCCGGAACAGGCGGCATCGTCATCGCGGTGGCTCGCGATCTCTCGTCGAGGAATCGGTTGGCTCGGGGGAGCAGGAGCACGGTCTCGCAGTCGCGCTCTGCAGTCAAGCAGCGGGGCGAAGCGGATGCCGCTCTCGTAGCATCCGCGCCATGCGCGAACCCCGACATCGTCAGGTCTGCCGATGGCTGGTCGTCTCGTCACTGCTCGCTCTGCCAGCCGCCGCCGGCGAGTCGCTCTCTGCAGTCGCGCGTCCCGGGATGGTCGCCGGCGGTACGACGAAACGTGCGGGCACGGCCTTCTTCGTCGGCGTCCCGGGCACCGCGAGGGCCGCAGCCATCACGACGGCCCACGGATTCGCGCTCGAAGATCTGCTCGCGGCGAGCGAGGTGACGTTCGAGCTCGAACGCAGCGAGCAACTCGTCGCGCGGTCGGATCGCCTGCTCGCGCCGCCGGGCCGTCCCTATCAACAGCCCGGCGCGAGCGTGCGCGACGATCTCTTGCTCTTCGCGCTCGATGAACCGCCGTCCCTGGTGCGCCTGCTCGTGCTCGACGAACGAGATCTTCCCGCGATCGGCGAGCGCGTGCAGATTCTCGGGATTCCGCCCGCCGTGCGGCACGACGAGGACGACGTCTTCGGCGAAATCGCGATGGCCTCGGGCGAGCGGATCGAAATCGAGCTCGATGCGCCGACCGATCTGCGCGGCTGGGGCGGCTCCCCGGTGCTCGCGAACGAAACCCGGCGCGTCGTTGGCATCGTGCAGGCGGCGCAAAAGCGCGACGCCACGCTGCGGCTGATCGTTTCACCGACCCGTTCGTTGCGCGCTGCACTCGCCGCTCCGCTCGCCGCCGCTGGTGGAAGCCCGTTCGCAACGTTCCGCGGTGCAAGGCTGCACTCGGACGCCAGCGCCGTCGCGTCCGCGGCATCCGGCGAATCTTCCGCTTCGCAGCGCTCCGCGCCGGGGTCGAACGCGCCGCGCACGAGAAGCGATTCGAGGCCGCCGGCCGCTTCGCATCCCGCGCCTTCACCCGGCGCGCCCGCAACACCGTCGTCTCCGGCGTCGAAGAAGACCGCCGAACCGCTGCCGCCTCCGGCCGAAGCAACGTCCGGAGCAGCCCGCACCGCGGCCGCAGGGTCTTCGGGATCGCCCGCGGCACCGGTTCCCGAAGCCGCGGGATCGCTGCAGCAGGCAGAGAACGAGCCCCTCTTGCCGCGCCAGCCCGCAGCGGGGCCGACGCGCGTCGAGCTGACGCTCGATACCCCGGCCGACGGAGCCGTGTTTGGCGACGAGAACGGGGCGTTCGTCGCGGGTCGCGCGGCGGCGCTGCGCGGCGGGGTGAAACGATTCGACGTGGTGATCGTTCTCGACACGTCGGGCTCGACGCAAGATCCGACCGGGAGTGACATCGACGGCAACGGCAAGGTCGGCAAGGCACCGGTCGGCGCCGTCGGCGCGCTGGTCGGCCTCGGCAACACGGACCGCGGCGATTCGATTCTCGCCGCTGAAGTCACCGCGGCGCGAAAGCTGCTGGCCAATCTCGATCCTCGCAGCACACGCGTCGGTCTCGTCACCTTCGCCGGCGACCCACCCGGCAAGGACGGGATTCTCGTCCCCCCGCCGGCGCCACCTGCGAGAACCGAAGAAGGGCTGACGAGTGATTACAAGAAGATCGAGGCGTCGCTTTCGGAAGTGCTCGAACGCGGCCCGGACGGCATGACGCACATCGCCGCCGGCCTCGATCAGGCCACGATCGAACTGCTCGAACTCTCGGGCTCGGTTTCGAGCAAAGATCCGGAGAGCCAGAAGTTCGTGCTCTTCATGACCGACGGACAGCCCACCCTGCCCTCGCCGAGCGATCGGGAAAACGTCCGTGCCGTGCGGCGGGCGATCGAACGCGCGCGGCGGGCTGGCATTCGAATCCACAGCTTCGCGATCGGTCCGGACGCTCTCGAACGACCGGTCGCCGTGGTCGAAATGGCCTCGCGCAGCGGCGGGCGCTTTACGCCGGTGCGAACCCCGGCCGACATCGTCGAGCTGGTGGCGAGCGTTCGTTTCGCCGAGGTCGATCGCGTCGAGGTGCGGAATCTGACCACGGGCGCGGCCCCGGATGCGTCGTCGACGACCGGCGACGGAGCGTTCAGCGCGCTCGTTCCGCTGGCGCCCGGCGAGAACCGGATCGAAGTCGTGGCACATGCGAACGACGGCACCGTGGGCCGAACCGTCGTCGTGGTGCGCCACGACGCCGGCCAGCCGGCACCGCCGCTGCCGAAGGTGCTCGTGCTGGAACGAAACCGCCTGCTCGCGCAGAAGCTGATTGCGCTTCAGCGCGAGCGAATCGCTGGCGAGCGCGCGGCAGCCGAGTCGCAGCGCAAGGAGCTGGAGATCGAGATCCAGAGCGAACGCGCCGCGGCGAAGGCGCGTGCCGACGAACAGCGCGAGCAACTCGAGCTCGACAGCGAGGACGCACCGCAACCGTGACCGCGCGTGTTCGCAGAACCGGGCTGCGAGCACGCCGGGATGCGTCCGTTCCGCGCGTTACCGGAAATGTGATCGGCGAGATGCGGAGCAGGCGCCGCCAGAGGCCACGCTGCTCTCGATGACTCGCCGCGGCCTTCCGGCCGCGGCTGCGCGTGACTCCGCTCCGCAGGGCCCTCGCCGGCGCGGCGTCACGTCGTTTCCGGCAACCGTGTCAGCGTTCGAGCGAGAGCTGCGTCACCCGGACCCGCGCCAGCCGGCCCTTCGGTTTTTCTCGCGCGCGCTCGCGCTGCCAGAGCCGGAATCGCGCGAAGGCCTTCGGTCGTTGACGTTCGAGCCAGCCGAGAAACTGATCGACGGTCTCGAAGAGCCATTTGTCGGGCGGATCGTCCTTCACGTGCATCTCGCATTCCTGCCAGTCGAAGTCGCGGCAGATCCCCGGACGCGTGTCGTAGATGCCGCACAGACCGTGCTCGGTGAGCTGATCGCACCGGCTCGCGAAGTTCACGAACCAGTGCCCGTCCCAGTCGACGAAGACGCTGATGCCGGGGTGATGCAGATACCAGACGAGGTAGTCGAACTCGCGGTTCGTGGTCGGTCGGTCGATTTCGATCGCGACGTAGTGACAGCACTTCGCGCAGTCGAAGCAGGGGTGATCCTCTTCTTTGCGAGCGGCCGGGAGGACGACGAGCCCGGCTTCGCCAGATCCTTTTCGGTCCGCCCCGCGCGATCGACCCCGTGCGATGCCCTTACCCGGCTCCTTGCCCGAGCCGTTCGAAACCTTTCGCATCTCCATCACCCCCCATGCAACGCCGCGTCGTCTCGACGCCTGCGAAGCCCGCCGTTCTGTAGCCCGTCGCTCCGCCGCCGTCAGGACGCTTCACGCCGGTAGGGACGGCCGAGATCGGCGGGCGCCTGCGCGCGACCGGCAGCGAATGCGAGTACGCCGAGCGTGAGCGCATAGGGCAGCATCAGCACCACGGGATACGGCAGCGCGATGCCACGCGCCTGCAGTCGAAACTGCGCAGCGCTGGCGAGACCGAAGAAGAGCGCCGCCGCCAGCACGCCGACCGGGCGCCAGCGACCGAAGATCACGATCGCGAGCGCGATGAAACCACGGCCCGCCGTCATCCCTTCGGTGAAGGTGTTCGATTGCACGAGCGGCAGCGCCGCGCCCGCAATGCCGGCGAGCGCGCCCCCGACCAGCACCGCACCCGCGCGCGTACCGGCGACGGAGATGGCTTCGGTGTCGGCGGCACGCGCGGATTCTCCGACCGCGCGAAGCCGCAATCCCGCACGCGTCTGCGAAAGAAACAGTGCAACCAGCACGGCGAGCAGCAGCGACGCTGCGATCGGCGCGGGCTGCGCGAAGAGCACGGGTCCCACCCACGGCACCGAAGCCAGTGGTGGCGCAAAGGCAGGCACAGCGGGCGCCGTGGGTGCGGCTCCGCCGTAGAGGCTGCGAGCGAGCAGTCCGGTGGCGCCTGCCGCGAAGAGATTGAGCGCCGTGCCGACGACGATCTGATCCGCACCGCGATGCACGGCAAAAAAGGCGAACACCGCCGCCAGTACGCAACCGGCCGCCGCGCCGGCTGTGAGTCCGGCCGCCGGCGATCCGGTCGCGACCGCCACCGCGAACGCGCTGCAGGCGCCGACGAGCATCATGCCCTCGATGCCGATGTTCAGAACGCCCGCGCGCTCCACCAGCAGTTCGCCGAGTGCCGCGAAGAGGAGCGGTGCGGCAAGGCGAAGCGTCGCGACGAGCAGATCTTCCACTTACGCCGCGGCCCGCGTCGCCGGCCGGACCCGGGGTCGCCCGGTGCGCACGAGGCCGACGGAAAAGAGGACGACCAGCCCCTGCACGATCTGCGTCGAAACGGCGGGAACGCCCGCACTGCGCTGCATCGCGGAGGCTCCGGCTTCGAGCGCACCGAAAAAGAGCGCCGTTGGAATCACCGCGATCGGATGAAGTCTCGCCAGCAGCGCCACCGCGATCGCCGTGTACCCGTAGCCCGGCGAGAGCCCTTCGTAGAGCCTGCCCGTGACACCGGAGACCTCCGCGGCACCCGCGCAGCCGGCCAGCGCGCCCGCGATCGAAAGCGAGAGCACGATCTGTCGCTCGGCGGAGATTCCGGCGAAGCGCGATGCGAGCGGAGACAGGCCGACCGCGCGCATTCGAAACCCGAGGGGTGTGCGAAAGAGCAGCCAGCTCACCACCACCGCTGCTGCCGCCGCGAGCAGAACCCCGGCGTGCACCCGACCGATCGCGGAAAGTCGCGCGGCCTCGGGCAGGAGATCGCTCTGCGGATATGCGCCCGCGGCTTCTTGCAGGGGGCCCTGCACCGCCCACGCGACGCACTGGATCGCGATGAAGTTGAGCAGCAGCGTCGCGATCACTTCCGACACCCCGCGCGCTGCGCGCAGCGCGCCAGCGATCGCAGCGAGCCCGCCGCCGCACGCCGCGCCCGCGAGAATTACACCCGGCGCGAGACACCACGACGGTGCGTCGGGCGCGACGCGCGTCGCAAGCGCCGTCGCGCCGAGCGCACCGGCGAGAAACTGCCCTTCCGCTCCGATGTTCCAGGCGCCGCAGCGAAACGCCAGCGTGACCGCGAGCCCGGTCCAGAGCAGGGGCCCGGTCTTCAGCAAGGTCTCTTCGAGCGCGGCTCGATTCCCGAACGCTCCCTCGACGAGCGCGCGCAACGCCAGCACGGGCGAGACACCGACCAGCGCGAGCCCGAGCATCGAGAGCACCAGCGCCGCCGGCGCGGCGAGGATCGCGGGCCCCGCGTCGCGGATGCGCTCGCCGACTCTCATGCCGCCCGCTCGCCGAGCAGAATCGCACCGAACGCGGCCCGATCGATTCCGCGTGCGACGTGCTGCAGGCGGCCCTCGACCAGCGCGAACACGGGATCGGCCAGCTCGAGCACTTCGTCGATCTCGGTCGAGATCAGAAGGACGGTGCCGCCGCGGGCCCGCATCGCCCGGAGCTGATCGTGAACGAACCGCGTCGCACCAAAGTCGAGTCCTCGCGTCGGATTGACCGCCACCAGCACGCGCGGTTCGGCCGCGAAGGCCCGCGCGAGAGCCACCTTCTGCGCGTTGCCCCCGGACAGCGTGGCGATGTCCGCATCGACATCCGCGGGTTCGATCTGAAAGCGCTCGACCGCGCGCCGCGCATCGGCGCGTACCGCGGTGCGATCGATCCAGCCCGGGCGGAAATGGCGCGAGTCGTCGTACGAACTTTGGAGCACGAGGTTCTCGGCGATCGACAATCCCGCGACGAGACCGCCCCGTTCGCGTTCGCCCGAGAGATGCGCGACACCATGCGCGCGCAGGGCGCGAAGCGTGGGCGCGACGCGTACGCCATCGACTTCGATCCGTCCGGCATCGAGCCGGCGCACACCGACCAGCACCTCTTCGAGTTCGCGCTGTCCGTTGCCGTCGATGCCCGCGATCCCCACCAGTTCGCCGGGATGAACCTCGAGCGACAGTCCGCGAAGCCGACTCGCTTCGCGCGAACCCGTCGCTTCGAGGCCACGGAGCGCAAGCCGTGGTGTCGGCGAGACCTGCGCGCTCGTGCTCTCTGGCGCGGTTGGCCCGTCCACCGGTCGCTCTGCCCGATCACCGAGCATCCACCGCCCGAGGGCGTGGGCGTCGAGCCCGCGCGCCTCGCGAACCGCGACCACACGCCCGCGACGCAGCACCGCGACGCGATTCGCGAGCTCTTCGATCTCACCGAGTTTGTGCGAAATGAAGATCACCGCGCAGCCCGTGTCTCGCAGCGTGCGCAGCGCCGGAAAGAGCGCCCGTGTTTCGGCGGGCGTCAGCGCGGCCGTCGGCTCGTCGAGCACGAGCACACGTCCGCCGCGTTCGAGCGCGCGCACGATCTCCGCGCGCTGTCGCTGCCCCACCGACAGCTCGTGCACCGGCGCATCGAGCGGCACGTCGAGACCCATGCGAGCGGCGAGCGCCTGCACTCGATCGCGTTCGCGATGGCGATCGAAGCGCCAGCCCGGCCGCGTGCGTCCGAGCGCGAGATTCTCGGGCACCGTCATCGCCGGAATCAACGTCGAATGCTGATGCACGATGCCGATGCCTGCGGCGTGCGCCGAGGCCGGCGACCAGCTCGCGAGATCGACGTGCTGGCCGCCCACTTCGAGCGCGCCTTCGTCCGGCCGCACCAGCCCGCCGAGCACGTTGACCAGCGTCGACTTCCCTGCCCCGTTCTCGCCGAGGACCGCGAGAATCTCGCCCGCGTACAGCGCGAGATCGACACCATCGAGCGCGCAGCGCGCGGGCGGAAACGTCTTGCGGATGCGCTCGAATCGGACGGCGACCGTTTGCGCGAGCGCGCCGGCCCCGTCGGTCGCAGTCAGAAGTTGCCCCGCGGAACCGCGAGCTCGCCGCGCCGGATCCGCCCTTCGACGTCCGCCACCGCGCCGCGCACCGACTCCGGAAGCTGTCCAAACAACGCCTCGTTCGGCTCGAAGCGCACCGTCCCATCGCTCATCCCGAGTCGGATCGGCTCGGCGCGAAACTCGCCATTCTTCACCAGCGTGGCGACCCGTACGAAGGCAGAAGGCAGATCGAGCACGGCCGACGCGATCACGACGTCGGGCGCCATCCCGTTCTGATTTCGATTGGTACCGAAGGCGCGAACCATCGCTCCTTTCGCCGCGCGTTCCTGCACCGCCTGAAAGACGCCGCGTCCGGCATCATTGGCCTGGTGGATCAGAAAATCCGCGCCTTCGGCGAGCAGCGCTTCCGCGGCGAGCCGCGCGGCCCCGACGTCCTGAAAGTTGCCGAGAAACACCTCGCGCGCCTGCACCGCCGGGTCGGCCGCTCTGGCTCCGGCCTCGAACGCGAGAAACGTGCTGCGAATCGACGGCAGGTTCATGCCGCCGATCATGCCGAGCTGTTTCGTACGAGACGACAGTCCCGCGAGCATCCCGCAGAGATAGGTCGCCTGTTCGAGCTCGAAGACGATCGGGGCCACGTTGGCCCGAACGGTGTTGCCCGACGTCGTCAGGAAGATCGTCTCGGGATGGTCGGCGGCGACCCGCGCCGCGGCTTCCTGATATTCGAACCCGTGGCCGATCACGAGCTGGACGCCGCGTCGCGCGTAGTCCCGAAACCCGTCCTCGAACTGGGCCGGCGTCCTCGTTTCCTCGTTCATCACCTCGGCGCCGAGCTCGTCGCGTACCCGCAACAGGCCCTCGTACGCCGATTGGTTCCAGCCACCGTCCGCGATCGAACCCGGCGTCAGAAGAGCCACTCGAAACGGGGCCACCGACGCGGCCGGCCCGGGGCTCGACGAATCCCCGCAAGCAAGGGCGAACGCGGCGAGCGACGCGGCAGAAAGCAGGATTCGAAGCGACATCGCCGGCGAGTATGAGAGACCGGGCGAGAGCGTCAATCCGATTCGCGGCCGCTACCGGCGTCCCGCTCTGCGAGTCAGCGTGCGACCACCGGTGTCGCGCGGGCGGGCCCGCCGGCGCGAACGGTGTACTGCGCGTGCTCGCTGAAGAGCTTGAGCGGTACCCAGCCGGGAACCTGCGAGAGGCGCGGCATGCCGCTCGTCATCGCGCCCGTCGGGTCGATCACCCAGGGATCTTCGGGATCCTCGAACCAGAGCGTCACCATGTGGTGCTGGCCGTCGGCGGGGCGGTGAACGATCGCGCGATACACCTCGGCCTCGCGGAATCCGAGATCGAGCAACGCGTGATAGGTGAGCAGTTCGAGCCCGTCGCAGTCGTCCCCGTTGCGCGTCAACGTTTCTTCGAGCGTTGCCCAGTGATCGATCGCACCGTCGGGGATGTAGTGACGTCGCGATTCGCGCTGCACCCAGTCGGCGACGGCGCTGGCCAGCGCACGCTTGCGCTCGGCCCGAAACGAGAACCAGCTCGCGCGCAGGTCGTCCGTCTCGGCGGGTTTCTTCGTGCTCGCGGCGGCGGGTTCGACGACACCCCGCCCCGCCGGCCCCGAAACGGCTCGTTGTTCACTCGTCGGATCCGGCCGGAGCAGCTCGGTGTCACCGACCGCGCGTTCGCGCGCCTGCCATCCCGAGATCTGCGGGGTCCAGGCGTCGCTCGCCTCCGGTGTCTCGAAGAATCGGTAGTGCGTGATCTCGCCCCGCCGTCCCCCGGTGGCACAGCTCACCGCGGTGAGGCCTGCGAGAAGCAGGAGCGAGAGCGATCGACGCGTTGAACGAGGGAGTCGGCGCACCTCTCCGTATGCGACGCTCTCGCGCCCTCACTTGAGCGCAAGCCTTCGCCGGCGCGAAGGATATTTTTCGCGTGCCGCGCGTTCGGATGCGTTATCGGCGGGCTCGCGGCGCCGCTGCCGGTGCACGATTCGGCGTTGCGTACGCAGGTGCACGGCAGATACGACGCAGCGCGCGTGCGTGGCTACAGCGTCGAGAGGCGATCAGGCCGGCAGATTGAAGAAACGGGTCAACAGAAAGAGGACGACGAAGAAGGACACCATCGCCGGCACGCCGCCAAAAAAATACGCGTAGGAGACGGCATCGAGTGTGCCTCGCGAAGGCTTCGGTTCCGACATGGCTTCATTCTCCTCTGCGTTTCGGCCGCGACGGCCGCGCGATCACGAACCCGCGCCCCGTCGAGCGGGGCATCGTCGAGAACGGGTCATCCGGCGCCATCCTCGATCGGTCTTCTCGACCGTTCCGCGGTTCCGCTGGCACCGCCAGCGGGCCGGAACGGCGCGCAGACTAGCCCTGATCATTCCTCAGCGCCCGAGCGCGAGCGCCGCGGGCGAGCGCCCGACGGATCCAACCGGGCGAGCCGCAGCCCCCGTCCCTCGTTGATCGGCAATCGCGCGCCGCGCGCGTTCGCGCCATGATGCGCCTTCGGGGGGTGCGGTGTCGCGACGACGTCTGCTCGCGGTCGTGGCCTGGCTGTATTTCGTCGAAGGGCTTCCCTTCGCACTTTTTCGCGACGTGCTTCCCGTTCATCTGCGGCTCGCCGGGATGCCCCTCGAGCAGATCGGCGTGGTGAGCGGCTTCGCTGCGGCGTGGTCGCTCAAGGCGCTCTGGTCTCCGCTCGTCGACCGCTACGGCGAATATCGAAGCTGGATTCTCGGAGCGCTGATGTTGATGGCGCTCTCGCTGGCGTCGATCGCACGGATGCCGGCCGGCGACCTCGGCACTTCCCTGATGCTGGCCATCGCCGTCTTCTGTGCCGCGTCCGCCACGCAGGACGTCGCGATCGACGCCTACTCGATCGGATTCGTGCCGCGCGGCGAAGAAGGTCCGGCAAACGGCGTACGGATCACCGCCTACCGGGTCGCGATGATCGCCGGGGGCGGGCTGCTCTTGCTGCTCCCGCGCTGGATCGGCTGGCCCGCAACCCTCGCGGTCGCCGCGGGTCTGATGCTGTCGCTCGCCGCCGGTGCCGCACGAATCCCCGGCCTGCCCGCTCGTGAGTCACGCCGCGACGCGCGCGACGCGCTCCGCGCGCTCTGGCGCCGTCCGGGCGCGGCGACGGCGCTGGCATTCGTGCTGCTCTACCGAATCGGCGATCTCGCGATGACGCCGATGCTGAAGCCTTTCTGGGTCGATCGCGGGCTCAGCGCCGAGGAGATTGGGCTCGTCTCGACGACGCTCGGCGCCGCGATGACGATCGCAGGAGCGATCTTCGGCGGCCGACTCGTCGTTCGGCGCGGAATCCCGCGCGCGCTCTTGCTCGCCGGTGTGCTCGCGCTCGGTTCGAATCTCGTCTACGCCGCGGTCGCTCGCTGGCCGGCGTCCGGACGCGCGGGGATTTACGGCGCGTCGTTCATCGAAGCGTTCTGCTCGGGCGTGGCCGCAGCGGCGTTTCTCGCGTTCTTGATGCGCGCCTGCAGTCGCGAACACGCCGCCGTCCAGTACGCGTGTCTGTCCGCGCTCTATGCGCTGCCCGGAACCTTCGCTGGAACCATCTCGGGCCGGGCGACGGTGGCGGTCGGATACGACGGCTGGTTCGCTGCGACCGCACTGCTCGCGATTCCCTCGCTCGGTTTGCTGGGGGGTGCGCGAGCATGGAGCGAGGGAACCCCGTCGACGCCTCACGAGCAGGGAGAATCGCCATGAGCGAGAGCATTCGCGTCGGACATCTCGTCGCCCGCGTCGCAGGCGGAATCACGCTGGTGGGAGCGTCGCTGCTCGTCCTGCGGCCATTCCTCGTTCCGATCGCGTGGGCTTCGATCGTCGCCTACGTGACCTGGCCAGCCTACACCGCGATGTGTCGGAAACTCGGTCGCCCGCGTTTCACGGCTGCGCTGTTCACGCTCGGCGTCGCCCTCGGGGTCGGGATTCCGCTCGCCTGGCTTCTCGTCGCGCTGGCCAATCAGGGCACTCAGCTCGTGACCGAGCTGGTCGACTGGGTGAACGCGGGCACACCGCTTCCCGCGTTCATCAGCGAGCGAAGCTGGCTGCTCGAGCGCTGGCAGGAGCTTCGCGCGCGACCCGTCGTCGATCCCGCGGAGGTGGCGAAGTGGGCCGCGGGATTCGGCAGTCGTCTCTCCGGCAGTCTGGTCGACCTCGCCGGAGGAATCGCACGAAACGTCTTCGCGTTCGGACTGATGTGCGTCACCCTCTTCGTCTTCTACACCGACGGCTCGGACCTCGTGCAACACGCTCGGCGGGTGGCACGCGTGATCTTCCCCAATGCTCCGGAATCGTTCGTCGAGAACATCGGGCACGTGGTCCGCGCGGTGGTCTTCGGCCTGCTCGGAACCGCGATCGTGCAGGGAGTGCTGGCGGGCACTGGCTTCGCACTCTTCGGCGTGCCCTCCCCTGTCGCGCTCGGTGCCGTGACGACGGCCGTCTCGTTCTTGCCCGGTGGTCCCGTCTTCGTCTGGGGTGGCGCGACGATCTGGCTGATCGCGACCGGCAGCGCCTGGTACATGGCGCTCGGCATGGCGCTCTGGGGCGCGGGCATCATCAGTTCGGTGGACAACGTCCTGCGCCCGATCCTGATCAGTAGCGGACCGGTTCGGGTTCCCTTCTTGATCGTGTTCTTCGGCGTGCTCGGCGGCCTTGCCGCGTTCGGCGTGCTCGGCCTCTTCCTCGGACCCGTCCTGCTCTCGGTGACCTTCGCGCTGCTGGTCGAGTTTGCACGAGCGGATGGCGGAACCGTGCCGGCGGAGAGTCTCGCGCCCACGGCCCCGCAGAGCGCCGCCGCACCGCCTGCGGGTTGAGTTCGCGTTACTCGCGCCACTCCCGCGGCACGCCGGCCAGACTCGCTTCGACGTCGAGTTCGCGCAGCCTGCGCTCCGCCTGCTCGACCTCGATGCGCTGGCGCCGAATCTGCTCGGTCAGGCTGAAGTTCTCGGTGTGCTCGGCATCCACCGGCGCGCCGGGCGGCGCGAACCTCCACGGTGAATCCGATTCGGCGGCGACGCCGGCGAGCTTCGTCTGCAAGCCGTCGAGCTTCTTTCGCGCGGCGGCGAGTTCGCTGCGGGCGGTCTGATAGCGGCTTCGCCACTCCGACCGCGTCGCCCCCCCGCGCCGTTCGATGTCGTACGCCCCCGAGGGCGGCACCTTCAACAGGCGATCGAGGCCGGCCGGCGCGGCCTCGGGTTTCACTGGAGCACCTGCAGTCGGCGCGGGCATCCCCGACTCGACGGCGGCAACCGGCGTCGCGCCGATCAGCAGAGCGCAACACAGAACCAGAGGAGCGAGATCGCGATCGATGCTTCGGCGACGCATGAACTCAGTCTAACCGCGGTCGGCGTTTCCGGGGGATCGCCCGTCGGTCAAGCGGAGCCCCCGGTCGCCGATAGAAATGGGGGGCGCGCTGCGTTCGTCGGATCGCACGCGCGGATCGGCCCCGTGCCCGGGAGGCGCCTCGTCGATGGAACGGGAGAAGATTCACCGGCTGCTTCGACTCGGCCTCGAAAAGGGCGCCTCGGACATCCATTTCCAGGTCGGTTACCTCCCGCTCTACCGCTT
>CAZDHU010000089.1:0-2279 GCA_964505355.1 uncultured Myxococcaceae bacterium | reverse complement strand
CTCGGGTGAGAAGCTCGTCGGCCAGATCGCCCGCCGGCAGGCCGTCACCAATCCGACCCGAACTCTCTACGCGGTCAAGCGCCTGATCGGGCGCCGCTACGAAACCGAGGAAGTGAAACGCTTCGGCGCGCTGGCGCCGTTCGCCATCGAGGCCGCCGACAACGGCGATGCCCGCGTGCGTGTCGGTGATCGCGCGTACGCGCCGCCCGAGATTTCGGCCATGGTGCTGGCGCGGATGCGGGAGACGGCGTCCGACTATCTCGGCGAAGCGGTGACGCAGGCCGTGATCACCGTGCCCGCCTATTTCGACGATGCACAGCGACAGGCGACCAAAGACGCCGGCAAGATCGCGGGCCTCGAGGTGCTCCGGATCATCAACGAGCCGACGGCGGCCGCGCTGGCCTACGGGCTCGGCGAAGAGAAACAAAAGAAGATCGCGGTCTTCGACCTCGGCGGCGGCACCTTCGACGTGTCCGTGCTCGAACTCGGCGAGGGCGTCTTCGAAGTCAAGTCGACCAACGGCGATACCTACCTCGGCGGCGAAGATTTCGACCAGCGCATCGTCGAGCATCTGATGCGCGTGTTCGAGGAACAGTCGGGCATCGATCTTCGCGAAGACGGGATGGCGCTGCAGCGACTCAAGGAAGCGGCCGAGCGCGCGAAACACGAACTCTCTTCCACGCCGTCGACCGACGTCAATCTGCCCTTCATCGCGGCCGACGCGTCGGGGCCGAAACATCTCGAAACGACGCTCACCCGCGAGCGAATCGAAGCGCTCTGCGCGGACCTCTTCGAACGGCTGGTCGCCCCCTGCGAGACCGCGCTCACCGACGCCGGGCTGCGTCGCGAACAGATCGACGAAGTGATTCTGGTCGGTGGCATGACGCGAATGCCGCGCGTGCAGGAAAAGGTGGCCGAGATCTTCGGTCGCAGGCCGCACAAGGGCGTGAATCCCGACGAGGTGGTCGCGATCGGTGCGGCGATTCAGGGCGCCGTGCTCACCGGCGAAGTGCAGGACGTGTTGTTGCTCGACGTGACGCCGCTTTCGCTCGGCGTCGAAACGCAGGGCGGTGTTTTCACGCGAATCATCGAAAAGAACACGACCATCCCGACCCGGCGCAGTCAGGTTTTCTCGACCACGGAAGATCATCAGAACGTGGTGCGGATTCACGTGCTGCAGGGCGAACGCGAGATGGCGGAGGACAACAAGACCCTCGGGCGATTCGAGTTGCTCGGGATTCCGCCCGCACCGCGCGGCGTGCCGCAGATCGAAGTCACGTTCGAGATCGACACCGACGGCGTGGTCAGCGTCTCGGCCAAAGATCTCGGCACCGGGCGCACGCAACAGATCCAGGTCACGGCGTCGAGCGGGCTCACGCAGGCGGAGGTCGATCGCCTGGTCGGCGAAGCGCAGCAGCACGAGACCGCCGACCGCGGCCGGCGCGGTTTCGTCGAACTGCGCAACAAGGCCGATGGCCTGATCTACTCGACCGAGCGAACGCTCGAAGAGTTCGCCGAGCAGGTCACGGCGGAAGATCGCGATGCGCTGGTCGCCGCGATCTCGCGAACGCGCGAGGCGCTCGCCTCGAGCGACGCGACACCGCTCGGGCGTGCGGTTGACGAGCTCACCACGCTCTCGTACAAGATGACCGAGAAGCTCTACGCCACGCTCGGAGGGGAACCCCGAAGCTGAAGGCGTGTTCGGTCCACTGCGGGCGCGCCGATCGCGGGTGTCCGCGGGGGAGACGGCGGGAACGCCGCCTGGCCGGGAATCCCTCCGAGGCTGCAATCGTTGGCCAGCAAGCGTGACTAATACGAAACCCGCGGCGTGTCGCGAGACGCCGCCGAGGCCACCCTCAAGAAGTCCTATCGCAAGCTCGCGATGCAACATCACCCGGATCGCAATCCCGACGATCCGACCGCCGAAGAGAAGTTCAAGGAAGTATCCGAAGCGTACGCCGTGCTCGCGGATCCCGAGAAGCGCGCGGCGTACGATCGCTTTGGACACGCCGGCCTTTCGGGGGCCGGCGGCGGAGCGCCCGATTTCGGTGATCTCGGTGGCTTCACGGATCTCTTCGAAAACCTGTTCGGGGATCTCTTCGGTGGCGGTCAGCGCGGAGGCCGGCGTCGCGGCCGCGCGCAGCGCGGGGCCGACCTTCGATACAACCTCGAGATCGAGCTCTCGCACGTGGTCAGCGGTCTCGAATCGACGCTCTCGATTCCGAAGATGCGGCCCTGTCGAATCTGTGAAGGCAGCGGGCTGCGCCCCGGTTCACAGC
>CAZDHU010000088.1:0-21396 GCA_964505355.1 uncultured Myxococcaceae bacterium | reverse complement strand
CAGCGGGCGATCGGCGATGCCCTGTCCCTGCAGCCGCTGCACGAAGACGACGGCGAGAATCGCCGCGCCGGGCAGTGCCGCGAGGCTCCCGATCAGACCGAAAAAGCGCAGCGGCTTTTCGGTGAAGCGCAGCAGGAAGAGCAGCCCGATCACGTCGATCAGACGTCGCAGGTAGACGCCGGGGCCATGGACGCGCGCCGGAATCGCCTGCGGATGGACGGGCGCGGCGACCTCGACCACGCGGAACCCCGCGCGCAGTGCGAGCAGCGGAAGAAAGCGCCCGAACTCGCCGTAGATCGGCAGCTCGCCGAGCACGTCCGGGCGCAGCGCGCGAACGCCGCAGGCGACGTCGTGCAGCTCGCCCTCCGAGAGCGGGCGAATCAGGCGGTGCAGCAGAACGCTCTGCAGCCGGTTGATCCACGAATCCGTTCGCGGCGAGCGATGGGCCACGGCGACGTCGGCACCGCGCTCCACGGCCTCGACCAGCGCCGGCAGCACGCAGGCCTGCACCTGCCGGTAGAGCGGCAACGTGACCAGCGTGCGCCCCTTGCAGGTTTCGGCGGCCAGTCGCACGAGCGTCGTTTCGCCCACCGCCTGCCCGACTTCCAGCAGGCGGATGCGCTCGTCGCGCGCGAAGTGTTCGCTCAGCCGGCGCATCGCCGCGTGGTGTCGCGCATGGGCGACGAAGACGAACTCGAAGGCGAGCCCCGACGAGCGCAGGGGCGCCGCGAACTCGTCGACGAGTTCGCGCAGATCGGGCGGCATCTCGTCGATGGGAACGATCACGCTGACGTCGGGGCGGCTGTTCATCGACGGAACTCGCGCGCGATCGGCAGGACGCCCGCCGAATCTTCGCGCGCGCGTCGCAGCGCCACTTCGGAAACCAGGCCGAGCAACAGCAGATGACCGGCGAGCGCGAGCCAGACCAGCGCCGCCGTCGGCAGGACGTACGCGAATGCGCTGCCCGGGTTCACGGGGTGTGCGGTCAGCACGGCGCCGGCGGCGAAGAGAAGCGCGATCGCGAGCGCGCCCGCCGCGCCGAAGCCGAACAAACGAAGCGGGCGCTCGCGAAACGAAGAGAGCAGGGTGAGCGTCAGCAGATCGGCCAGCACGCGAAGCACTCGCCCCGCCCCGTACTTGCTGGTGCCGAACGTGCGGGCATGATGGCGGACGGGCAGCTCGCAGATGCGCGCACCGGCGGTGGCGGCCGCAATCGCCGGCAAGAAGCGATGCATGTCGGCATAGAGATGCATCCGCTCGAGCGTCTCGCGCCGATAGGCCTTGAGCGAGCAGCCGCTGTCGCGGATCGAGACGCCCGTCACCCGGTGGATCAGCGCGTTGGCGATCTTCGACGGCAGAGTGCGTGTGAGCCATGCGTCCTGCCGGTGCTCGCGGTATCCCGCGACCAGATCGAACCCTTCGTCGAGCGTCGCGACGAGCCGCGGAATGTCGCGCGGATCGTTCTGCAGGTCGCCGTCCATGCCGACCACGATTCGTCCTCGCGCGGCGTCGAATCCCGCCTGCATCGCCTGTGTCTGGCCGAAATTGCGAGCCAGTCGCAGCAGACGAATGCGCGCATCGAGCGCGGCCGCGTGCGATACGGCCTCGGCCGTTCGATCCCGGCTTCCGTCGTCGACGAGAATCAGTTCGTAGTCGAAGGACGCGGATTCGAGCGCCTCGCGCACCGCGGCGGCGAGCGGCGCGACGCACGCTTCTTCGTCGTAGAGCGGAGCGACGATCGATACGAGCCGGCGCTTCGCCGGCTGCGCCCCCTGCATTCCGATCTCCTCGCCTTGCGGACTCCGCCGTTCGTGCAGAGTGCCCGCCGAATCCGCCGGGATCAAGCACGATCGCGAATCGCGGTTCGGGGCGCGCAGCGCGAGGCCGATCGTCTCTGCGCGCGGCCCCGCGCAGGCAGGTCGCGTCGCTGTCCCGGCCGGTCGCCTCCGGCCGCTCGAGCCGTCATGTTCTGCGCGATCGATTCGGAGAAAGGGCGAACGGATCGCCCCGCGTGCGAGGTGTCGCATCGATTCGCTGGCCCGATCGCAGGAAGCTCGTTTTCGCGCGAGCCGCTGGCTCCGGCCGCTCGTGGCCGCGCTGCTTCTCGCGTCGCTCTTTGGCTTCGTGGGTACGAACGCGATCCGCGCGGCGCTCGGGAAACTCGCTCCGGTCGCGCTCGCGATCCCGCTCGCGATCGTGTTGCTCGATGCGCTGGTGCGAGCCGAAAGCTGGCGCCGGCTGCTGCACCTTCACGGCGTCGTCGCAACGCGCAGCGCCGTCGTCGCGAGCCACCTCGCCGGCACCGCGTGGGGCGTCTTCGTGCCCTCGAGCCTCGGCACCGATGCAGCGCGTAGCTGGTTGCTTTCGCGTCGCGGGGTCGCGGGAAGCTCGAGCGTCTCGTCGATGCTGGGGCTCAACCTGCTCAACCTCTTCGCGGTCCTGCTGCTTTCGAGCGGCGGTGCGCTGGCGCTTCATGCGGCGCCGGAGTTTTCGGCGCTGCGCCTCGGCGTGCCCGTTCTTTGCGCGGCGTACGCGGCCGCCTTTCTTCTTCTGCTCTCGGAATCCTCGCCGCTGCCGCGATTGCGGGCGGTTCTGTCTCGTCGAGCGGCGTTCGCGCGCGTTGCCCACGCTTCGGCCGACGTGGCGGAAGAACTGCACGCGCTGCGAGCGCATCCTCGCTCGCTCGTGATGCTGCTCGGGATCGCGCTGCTCAATCAGTTGCTCTCGGTCGCGACGCTGATCGCCGTCGCGCGGGCACTCGCGATCGAGCTGCCTCCGTTCGCCGCGCTGCTGGTGGTGCCGCTCTTCACGCTCGCGCGACTGCTGCCCGTTTCGGTCGCCGGCCTCGGTGGCGATCAGGTCGCCTCGGTCGCGCTCTTTGGCGCCGTCGGCGTCGGGGCTGCGGAGGCGGCGGCGATTTCGCTGCTGCAGGCGGCGGTGGTCGACGCGTTCGCGCTCTTCTGCGGCGCATTCGCGCTGCTGCAGTCGGCGTGGGAAGCACGCCGCGCGCCGCGGTGATCGAGCGGCGTTGTGTCATGCTGGCCCCGTGATGCCGCCCGCGCTTTCGGTCGTGATCTCGAACTACCAGGGACGTGACGTGCTGCCCGCGACGATCGAGGCGGTCTTGCGGCACGTCCCGGGTCCGTTCGAAATCCTCGTGATCGACGACGGCTCGACCGACGGCGGCCCCGAACTCGTCCGCCGCCGCTTCCCGGGCGTTCGCGTGGTGACGCTCGGGCAGAACTCCGGCGGCCGGCTGAACCTGGTGCGAAATCGCGGGCTCACGGAAGCCCGGGCGTCGCGGGTGCTGCTGCTCGATCACGACATTCTCGTGCGACCGGGGTGCGTCGAAACGCTCGGCGCGGTGATGGACGCGCAGCGCGCGGTCGCCTGTACGCCGCGGCTCGTCGATCGCGAAGATCCCGAGCGCATCTACGCCGATGGCGGCCGGCTGCACGTCCTCGGCCTTTCGATCGTCGAGGGTCGTGGCGACACCGTGACGTGTCGGCCGGCCGGTGATCCCGTTCCCACCTTCGGCGGCGGCATCATGCTGCTCGATCGCGAGGCGGCGCTCGGTCTCGGCGGTTTCGATCCGGCGCTCGCGATCGGCTGGGGCGACGACGGCGAGTTTCATCTGCGCGCCCGGATGCAGGGCCGCGCCGTGCTTCACGTGCCCGCCGCGACCTGTGCGCATCTCGAGCGACCGCACGGCACGCGGCGCGCGTACGCGCAGCTTCACAATCGCTGGCGCGTGATGGCCGAGGCCTTCGAATCGCGCACGCTGCTCGTGTTCGCCCCGCTGCTGCTCGCCTTCGAAGTCGCGTTGTTCGCGAGTGCGGTGGCGGGCGGGTTCGTTCCGGCCTGGGGCCGCGCGGTGCGCGATGTGTTCGCGGAACGTGGCGAGCTGCGCGAGCGACGCCGGCTGCTGCAGGCGTGTCGCGTGCGGGACGATGCGGCGTTGATGGAAGGCGGGCCGCCCGCGCTGCCGCGCGTGGTTCGGCACTCTCGCGTCCTGCGTGCGCTGGTGGCGTGGCTCTCGACGATCACCGATGCGTGGTGGCGTCTCGCGAGCCGCCGCTCGCCGGCGCGCGACGATGACTCGCGGACGACGTCGCGATGAGCGTGCTCGGCGAACTCTGGCCGGAGTTGCGCTGGATGCACTCGCGGGCGGCGCCCGCCTTCGTCCGCGGCGGGCCGCCCGGGCAGGACGCGGGCTATCTGCCGATCTTCTGTTTTCACACGCTGCTGCCCGAGCGCTTCGATGCGCAACTGCGGTTTCTCGCCGCGAACGGGTATCGATGCGTGTCGCTCGACGAGGCCGTGCGCTGGATGCGCGGCGAGGGGGCGCTGCCCGATCGCGCAGTCGTGCTGACGATCGACGACGGCCGTCGCTCGCTCTTCAGCACGGGACTACCGCTTCTCGAGCGACACGACGCCTGCGTGACGGCGTTCGTCGTTCCCGGCCTGCTCGAAGACGGCCCGCCGCGGGCGACGCTCGACGATCTCGACGCGGGCCGTGCCTCTCGCGACGAAGTCGTGGCAAACGAGCGCGTGGATGCGGCGACGAGCCTGCGCTGGTCGGAGGTCGAGCGAATGCACGCGTCGGGGCGCGTCGCGATCGAGTCGCACACGTTTTTGCATCGCCGAATCGGCGTCTCCGCGAACGTCGTCGAGTTTCTCGCGCCCGCGCACGCCGACGGCATGCGATACGAGATTCCGCTCGCGGCGGACGCGACCGAAGGCTGGTCGCGCGCGCGGATCGAGCAGGCGCTCGGAACGCCGCTGCTCGCGAGCTCGTCGCTGCTGATTGCCGAGCGCGAGCTGCGCGTGCCCGACGAAGAGATCGCGCGGGTGTGCGACCGCGTGCGGCGGGAAGGCGGCGCCGACTTCTTCGACGCGCGTGGCCGCTGGCGCCGGCTGCTCGCCGAAGAGCGCGTGCGCTGTGCGCGAGCGGTGACGTCGCGCGATCCGCGCGGCGATCGAACGGACGAACTGCTGCGTGCGGTGCACGCGCTGGAGGGCGCCCTGCCCGGAAAGCGGGTGCGACATCTCTGTCTGCCGCGCGGCGATGGCGACGCGACCAGCGGACGACTCGCGGCCTCGACCGGACACGAGTCGGTGTCGTGGGGCACGCTGCCGGCCGCGTCGAGCAACCGGCGCGGAGCGGATCCGCTGCGCCTCGGCCGCCTCAAGCACGACTGGCTCGAACGGCTGCCCGGTGACGGACGCATCTCGCAGGCCGAGGTGCTGCGGCGAAAACTCGCCCGGCGGTTCGCAGGAGAACGAGGCTGGTGAGCGGATTGCTCGTCATCAACGCCGACGATTTCGGCGAGAGCCCGACGACGACGCGCGGCATCGTCGAAGGCATCGACGCGGGCGTCGTGACCAGCACGACGATCCTCGCCAATCGGCCGGGCACCGGCGAAGCGCTGCGCTTCGCGCGCGAACGCGCGGGCGTCGCGAGTTTCGGCGTGCACCTCGATCTCTGCGAGGGTGTCGCGCTGGCGGGGGTGCGGGGCGCGCGTTCGCTGGTCGATGCGAGCGGTGCGTTTCGCGGCAAACGCGCGCAGGCGCTGCGTGCTTTCGCGCGGAGGCTCGATTTCGTCGATCTGGCCCGCGAACTCGACGCCCAGATCTCGCGCGTGCGCGAGGCCGGCGTCGCGATCTCGCACCTCGACGGTCACAAACATCTTCATCAGTTGCCGGGTGTGTCCGCGGTGGTCGTGCGCCTCGCCGTTCTGCACGGGATTCCGCGCGTTCGGTGCACGCTGGAGCAGGGGCTCTGGCCGCGCGGCCTCTCGGCGGGCGAAGCGATCTCGCGTCTCGTTCGAACCCGTCTTGCGCGAGGGCTCGCGCGGCGCGCAGGCAAGGCGGGGCTTCGCTTTCCGCAGCGCACGCTCGAGATCGGCGAGCTGATGCGCGCGGACGGGCCGGCGGCGCGGCTGCGCGTTCTCGCCGGGATTTCCGGATCGGCCGAGCTGTTCTGCCATCCCGGGGCCGCGCCGCTCGCGACGGACGACTCGCTGCGCGATCACGCACGCGCCCGCGCGGCGAGGCGAGCCGCCGAGCTCGACTGGCTGCTCGGCGGCGAGCTGCGGCTGCTGGCTGGCGACGCCGGCCTGCGCTTCGTGCGCTACGACGAGCTCTGATGCGGATCCTCGTGCTCGTGCCGCAGCTCTTCTACTCCGCTCGCGGGACTCCTCTTTCCGCCTATCACCGCGCGCTCGACCTGCGGGCCCTCGGGCACGAGGTCGAGGTGCTGACCTACGGCATCGGCGATCCCGCGCCCGATCCGACGCTCGTCGTGCATCGCGCGCGCGGTCCGCACTTCGCCCGCTCGATCGCACAGGGCCCGTCGCTGCGAAAGATTCATTTCGATTGGCTGCTGCTGGTGAGTCTCGTCGGGCGGTTGCTGCGCGGTCGCTACGACTGCATCGACGGACACGAAGAGGGGGGCTTTCTGGCGGCGTTGCTCACGCGCACGTTCCGCGTGCCCGTGATCTACGACATGCATTCGAGCCTGCCGCTGCAGATCCGCGACTGGGGCTTCAGTTCGAGCGAGCGCGTGGTCTCGTGGTTTCGCGCCGTCGAACGCTTCACGCTGCGGCGATCCGCGGTCGCGGTGTCGATCGCGCCCGCGGTGACGGAGGCGGCACGCGCGGCGTGGCCGGCGGCGAAGGTGGTGGAGATCCTCAATCGCTTCGAGGTCGATCCGCCCGATCCGGCGGCGCGCGAACGCGTGCGTCGCGAGCTCGGCATCGCGGACGGCGAGCGTCTGGTGCTCTACGCGGGATCGTTCGTCCCGCTGCAGCGGCTCGATTTGCTGATCGAGGCGGTGCCCGCCGTGCTGCGTGAAGCGCCGGAAGCGCGATTCGTGCTGGTCGGCGGGAGGCCGGACGAGATCGCGGCGCTCTCGCCGCTCGTGACACACCTCGGTGTCGGTGCGCGCGTGCGCCTGCTGCCGCTGCGGCCGCAGGCCGAGGTGCCCGGTTTGCTGGCAGCCGCCGATGCGCTGGTCTCGCCGCGCGAACAGGGCATCAATCCCCCCGGCAAGCTGTTCTCGTATCTCGCTTCCGGGCGTCCGGTGGTCGCGGTCGATCGGCCGATTCACACGCAGATCGTCGATCGCCAAAGCGCGATCCTCGTCGAGCCGACGCCGGCGGATCTCGCCCGCGGCATCGTGAGCGCGCTGCACGATCGCGAACGCGCCGCGCGCACCTGCGCTGCCGCCGCCGCACTGGTCGAGGCACGCTATGCCGACGCCCCGCGCCGCGCCGCCTATCGAACGCTGCTCGCGCTCGTCGAAGCCGCGCGTGCGCCACGGGGGGCCGCTCGACAGGGCTGAGCGCGAGCGCACGGGCCGGCCCGCCGCGCGCCGGGGTGACGAACGCCGCGCTCGCTACAGCCAGCCCGCCTCGCGATACGCGCGTGCCGTGCGTTCGATGCCCTCGTGCAGGCCGACCTGCGGCGCGAAGCCGAGCAGGCGTCGCGCCTTCGTGATCTCGAAGCTGCGGTGCTTCGAAAAGAACTCGACGCGACGCCGGTGCAGCGGAGGCTCGATGCGCAGCGGGCGACAAAGCGTCTCGATCGCCCATCCGGCGGCCAGCACCGGTGCCAGCGGCACGTGCCAGCGCGGTACGCGTCCGCCGACCGCGCGCGCGATCGCGGCGAAGAGTTCATTCAGCGTCGTCGCCCGATCGCCGCCGAGAATGAAGGCTTCGCCGACGGCCTCGGGTTTCGTCGCGCAGCGCAGGATGCCGTCGCAGAGATCGTCGATGTAGGTCATGTGGTAGAGCACGTCGCCGTCGCCGATTCGCACGAATCGACCGCGGGCGAGGCCCCGGAAGAGTTTCAGAAATCGCGTGTCGCCCGGGCCGTGAAGGCCGACCGGCCGAAAGACGACGCCCGGCAAATCGCGAGCCACGAATCGTTCGCGTGCCGCGAGTTCGCCTTCGAGCTTGCTTTCGCAATAACTGTCGGGCGGGGCGAAGGGGGTTTGCTCGTTCGCGGGCGTGCGACCGGTGTCACCGTGCACGCCGACGGTGCTGCAGTGAACGAAGCGCGAGACGCGCGCGTCGGCTGCGGCTTCGACCAGCGCGACCGTGCCGCCGACGTTGACCGCGCGGTATTCGGCGTCGGAGAGCCGCGCCTCGCGAAACGCCGCCGCGAGGTGAAAGACGACGTCGCTTCCGCGCAGTGCATCGCGCCAGCCGGCGGGGTCACGCAGGTCTCCGCGCACGATGCGACAGCCGATCCGTTCGAGTCGCGCCACCGCGTCGCGATCACTCGTCGGACGCACGAGCGCGCGCACGCCCCATCCCTGCGCGCGCAGTGCGTGACAGAGATGACCGCCGGCGAACCCCGAACCGCCGGTGACGAAGGCCTCGCGCGCCGGCGCGGTGTCGCGCCGCTCGATCTGCGCCTCGTCGTCGATCTCCGGTGTCACGCGCGTCTCCGCCCTTCGTCAGCCGAGGTGAAGGGCGGCGACGGCGATCGCCACGAAGAGAAGCCCGGCGAGCTGGATACCGCGATCCCGCCAGAGCACTTCTTCCGGGCTGCCGCCGAGGCCGCGCGTCTCGACCAGCCAGACGTAGCGGAAGAGCCCGTAGACGACACACGGAAGCGTCAGCTCGACGGGATGAAAGCTGCGCCCGGAGCGCGCGCGCACGTCGAAGACGTAGAGCGCATAGCTGATCATGGTGGCCGCGAGCGACGCCGAGATCAGGCTCTGCAAGAGCGGTGCGGTGTAGGCGCGCAGCACGGGACGATGATCGGCCGCGCCGTCTTCGAGCGACCTGCGCTCGGCGCTTCGCTTGCAAAGCGCGAGAAAGAGCGCCCCGAAGAGCGTGCAGGCGAGAAACCAGCCCGAGCTCGGCACGCCGATCGCGAGAGCGCCGGCGACCGCGCGCACCACGAAGCCCGCCGCGATCAGCAGGATGTCGAGGATTGGAACGTTCTTGCCGAGCAGCGAGTAGAACTGCGTCAGCGCGAGATAACCGAGGCCGGCGCCGAGCAGCCCCGGGGTCACGACCGCGCAGAGAGCAAGCCCGGCGAGAGCGAAGGTGAGGCCGGCGACGAGCGCGATCCGCGGAGAAAGCGCCCCCGACGCGATCGGGCGGTTCCGCTTGCGCGGGTGAAGCCGGTCGCGTTCGGCATCGAGCAGATCGTTGATCGCGTAGGTCCCGGCCGAGAGCAGGCAGAAGGCGACGAAGCCGAGCGCGGCACTCGCGACTGCGGCCGGGTCGCCGAGTCGGCGCGCGAAGAGCAGGGCGGCAAAGAGCAGTGCGTTCTTCGTCCACTGCCGCGGCCGCGCGAGCCGGAGCAGTGCGCGTGCTCCGGACAGCGCTCGTGACCCGGACAATGCCTGTGCCCCGGACGCTGCGCGCGGTTCCGATGCCCGCCTGTGTTTGGAGGAAGCCGACGCGGTCGCTGCGTCGTCCCGCGGCCGGTCGGGCGGCGCGGATCCGTCGCTCCGCGGCCACGAGCCGGGCTCCGGCGGCGACATCATCTCGCGTCTCCCATGCTCCCATCCTATCCGAGCCGGCGCGCCGGTCGGCCCGGCTCGGGGTTCTGCCCGAACTTTCGCGACGAATCGCTCTGCCGGGCTACATCCCCTTTGGGGGCGAGTCGCCCGGTGGGGATCCTCATCGCGGCGCCAGTCGTCGAGAGCGCAGAGTTCGAGCCGGAATCAGGACCGCGGCGCCACGCCGCCGCGCGCGGGCCCGCCGACCCGAGAGGGCCCGAGCGGGACATCAGGGAGGAGCCGGGATGCGGGACAGCAGGCGGAATCCGGGGCGGCGCACGAATCGGTTCGCGGGACGGCGAACGCTCGCCGGCGCGGCGGCGTTGCTGCTGCTCGCCGCGGGGGCCGCTCTCTGGCGATCGGGCGAGGAGGATGGGCCGCACGCAGCCGGCAACTTCGCGCGAGCAGGAGCGCCGGCGCCCGTCGCCAGTGCCCCCGCCCCCCGTCGCGCCGAGGCCGTTCGCGCCGAGACGCTGCTTTCGTCCGGTCAGATGGATGCCGTGCGCGCGTGGGCCCGCGAGCAGATCGCGGCCCGAGCCCCGTCGCGCGGAGGCGCCCCGGCCGTGGTCGCGTCCCGCACCGCCGCTTCGAACGCGCAGCCTGCCGGGCAGCCCGCTGCGCGTCGCGCACCCGACCCGATCTCTGCCACCCGGCTCGCGATCCTCGAACGGGCCCGGCTGCTCGAACGCGCGGATGCGCCGCTGCGCGTCGCCGGCGTCGATCACACGCGCGCGCAGGTGAAAAAGCAGGGGCTCCCGGTGCTGAACCGCGTGCTCAAACTGCACGAGGTGGATGGCCAGCCCGCGGGTCGATCGGGAACGCTCTCGATTCCTCCGCTCGAGGGCGACTGGACGCAGAGCACGCTCGCGGCGGACGCGGCGATCGCGCGGGCGCGCGAACTCACCGGCGTCTCGGCGCTGCGGGCGGCGCCGCGCGTCGAACAGGGCTTCTTCGCGGGCGAGCACTCGACCGTGCCGGCGTGGCGCGTGACGCTGGCCGGCGCGGAGCCGCTTGCCACCTGGCAGGCGACGCTCGCTGCGACCGACGGCGCGACGCTCGCGCTGGCCGACCGTACGGCGAGCGTGACGGGGACGGGCAGCGTCTATGCCCGCAACAAGGTCTCGACGCCGACGCCGGGCAGCGTCTCGCTCTTCGACCTCGATGGCTCGGGTTATCTCTCGGGCGCCTACACGCGCGTTCTCGATGCGCGCGCGCCGAGCGCGCTGCGAATCGACGATGTTTTCGCGTTTCCGGAGTCCGACCCGCGGTTCGTGCAGACCAGCGTCTATCGCAATCTCACCGATGTCGCGCGCTACGCGGTCTCGCGCGGCTTTCCGGCGTTTTCGGGTTCGATCCTCGCCTACACCAATCTGCCCGACGCCGTCGCGGCCAGCGGCGAGCTCAACAACGCGTACTACGACCCCGGCATTCCGCCGGTAGGCCTTGGCCTGCCGCCGATCGTGCCGCCGAGCTTCGGCTTCGGAAACGGCGACGGCAGCGTGACCGCGAACCTCGGCACCGATAGCGACGTCGCGGCGCACGAGATGGGCCATCACCTCTTCGAGCTGCTGGTCTCGCCGCTCGTGCTGAGCGCGCGCGATCCCGTGCTGGCGATGACGGAAGGCGTTGCGGATACGGCGTCGGCGCTGCAGAGCGGCGACCCGAACGTGGGAGAGTCGACGATCCCTGGCCAGCCCTTCCTGCGCACGATCGCGAACAGCAGCAGCTTCCCGACCGCGCCCGGCGTGCTCGATCCCCACGAGATCGGCCTCGTCTACGGCGGGGCGAACTGGGACATGATTCAGGCCTTCGGCGCCGACGCGTTCACCACGCTGCTCTTCGCCGCGCTGGCCAACCTGCCGCCGAATCCGTTCGAGTACGAGTATCGCGATGCGTTTCTCGCCGCGGACCAGACGCTGACCGGAGGGGCCCGCGCGGCCACCCTCCAGTCGATCTTTGCGGCGCGCGGCTTCGCGTCCGTCAGCCCCCCGCCCGACTTTCGCGGCTTTCTCGATTCGGGCATCGCGCGGACCGGCGTGCTCGCCGACACGCCGCCGAGTGCGACCGAGCCGAACCTCGACGTCTGGGTCTACTTCGAGTTCCCCGGTTCGCAGAGCCTCACCGTCACGCTGAACGGAGCGGCACCCGGCGACGCCGACCTGCTGGTGGCGCCCGTCAACAACTCGTTCGCCGGATTCGTCTCCGAATCGCCCGGCACGAGCGCCGAGCAGGTCACGATCGGTGCGCCCGAGATCGGCGCCGACGATGCGTGGTTCGTCGTCGTCTACGACTACCCGGACGGACAGGCCTCGCCCTACAGCGTGGTTGCGAGCGAGGTGTTGCCGGCGGCGAACCTCGTGATCGACGGCCCGGCCGGAGCGGGAACGCTCTCGACCCAGGGCGAGCTCGACTTCTTCACCTTCACCGCCACCGCCGGGCAGATCGTCGGTGCGACGGGGACGGCGAGCACCGCCGGGCTCGACACCATCGTCGCGATCGTCGATCCCGTCAGCTTCGAGGTCTTCGGGGTGGACGACGACTCCGGCCCCGGGACCGATCCGCAGATTCAGGGCGTGCGACTTCCGCGCACGCAAACCTACGCGCTGGTGGTGCTCTCGCCGGTGGCCGACGTCGACCCTGCGGCGGGGACGGGCGGCTATCAGGTGCAGCTGCACAGTTGCGGAGCGGTCGCGCCCGACACGGACGGGGACACGCTCCCCGATGCCTGCGACGACGACGACGATGCGGATGGCTTCATCGATTCCGAAGACACCGCCGCGCTCGACGCGACGCACTGCGCCGACCTCGACCTCGACGGTTGCGACGACTGCGCGGGCGGGACGCCGAACATCCTGACCGACGGCTCCGACCACGACAGCGACGGCTTCTGCGACGCGGGGGATGCGGACGACGACAACGACGGCTGCCTCGACGGCGTCGACCCGCTCCCCTTCAGCGCCAGCCCTGACGACGACCTCGACTTCCTCGGTGCGGATTGCGACAACTGCGCGGCCGTTGCCAACGCCGATCAGGCGGACGCGGATGCCGACGGCCGGGGAAACGTCTGCGACAACTGCCGCTATGCCGCGAACCCCTCGCAGCTCGACCGGGGCGGGAAGGGCAGCAGCAACACGCCGGACGGGATCGGCGACGCCTGCCAGTGCGGCGACGTCTCGGGCGACGGCAAGGTGACGACGGTCGACGCCGTGCAGATCGCGCGGTCGCTCCTCTCGCCCCCGACCGTCATCCTGCCGCAGCCGCAGCTCTGCGACGTCGGCGGGACGAAGGCCTGTGCGACGGCGGACGCCGTGATCATCCGCCGCTCGCTGCTGAGCCCGCCCACCGCGTCGCTGCTCCAGCAGTGCGCGCCGGCGAACCCGTGAGCGGAGGCCGCGTGAACCCGCTGCCCCCCTCATTTTTCCTGCGACTGGCCGCCGGTGCCGCGGGCGGGCGGCGTTCGCTGGCCTCCGGCGCCCGGGCCACGACGGGCCGAGAAACTCCCTCGATTTCAGTGGGTTGCCCGCGCAGTCCGCGCGGGACCGAGGGCCGGTGCTGCGCCCGGGGCGGGCCCGCGGTCGCGCGACGGGTCAGAAAAAATTCACGCGGCCGGGTGACACAATTCGTGCTCACCGGCCACTCACCCTTGAACCGTGGACTTCAACAAGAGGAGTAGTCCCATGCGCTTTCGTCTGATGCTCGCTGCAATCGCTCTCGCTCTTCCCGTGAGCGCATCGGCTCTCACGATCAACGCCGGCGTCACGATCGGCGCCGACGGCAGCCTGACGGGTGCCCCGGTCGCTGCGGCCCCGGGCGACGTCGTCGTGTTGACGATCTCGGTCGACCCGCTCGCCACCGGGATCGGTGGCTACAACTTCGCGTTCGATGCCGGCGTCGGCATCGAAATCCAGACCCTCAACGCGGCGCTCAGCGGCTCGACGTCGATTGCTGCCGACAGGCGGTTGTTCTCGTTCAACAACGCGCTCTCGTCCGACCTCACCTCGCCGACGCAGGTCGCGGTGCTCACGTTCAACGTGGCGAACGACGCGACGGATGGCAGCGACGTGGCGCTCCGCGCCGGTGGCGAGATCGTCCTTTCGGACTTCTCGTCGGTCGAGCCGCAGGGTGGGCTCATCGTCGACGTGACGGCGATCCCGGAGCCGGGCACGGCCCTGCTGATGATGGCGGGCGCTGCGGGCCTCGCGCTGGTGCGACGCCGCTCCGCGTAGCCCCACACGGTTCTGCGCTTGATTCGAACCGGCCGCGGGCAACCGCTCGCGGCCGGTTCTTCAATTTCGGGCCGACGCGAAAGCAATCCGATCGCTTCGCGCGCGCAGCCCATTTTTGAACCCGCACGGGAGATCGAGTCCTCGCGTCGCGCCAGCGGCCCCGCGTCTTCGATCAACGCTCCGCGCCGCTGCCCGGTTCGTTCGCCGCCGCCGCCGGCTTCGTCTCCATCTTCCACGCCTTGTTCATCATGTCCGCCGCCGTCAGCACGAGAAAGCCGGCGAAAAACATGCGCAGCGTGCGCTCGGGAACGCGTGTGGTGAGCGAGGCGCCGAGCCAGGCCCCGCCCATCGAGAGCAGCGCGACCGGCAGCACGACACGCGGATCGAGGTTGCCGAGCTGCCAGTGACGCCACGAAGCCGAGATGGCCGTGAAAAAGATCACGCCCATCGACGTGCCGATGGCCTGCTTCGCCGGCAGCCCGAGAAAGTTGAGAAACGCGGGCACCATCACCACCCCGCCGCCCACGCCCAGCAGCCCGCCGAGCGTGCCCGCCACGAGACCGATCCCCGCGCAAATCAGCCAGAACATGCGAAGCCTCCCTGCGCCGCGTCGCGTGCGCCACGCCAGCGTACGGGGCACCGCAACGCACCGGCAAGCACACACGCGCAGCGCAACAACGAAGCCCCTGTCGCGCCCGCGAGCCGACCTCCTCCGCGCCCGGTTCCGAAACGGCACCGCAGAGCGGCCGGGCCGCGAGGCGCAGGCGGCATCAGCAAGGGGTGGCAGAAATCGCCCCGCACCAGCACCGCGTGACACGCCACCCCGCAGCAGCCGCCGAAGCCTCGCGGTCCGGCCGCGGCCGCGCGCCCGCTATCGCCCGTCCGCGGTCCGGCTGCGGCCGCGCGCCCACGCTCTCGCGTCCACGGTCCCTCGCACCCGAGACGCACCGCGCGCTCGGCTACGGTGGTGCGCCATGCGCCCTCCCGTGCCGCCGGTTCCGCACCGCGAGATCGATGCCGTCTTCCTCGACGCGGGACACACCGTTCTTTGCTGGGACGAGGCGTTCGCCTCCACGCTGCTCGCCGCGCACGGCATCGAGGCCGCGCCGGCCGCGATTGCGCGCGCCGAGGCGGCGGCTCGCCCGGTCTTCTCGAACTGGCTGGCGCGCGGCGCGTCGACCGAGGCCCTCGAAGCGCGGGCCGCCTACGTGCAAACCGTTCTCCTGCGGCTCGCGCCAGAACTGCAGCAGCGATCGGCGGCCGAGCGACACACGATCGTGTCGGGTGTGGTGGCGTCGATGCGGACGCCCGAAGCGCAGGATCGCCTCTGGTCGCGCGTGCCCGAGGCCCTGCCCGGCGCTCTCGCCGAGCTGCGCGCGGCGGGCTTGCGACTCGTCATCGTCAGCAACTCCGACGGAACGGTCGCTGCAAAACTCGCCACGGCGGGAATCCTCGACCTCTTCGACGGCGTCGTCGATTCGCACCTCGTCGGCGTCGAAAAGCCCGACGCCGCGATCTTCGCGCATGCGCTCGCGCTCTCGCGCACGCGTGCCGAGCGCACGCTGCACGTCGGCGACCTTCACGCGATCGACGTCGTGGGCGCGCGACGCGCCGGACTACACGCCGTACTGCTCGACCCCTTCGACGACTGGAGCGACGCCGACTGCGAACGCGCGAACGACGTCGCGACCCTCGCCACCCGAATCCTGCGTGCGCGCAGCGGCGCAGAGGAGGACGTTCGATGACGCATCCCAAACCGTTTCGCCCCGAGGCGCATGCCGCCTTCCACGAATCGAAGATGGGCAAAACGACGCTCTTCGAGTCTCCGCGACTTCTGGTCGGCCTCAACTGCTTTCGGCCCGGCCAGTCGCACGCGCTGCACGCGCACGCGGGCATGGACAAGCTCTATCACGTCGTTTCCGGCAGCGGCCGGCTGCTGCTCGAAGGCGAAGAGCACGCACTCGCGCCCGGTGAGATCGCGATCGCGCCCGCCGGTGTGCCGCACGGCATTCGCAACGACGGCGAGGCCGATCTCGTACTGCTCGCGGTGCTCGCACCGGGGCCGGGCTGAGGCGCGAAATCCGATCGGCCTGTTCGGGCAGGGGAAGACAGGACTCCGCCCTTTCCGGAGGAACGGGCTGCACCGACCTGTTGGACGATGTTGTTGAAAGAGTCCGGAGGTGTGGTCGCCGCAGTGGAGCGCTCGGGCAGATCACGCCCGCTGCGTATGCAGCGGGAGTCGGGCGAAAGGAGAAACAGGCAGCGGCCTGATGGCCAGGTCGACGTCCATCCTCGAGACTGGACTCGTTCCGTTGGGCTTGTCGGCCTCATCTCCGCCGCGGTGACGGCCAGGATCGACGTGCGCAAGTCGGTTGCCGGATCGCAAGTAACGGAATAGCCTGCTCGCGTGAATAAGCTCCCCGCTAATTCACGTCGCGTGAATGAGCCCGCCGGCTCCTGGGTCACGGTCTCGACCACCGGTGCCGAGCGTGTGCGCGCCTTCGTGCCCGCACCCCTGCCGCCCCGGCTCGATCCGTCACCCGAGCTCCGCCGTACGCTCGATGCAGCCCTGCTCGCCCTTGGCCGGCTCGACGGCATCTCCGCCTTCCTTCCCGATCCGGACGTGTTCCTCTACACCTACGTCCGCAAGGAGGCCGTGCTCTCGTCCCAGATCGAAGGCACGCAGTCCTCGCTCTCCGATCTGCTGCTCTCCGAACTCGACGAGGCGCCGGGCGTCCCGGTCGACGATGTGACCGAGGTGTCCAACTACGTCGCCGCGCTGGACCACGGGCGAGAGCGCCTGCGCGGCGGCTTCCCACTCTCGAATCGCCTGCTTCGCGAGATGCACGGCATCCTCCTGCGCAGGGGGCGCGGCGCGGCGAAACAGCCGGGAGAGTTCCGGCGCTCGCAGAACTGGATCGGCGGGAGCCGGCCGGGCAATGCGGTGTTCGTGCCGCCACCGCCCGACCGCGTCGAGCCGCTGATGGCGGGCCTCGAGGGATTTCTTCACGGCCAGCCCGTGGACCTGCCGCCGCTTCTCAAGGCGGGGTTTGCGCATGTCCAGTTCGAAACCATTCACCCGTTTCTCGACGGCAACGGCCGCGTCGGGCGCCTGTTGATCGCACTCGTACTGGTGAACGACGGTGTTCTGCGCGAACCACTCCTCTACCTGAGTCTCTACTTCAAACAGCGCCGGCAGGAGTACTACGCGCGCCTCAGCGGTGTACGCGAACGCGGCGGGTGGGACGAATGGCTGCGATTCTTCGCCGAGGGCGTTCGCGAAACAGCGGAGGGGGCGGTGGCAACTTCGCAGCGTCTCTCCGGCCTCTTCGCGCGCGATGTCGAACGCATTCGCGAGACCGGACGAGCCGCGGGCTCTGCCGCTGCGCTCCACACCAGATTTCGCGAGCGGCCTCTGTGGACCATTGCGAGGCTGAACCAGGCAACCGGCCTTCCCGTGCCGACGGTGACACGTGCCATCGCGGCGCTCGAACGGCTCGGGATCGTGCGCGAGACCACCGGGCGAAGACGCGGCCGCATCTATGCCTACGATGCCTGCCTGAAAGTGCTCTCCGAAGGCACCGAACCGCTATGAGCCCCGAAATCTCCGAGCGCGCCTTCGAGGCGGCGATCGGGTGCGGGCTGTTCCGGTCCGGCGCCGACTGACGAGCCCAGCGAAACGAGCCCGGTCTCGAGGTTGGACGTCGACCCGGCGATCAGGCCGCTGCCCGTTTGTCCGTTCGCCCGACGCCCGCTGCGCATGCAGCGGGCGTGATCTGCCCGACCCGAGAGCCTGGGAACGAATCGTCTCGGACACCGGGCTTGCGGTGGTAGACCCGCTGCGGCGTTGTTCCTTCTCGCCGTCGCTTCGCGAAGACTCGCCGTCGCGCCTTGCATCGGGACCGCCGGCGCTGTAGCGGGCTCGGCCGGCGATCTCTTCTCGGGCTCTGGCCGCGCGGGCGATCGATCCTCGCGCGCCGAATCTCGGCTGCTTCGAGATCGATTCGGGTTAGCCTCGAACGCGACCCATGATCGAGACCGCGCGACACGGCATCCGGTCCCGCATCCGAGGAATCGTTCCTCGTCGTCGTGGCGCGGTGCGTCCGGGGCGAACGATCGGGCGCACGAAGAGGCCCGGCGCGCGCTGGCAGGCGATCGCTGCCGTCCTCTCGTGCTGGCTGCATCCGCTCGCGATCGACGTCACGGCGGCACGCGCTGCCGGTTTCGACGTCACGCTCGATTCGTTCGAGGTGGCGGGCGGAGCACGTCTCTTTCAGGACGAGTTTGGGGACGGGCAGCGCGACGCGCCGCCCACCCGCGAGTTCGTCGACGTCGGCGAGACCGTGGTGACCGAGGGGCCGGGCAGTGTCTTGCGGCTCGTGCCCGATGACGGCGCTGCGGTGATCGCGAAGGCCGGCCTCGTGCGCGACGAGCTCACGCTGCGGCGGCCGATCGATCTGCGCACCGGCAGCGAAACCGTGATCGCCGAGTTTCTTGCGACGGTGCCGGCCGGTCGCCGCACGGCGTACGGCATCACGCAGAGTGTTCGCAACGGCGAGGGCGACGTGCTCGAAGGCCTCGTGCTCGCGGTGCGCTCGCTCGCAGGGGATCTGGAACTGCTCGCGCGGCTGCCGGTCGCCTGCCAGCGCACCGACGTTCCCGTGCTCGTGCTCTCGACGCCCGAGGGAGTTCCGCTCGGCTGCGAGCCGCTCGATCCCGCGCGTTTCGTTTCAAAGCTCTTCTTGCGCGTCGCGGTCGACGTCGGCTCGGCCTCGGCGACGGCTTCGTACAGCTTCGACAACGTCGTCTACTCCGCCGCCGGAAGCTGGCTCTCGCCCGCGCCAGCGGTGCGTCTCTTCGGATTTTCGCCGCTCACATTCCCCGGTGTCTTCGCGGAGAGCGAGCTCCCGACGCAGCGGCTCGCGCTGGCGAGCGCGTCGGGTCTCACGCGCGTGCCCGGCATCGGATTGATCGCGGCGGCCGGCGCGCTGCACGAGATCGCCGAACCGCGCATCGGGCTGGTGACGCCGGCTGGATCTGCGACCGGCGAAACCGCGTCGATCGCGGGGCAACCCGGGACGGACCTGCGCACCGCTCCGGATCGCGTGCAGCTCGCGAGCCCGCAGGGGGATCTCGTCGCGCAGGCGATCGCGGGCAACGCGATGCGCGCGGTCGATCCTGCGAGCGGGCGCCCGCTCGATGCGCTCGCGCCCGCCGGAAGCTGCGCGTCGGGCGCTGAGCCCGCGTGTCTGCGCGGGGGTGGCGCGCTCGGCGGCGATGAGGACGTGTACGCGCGCGCGTGCGCGCTCGTGCCGGCGGGGCTCGCGTTCGACCCTGCACGATGCGCGCTCGAACTCCCGTCGAGCACGGCGCCGGTGCTCGGCGCGACCTTCGCCGAGGCGATCGGCACCGTGCTCGCGGGCACACCGGGCGTCGCGCCATCGGTGCTGATCGCGCTCGGCGGGTTGCTCGGAACCCCGGCTGCGCAGGTGCTCTGGTTCGGTGCGGTGGGGCGCCCTCTGCTGGTGCCGCTTCACGCGGATCCGGGCGATGGCGGTGCGCCGACCCTCGACGGTCTGCTGAGTGCCGAACAGCGCGCGCTGCTCGGCTGCGGGCCCTTCTACACCACGGAGTGTCAGCGCGACGGGATGCAGGTGCGGGCGGCGACGACGGCGTCGGGCGTGCCGGCGAGCGCCGAGGCGAGCGCGCTGCTGCAATCGTTTCCGGGTGGCGGCGAACCGATCGCGCCGGGGACGCGAACCGACAGCGGTGTTCAACCCGGAACGATCGACGACACGCGCGTTGCCGCGGGCCGCACCGTCTTCGGCACGTTGCGGCGTTTGCCGGGAGCACGCCTTGCCGGTGACGCGGACTTCGATCCGGCGCGAGACGGAAGTACGACGGGGATGGAGCATCCCTTCAGCGGCCGGCCCTTTCGCAGCGAGCTGGCTGCTCTGTCGTGGAACTGGATGCAGGTGCTGGTCGTTCTCTCTGCACCGCGTGCCGGGCTGACCGCCGCGAATGACGAGTTCGATCCGGCGGATCCGCTGCGTGCGGGAGCCTGTTCGTTCGTCGAGCCACGACACTGTCGGCTCGTCGCGGCCTGGCTCGCCGCGGTCGCGCGCGCGCTCGACGATGATCCGGCGGGGGCGTCTCCCGTGCGCTGGTGGTGGGAGATCGGCGCGCAGTACGCGGTGATGCAAACGACCGGCGCGCTGCGTGCACTCGCGGGCGGCCGGCTGCACGCGCTCGGGCCGGTAGCGGCGCCGGTGTCGAGTGGAGCCGAGGCGGGGTTTGCCGTTCTGGCGGATGCTCCGGCACTCGCCGATGCCGACGGCGACGGGATTCGCGACGCCCGCGACGACTGCCCGCTCGCGGCGGATCCCGGTCAGCTCGATGCCGACGCGGATGGAATCGGCGATGACTGTGACAACTGCCCGGCCGCTGCGAACCCCGATCAGACCGATCGCGGCGGCATCGGCGCCGGCTCGCCGCCCGACGGCATTGGTGACGCCTGCCAGTGTGGTGATGTCTCGGGGGATGGACGCGTCAGCACGGTCGACGTCCTGCTCGTGCGGCGCGCGCTGCTCTCGCCACCGACCGCCACATTGCCACACCCCGCGCGCTGCGATGTCGGAGGCTCGATGGGATGCACGGTGGCCGACGCGATCATCGTGCAGCGGGCGCTGCTCTTGCCGCCGGCGGCCAGCATCGGTCGCGCCTGCAGTCCCTTCACGCCCTGATCGAGCGCGTCCCCCGCGGCGCAAACGCACGGTGTCAATTATGCTGGCGGCACAGCACCCCACGGGACGGCATCGAGCCTCGAGACGCGTGCGGCGAGCCCGCTGTTTGCGCGCTTCACCCCTCGACCCGTCCCGCCGAACACGCGGCAATCGCGGGCAATCTGGATCGGGAGGCAGATCAGAGGATGGATCGGGAAGCGCGACCAGCGGAACGGAACCCGTCACCGGCCGGAGCGGCATGGAGCGACGACGAAGCGCGACTGGCCGAGATGCTGGGCGGCTTCGGGGTCAACTCGGCGCTGGTCGAGGAGATCCGGCATCGCTACGACGCCGACCCGACCTCGGTCGATCCGAGCTGGAGCGACATCTTCGAGCCCGCCGCCGGCGCGCGCGGCCGCGCAGCGCAGGCCGACGCATCGGGCATGACGCTGGAGGATGCCGAGAAGCACGCGCGCAGCCTGCGTCTGATCCATTCCTATCGCGCGCGCGGCCATCGCGTCGCGACCACCGACCCGCTCGGCGCTTCGCCCTCGTACTTCCCGGAACTCGATCCCGCGCACTACGGATTCGGCAACGACGATCTCGATCGTCAGTTTCTGGCCGGCGACCTGCCCGGCGGTGCCGTGCAGACGCTGCGGCAAATCCTCGACCGACTGCGCGCGACCTACTGCCGCAACATCGGCGTCGAGTTCACGCACATTCAGGATCCCGGCCGCAAGGCGTGGTTGCAGCAGCGACTCGAAGAAAGCGGCAACGAATCGCCGCTCTCGCCGGGCGCGCGGCTGCGAATTTTGCAGAAGGTGTCGGCGGCCGAACTCTTCGAGCGGTTTCTTCATACCAAGTTCCTGGGACAGAAACGTTTCTCGCTCGAAGGTGCGGAGACGCTGATTCCGCTGCTCGACAC
>CAZDHU010000087.1:0-26954 GCA_964505355.1 uncultured Myxococcaceae bacterium | reverse complement strand
GGCAGCGTTCGACTCTGCGGAAACTTCCGCGGCGCCCGACTCGAAGGCGCCTGATCTCGCGACGTCCGGCCGCTCGCCCGGGCGCCCGCCACACCGTCGCCTCCGATCGAGCCTTCAGGGTTGCCTGAAGTCTGATCCACGTGTGCGCAGCAGGCGCCGCCAGAGGCCGCGCTGCGCTGCATGGCTCGCCGCGGCCTTCCGGCCGCGGCTGCGCGTGACTTCCGCTCCGCGTGGCCGTCGACGGCGCTGCGTCACGTGGTTTCCGGCAACCGTGTCAGGCGATCCTTGACCCCGCCGCGGGATCCCCGCACTCTGGGCCCGGACGTTCGCCGGGGGGTCGATCGTGTCCGATCAACGATCGTTTTCATTCAGCGCGCGCTCGGAAGAGCGCGACGCAACCGCCGCGACACCGCGCAGCGGCCGCGAGAAGAAAACCGCTGCGTCGCCGTCGCCGGCACCGCGAGCCAGCGCGGCCGAGATGGCGCGGAAACAGCGCGAGATCTCGGTTTCCGAGTTCTTTGCCAGGAACCGCCATCTGCTCGGCTTCGACAATCCCGCGAAGGCACTGCTGACGACGGTCAAGGAAGCCGTCGACAACGCACTCGATGCCTGCGAAGAAGCCGGCATCCTCCCCTCGCTGCGGATCGAGATCACGCAGCTCGCCGAAACGCGCTTTCGCATCGCTGCACAGGACAACGGTCCCGGCATCGTGCGCGCACAGGCACCGAAAGTCTTCGGCCGGCTGCTCTACGGCTCGAAGTTTCATCGGTTGCGCCAGAGTCGCGGCCAGCAGGGCATCGGCATCAGTGCCGCCGGCATGTACGGGCTGCTGACCACGGGCAAGCCCGTCGTCATCACCACACGCACGGACGCGAAGAAAAAGGCGCATCACCTCGAACTCGTGATCGACACGCAACGAAACGAGCCGAAGGTGATCCGCGACGACGAAATCGAATGGGACGTCGCGCACGGCACGCGGGTCGAGATCGAACTCGAAGCGGCCTATCGCGGCGGGCGACAGGGCGTGCTCGCCTACCTGCGACAGGTTTCGCTCGCCAACCCGCACGCGGAAATCCGATTCTCGCCGCCGAAAGCGGCCGACGGTGAAGAAGGCGAACACCACTTTCCGCGCGTCAGCGACGAACTGCCGCCGCAGACCGCGGAGATCCAGCCGCATCCGCACGGCGTCGAGCTCGGCGTTCTGATGCAGATGCTTCGCGACACCACGGCGAGAAACCTGCGCGGCTGCCTGACCGGCGACTTCTCGCGCGTGGGACCCAGGGTGGCCGAAGAAATCTGCCGACACGCGAAGGTCGCGCCGTCCCGTCGTCCCTCGGAAATCACGCGTGAAGACGCCGAGCGCGTCCACGCCGCGATCACGCACACGAAGATCATGTCGCCACCGACCGACTGCATCGCACCGATCGGCGAAGCGCTGATCGAGACGGCGCTTCGTGCCGAAGTGAAAGCCGATTTCTACGCGGCCGTCACCCGTCGCCCGGTCGTCTATCGCGGCAATCCGTTCCTGATCGAAGTCGGTCTCGCGTACGGCGGCGATCTCTCGGCCGACGAACCCATCACGCTCTTCCGCTACGCGAATCGCGTCCCCCTTCAGTATCAGCAAGGGGCCTGTGCGGTGACGAAGGCGGTCACCGGTACGGACTGGAAGGCGTATCACCTGCAGCAGCCGAAGGGCGCGCTGCCGGTCGGTCCGATGCTGCTGATGGTGCACATGGCGAGCGTCTGGGTTCCCTTCACGTCGGAGAGCAAGGAGGCGATCGCCGGCTACGACGACGTGATCAAAGAGATGCGACTCGCGTTGCAGGAATGCGGGCGTCGCATGATGCATTTCATCAGCAAACGCCGGCGCGAGGCCGACGAAGCAAAGAAACGCGCCTACATCGACCGGTACATTCCGCAGGTGGCGATCGGGCTGCAGCAGATCCTCGATTTCGACGAACGCGAACGCGATCAGGTGGTGACGCACCTGAAGGCCGTTCTGGAACGAAGCCGCACGATGTGACGAGCGGCGTTCCGGCACGGAACGCCCGGAGAGCGTGACATGGCCGCACGAAAGTCGTCTCGCAAATCGGGCCCGGCCGAAGCCCGCGATTCGTCGACGAACGCCACGGCGGCGAAGCCGGCGCGCGCGGCCGGAACCACCGTCGCGACGCGCAACGCCGCACTCGACCGGCTGGCGGTCGACTTGATTCGTGAGGCCGCGAAGGGCGTCCACCAGGAGATCCTGCGCGAACGAAAGCCCGATCTTTCCTTCCCGGTGCGCGCGCTCGGCAACGTCACCTACTCGGAGAAGAAGGGTTACTTCGAGATCGGCAAGCAGAAGAAGGTCCGAACGCTCACCGTCAACACGGTGAAGAGCTTCGCGCAAACCCTGCGCATGATGGGACTCTCCCGCGAACTGATCGAAGGCAACGACTTCGCGACCAAGCGAGACGCGTACTACCAGAGCAAGAACTGGGAGGAGGCGCGCTTCGACGAGCAGACCGAATCCGACACGGTGATGGACGACATCGAAGCGCTCTTTTCGCTGCGCGGCGTCTCGCGCGAGCAGTTGCGCTTCGTACCGGACGAGCACGGCGGCGCCGTCGCGGGCCAGTTGATCGTGCTCGATCCCGACCGCGACACCGGCGTCGTCGAGCGAATCGACTGCACGCGCTTCGGTTCGGGCGCGTATTCGATTCCGAGCACCGTCGAGCATCTCTCGTTCGAGACCAACGCGAGCTTCATTCTCGCGATCGAAACCGGCGGCGTCTTCCAGCGCCTGCAGAGCCACAAGTTCTGGCAGACGGCCAACTGCATTCTGGTCTCGATGGCCGGCGTTCCCACGCGCGCGACCCGGCGCTTCATCCGCAAACTGAGCGACGAGTGCCGGCTGCCGGTGTACGCCTTCGTCGACTGCGATCCCTACGGCATCTCGAACATCTATCGGACGCTGAAGGTGGGATCCGGCAATGCCGCCCACCTTTCGCAGTTCTTCTGCGTGCCGCAGGCGCGCTACCTCGGCGTGACGCCGCAGGACATCGTCGAGTATCAGCTGCCGACCCACCCGCTGCAGGACGTCGACGTGAAGCGGGCGCGCGACGCGCTGAAGAACGACCCGTTCTTTCAGACCCATGCGGAATGGCGGCGCGCCATCGACCAGCTCTTGAAGATGGGCGTGCGCGCCGAGCAGCAGGCGCTGGCAAAATGGGGCCTCAACTACGTGATCGAAGAATATCTGCCGCGAAAGCTCGCCCGGCCCGCGCAGTTCCTGCCCTGAGACGTCGCGCGAGATCGTCTCGGCCGCGGAGTTCCGCCGGCCCGCCGCGCCACGACTCGGACGAGCCCCGACCCGCCCGGGCGCTCCGCCCGGCCATTCCGCGCATGCGTTGCTACACCTGCTCGCCGCGCGGCCGCGACGATCTGCAGGCGCCGGCGACGACGAGGAGTGACCGTGAAGGGCATCATTCTGGCCGGCGGTTCGGGGACACGCCTCTATCCCGGAACGCGCGGCGTTTCCAAACAGCTACTGCCGATCTACGACAAGCCGATGATCTACTACCCGCTGACGACGCTGATGCTCGCCGGCATCCGCGACGTGCTGGTGATCACGACTCCGCACGATCAGGCCGCGTTCCAGCGGTTGCTCGAAGACGGCTCCCACTTCGGTCTCTCGATTTCGTGGTCGGTGCAAGAGCGTCCCGAAGGGCTGGCGCAGGCGTTCGTGCTCGGCCGCTCGTTCGTCGGTCGCGATTCCGTCACGCTCGCACTCGGCGACAACGTGTTTTACGGGCACGGATTCCCGGAGATGCTGCAGACCGCGACGGCCCGACCGCGCGGCGCGACGGTCTTCGGCTACTTCGTGCGAGACCCCGAGCGCTACGGCGTCGTCGAGCTCGACGCCGAGGGCCGGGCGACGCGAATCGAAGAAAAGCCGAAGGCACCTCGCTCGAACTGGGCGGTCACCGGACTGTACGTCTACGACAACCGCGTCCTCGACGTCGCACGCGATCTTCGTCCGTCTCCGCGTGGCGAACTCGAAATCACGGACGTCAACCTGCAGTATCTCGCCTGGAACGAACTGCACGTCGAGCGTCTGGGTCGCGGCATCGCGTGGCTCGACACCGGCACCTTCGAATCCCTGCTGCAGGCCGCGAACTTCATCGCTGCGATCGAAGATCGGCAGGGACTCAAGGTCGCATGCCCCGAAGAGATCGCGTGGCGACTGGGCTGGATCGACGATGCTGCGCTCGAACGCCAGGCGCGCGCGATGCAGAGCAACGACTACGGCGCCTACCTCGCCCGGTTGCTCGAAGAGGGCCGCGCGTGAAGTTCGTGGCGACCGACCTTCCGGGCGTGGTGCGCGTCGAACCGAAGATCTTCGGGGACGATCGAGGCTTTTTTCTCGAGGTCTATCAAACGCGTCGGTTCGCCGACGCGGGAATTTCCGCCGTTTTCGTGCAGGACAACCACTCTTCGTCGCGGCGTGGCGTGCTGCGCGGTCTTCACGCTCAGATCGCCCATCCGCAGGGCAAACTGATTCGCGTGATCGAGGGCGAGATCTTCGACGTCGCGGTGGACATCCGACGCGACTCCACGCATTTCGGACGCTGGACGACGGCAACGCTCTCGGCGGAAAACGCCCATCAGCTCTGGGTGCCGCCGGGATTCGCGCACGGCTTCTGCGTCACCAGCGAACGGGCACAGGTCGAGTACAAGTGCACCGACTACTACGCGCCGGGCGACGAGATCACGATCGCGTGGAACGATCCCGATCTCGCCATCCCCTGGCCCGTCACGACGCCGATTCTTTCCGAGAAGGACCGCCGCGGACTGGCGCTGCGCGAGCTGCCCGCGTCGCCGCCGGGCGCTGCGCCCCCCTGAGCCGTCCCGTGCAGACCGACGTGCGCGTTCGGCTTCAGTACGGGGTCGATGGGCTCGACGTCTCGTTGCCGGCTCGCCGCCTCGTCGTACTCCGTCCGCGCCACGAACCCGCGCTCGCCGACGAAGCGGATTCGTTTCGTCGCGCCGTGCGCGAACCGATCGGCGATGCACGTCCCCTGCGCGAGTGCGTTCGCGCCGGCGAACGGCTCGCGATCGTGATTCCCGACGCCACGCGTCCGCTGCCGCGCGATCGACTGCTGCCGTGGGTGTTCGCGGAGCTCGCGCATCTCGACGCCGACCGCATCGTGATCGTCAACGGCACGGGCACGCACCGCGCAAACACCGCGCGCGAGCTGACGGAGATGCTGGGCCCGGAGATCGTGCGCCGGTACCGGATCGTCAATCACGACGCGCACGACCCCGAGACGCTGGTGCCGGTGGGGCGCTGGCCCGACGGAATGCCGGTGCAGATGAACCGCGAGTACGCGGAAGCCGATCGGCGCATCGTGCTCGGCTTCATCGAGCCGCACTTCATGGCCGGATTCTCGGGCGGCCTCAAGGGCATCTTTCCCGCAGTCGCCGATCTCGCGTCGATCGTTCGGTATCACGGCGCGACCGTGATCGCCGACCCGCGCTCGACATGGGGCGTGATCGACGGCAATCCGACACAGGAGTGGATTCGTCGCTTCGGCGCCCTGTGTCCGGTCGACTTCTGCGTGAACGTGACGCTCGACCGGGAGCACGCGATCACGCGCTTCTTCTGCGGAGAACCGATCGCGGCGCACGATGCGGGCTGCGCGCATTCGCGCGAGGTCGCCATGATCGCGTGCGAGCACCCGTTCCCGGTCGTGGTCACCACCAACAGCGGTCACCCGCTCGACCAGAACCTCTACCAGTCCGTGAAGGGCATGAGCGCCGCCGCGCAGATCGTGAGCGACGGAGGTTTGATCCTGCAGGCCGCGCGCTGCAACGACGGATTCCCCGCGCACGGCAACTTTCGCCGGCTGCTCTTCGAGCACGCCTCGCCGCAGGCGCTGCTCGAAACGATTCTGGCGCCGGGATTCGCGTGCCTCGATCAGTGGGAAGCGCAGATTCTCGCGCGGCTTCGCCTGCGCGCTCGCATCGGCCTGTACAGCGAACTCGATCCCGACGACGTCCGACGTGCCTGGCTTCTGCCCGTCGAAGACATCGGCGCGCGCGTTCGCGAAGAGCTGCGCGTGATCGGTGACGACGCGCCGATCGCGGTTCTGCCCGAAGGACCGATGACGATTCCGCGTCTGATGGACCGCCGCGCCCGAACTCCCGCGGCGGCGACGTGAACTCGCTCGCGGCTTCGATCAGTCGCGAATCCAGTGACAGGTGTAGCCGCCGGGGTTCTTCTGCAGGTAGTCCTGATGCTCGGCCTCGGCGTCGGTGAAGGGCGTCGCCGGAACGATCTCGGTGACCAGCGGGCGTCGCCACCGGCCCGAAGCTTCGACGCGGGCACGCACCTCTTCGGCGACCCGGCGCTGTTCTTCGTCGTGGACGAAGATCGCCGATCGATACTGGGGACCGACGTCGTTTCCCTGTCGATTGTGCGTCGTCGGATCGTGCAGGCGGAAGAAGAGTTCGAGAATCGCGGCATAGGAGGTGCGCGCGGGATCGAAGACGACGCGCACGGCTTCGGCATGTCCCGTGTCACCACGACAGACGTCTCGATACGTCGGCTGGCGCGTCGTCCCGCCGGTGAATCCGACCTGCGTATCGACGACGCCGGGATGCGCGCGAAGCAACTCCTCGACGCCCCAGAAGCAGCCGCCGGCCAGCGTCGCGACCGCGAGACCGGCCGGAGCGTTCGCCGGTTCGGCAGCGAACGTCGAACGCGCGACCTCGTGCGCCGTCGCGACGCCGGCGCCTTCGAAGCGCTCCCGATATTCGCCATATCCCTCGCGCTCCAGGTCTTCGACGGGGATGAAACGAAGCGCGGCGCTGTTGATGCAGTATCGAAGTCCTTCGGGGCCGGGCCCGTCGGGAAAGACGTGGCCGAGATGCGAATCCGCGTGCTTCGATCGCACTTCGGTCCGCGTCATGCCGTGGCTTCGGTCGATCCGTTCGACGACGTGCGCCGGCTCTACCGGGCGCACGAAGCTCGGCCAGCCGCAGCCCGAATCGAACTTGTCGAGCGAGCTGAAGAGCGGTTCGCCGGACACCACGTCGACGTAGAGCCCGGCGCGCTGCTCCGACCAGAACGCGTTGCGAAAGGGCGGCTCGGTCGCGTTCCGCTGCGTCACCGCGTGCTGATCGGCCGACAGCCGTTCGCGAATCTCGCTCTCGGATGGCTTTTCGTAGCGCCGCGCCAACGGCTTGCTCCTTCTTCTTCGATCACCCCGGCGCTCTCTGAAGCGAGCTCGCCCTCGAGCGAACCGGCATCCTCGTCCGGCGAGAGCGCCGCGTGCGGGATCAGCGAGACGGAGGCGCTGCCTGATGCCGTTCGAAGACGGCCGTCGTTCCGCTCGCGGTGAAGGTGACGGTGTCGAAGGCCTCCGCGGCCCGGCCGCGCACCTCCATGCCGGGAGACCCGATCGGCATGCCGGGCACCGCGATGCCCGCCACCTTCGGGCGCTCGGACAGCAACCGCACGACGTCGCTCGCCGGCACGTGCCCTTCGACGACGTATCCATCGACGACGGCCGTGTGGCAGGTGTGAAGCGACTTCGGAATGCGATGCTGTTGTTTGATCAGCGACAGGTCCTGCAGGTCTTCGGTCACGACCTCGAATCCCCGGCTCCGCAGGTGCTCGACCCACGCCTTGCAGCAACCGCAGGTCGGGGTCTTGTAGACGGTGACCTGCGGCGAGGCCGCGTCGGCGATCGGCGGCAGGACGGCCGGCCACACGAGCAGCGAGATCGCCGCTGCGAACGTTCGCATCACGCTTCGGATCTTCATTCGAGCCTCCCGTCGCCGGCGTCCTCGCGACGACTCTTCTGCGTTCGAAACGGCGCTCGCGTCACGCCGACCGCTCGGATTCACGGACGGCCGACCACGACACGTTTCAGAGATTCAACTGCTTCGGCGGTCGAACCACGATGTCGGCGATCTGGACGTGAATCGGACGCGTCACCGCGAAGAGCACGGCCTCGGCGACGTCTTCCGGAGCGCACAGGGTTTGCTTCATGGTCCGCGAAAGCTGCTCGAACACCTCGTCGGGCAGGCGCTCGCCGGCCTTCACGTCGATCTCGACGCCCGCCGCCTTCGCGAACATGCCGACGAACGCCGGATCGAAGTGCCGGGCGAAGTTGGTCGCGATCGCGCCGGGCATCACGTTGACCACGCGAATCGTGTCTTCTTCGAGTTCGCGGCGAAGCGTCGCAGAGATGCAGTTGACCGCGTGCTTGGTCGACCCGTAGACGCCCGAGTCGGCCCGCTGCGCGGCGATCGACGAGACGTTCACGATGTGGCCGTGAGCGCCGCACGAGCGCATCGCGCGAATGGCCGCCTGCGCGCCGACGAGCAACGCGAGCACGTTCGTCTCCAGCATCACGCGCCACTGTTCGGGATCTCCGTCGATGATCGAGCCGGGATGCGAGAGCCCCGCATTGTTCACCATCACGTCGAGCCGGCCGGTTCGACGCAGCGCCTCGTCGACGAAACCGCGCAGCGCCGACACGTCGCGCACGTCGAACACCGAAACCGTCGCGCACCCGCCGAGCTTCTCGATCCGCTCGGCCGAGGCCCGCATCGCTGCTTCGGTGCGTCCGGTGAGAAACACGTGAGCGCCCGAGGCGCCGAGCCGCTCGGCGATGGCGCGGCCGATGCCGCTCGAAGCGCCCGTCACGACGGCGGTCTTTGCGGAGAGAAGCGAATCGGAGGACATGGCGGAGTCCTTTCGTGGGGCCGGTTTGCAGACGCTCCATCGCAGGGCCTGCAGACCGATCCGCTGGAGACCCGGACGACGGCGGTCGAAGCTCCGTCGGAGGGCCGTACGCTGGCCTCGCGGACGGCGCTCGACGATCCTCGTTCGGGATGGAATCCCGACCCTCCATTGTCTTAGCGCACGCGGATCCGGCTGCCGTCTTCTCTCCGTTTCGCCTCGGCCCGATCTCGCTGCGCAATCGGATCGTCAAGTGCGGCACGCACGAGGGCATGGCTCGCGGCGGGCGCGTGACGCAGCGGCTGATCGACTGGCATCGCGGGTTCGCCGCCGGCGGGGTCGCGATGACGACGCTCGCCTACTGCGCGGTCTCGGCCGACGGACGCACGTTTCGCGATCAGCTCTGGATGCACGACGGCGCGTTTCCCGGCTTGCGGCGATTCACCGACGCGATCCATGCGGAAGGCGCGCGGGCGGCAATACAGCTCGGGCACGCGGGCTGGTTCGCCGCACCCGAAGTGATCGGGACGCGCCCGATCGGGCCCTCACGCACGTTCAGCCCCCGCGCACTGCGCTTTTCGCGCGCAGCGAGCGAACACGATCTCGACCGCCTCGAAGCCGAGTTTGCCCGTGCGGCGCGCCGCGCGATCGAAGCCGGTTTCGATGGCATCGAGCTTCATCTCGGCCACGGCTATCTGCTCTCGCAGTTTCTCTCGCCCTTCAACAACCGGCGGCGCGACGCGTGGGGCGGATCGCTCGAAGGGCGCGCGCGGTTTCCGCGACGGGTGTTGCGCACGGTTCGAGCCGAGACGCGCGGTCGAGTCGCCGTCTGGGCCAAACTCAACATGGAAGACGGCTTCGCGGGCGGCATGACGCTCGACGAAGGCGTCGAGGTCGCTCGCTGGATCGAATCGGACGATTCGGTCGACGCCCTGCAACTGACCGGCGGGCACACCACGCGGAGCCCGTTCTTCTTGATGCGCGGAGAGGTTCCGCTGCGAGGATTGATCGAGACCGAACCGACGCGCGCCGGTCGGCTCGCCCTGCGCGTGTTCGGCCGCCGGCTGGTTCGCCCGTTTCCCTTCCGCGAAGCATTCTTTCTTCCGGCCGCCCGCCGCATTCGAGCGGCGGTTCGTTTGCCGCTGATGCTGCTCGGAGGCATCACGCGGCTCGACACCATGCAGCAGGCGATCGCCGACGGATTCCCGCTGCTCGCGCTCGGTCGCGCGCTGATCAGCGACCCCGATCTCGCGCGCCGCTTGCAGGCGGGCGCGGCGACGCGCGCTCGATGCGAGCCCTGCAATCTCTGCGTGGTCGAGATGGAGCGCGGCGGAACGCGCTGCGTGCTCGGATCCACCGGCCGACTCGACGCGAACGCAACGGGCCGAACGACCGCCCGATCACCCCGCGTCGACGAAGATCGGTGACGACCAGGCGCGCTCTTCGATCGTCGCGAGACAGTCGTCGGAAGCGGGCGTTCGATAATCGCCGTAGCAGGGACGTGTTTCGATGCACTGCCCGGATTCGTCGAGCTTGCAGCGCAGATTACCGGCGTTGACGGCCGGGCTCGGTTCTTCGATCGCGCGCACGTAGTACACGGTGTCTCGGCCCGCACCGACGAAATCGAGATCCTCGAACTGTGCGACGCATCCGTTCTGGCTCGGTGCGCAGGGGATCGTCTTCCACGGATCTTCGATCAACGGACGCAGCGGTTCTCCCGGACGAATCTGCGGCCGGATGCGAACGACCTCGATGCGGGTCACCAGCTTGCGCTGATCCGAGGGATGGAAGCACTCGCCGCGACACAGGCTCTCGATCCGATCGCTTCCGATCGCGTCGATCGTCGACTCGGGACATCCCGGCTGCTGGCGGAAGGCGCCCACCGCGCGCACTTCGAACCGCGGCGGCTCCGTCATGCGTGCTTCGCCGCCCATCGGCACCGCGCCGATCGAACCATCCGGACGAGCCGCGTTCAGCAAGTGGAACCAGAGCAGGATCCGGTCGCCGCTGGTCCCGTAGACCTCTTTTCGTGCGAGCGCGTTCCAAATTTCTTCGCGACTCCGTCCTTCCGAATGCACCGCGGCGAGTCCACCGGTCATGAAGAACGATGCCTGCCGTTCCGCCTCCAGCGTGGCGAAACCGCGCGAGAGGCCCTGGCTGCGGTCGAGCGGACGCGATTCCGGCAGCGGCTTCTCCTGCTCGATCCAGGGATTGATTCGCTCGCGCCACGTCTGGTCGCGCGCGCCGCCGGCTTCGGTCATGTCGAGCTTTCGCCCAAACTCCTTGAATCCAGTACCGGGATGCGCCTTGTGGTTGTCGCTCGAGGCGAGAATGCCGAAACGAAACCGCTGCGGATCGGAGCCATCGTCGAAGTTCGAGATCGCGAGCGCGTACTGGGTCGAGCTGCCCGCGCGATAGTTGAAGGCGGGAATGAAGCAGTCCCGGCACTGCCCCGAGTCGAGCCATTCCTCGGGCCGCACGCCGGGCACCGACCAGTGTCCGGCGACGAGCCCTTCGACGTAATTCTGCCGGGCGGTTTCGGCACGCGTTCGACATTCGTCCGCACCGAGGCCGGCCTCGTGACAGCGCTGCTCGATGATCTCTCCGGCGCGCCAGCAGCTCGGCAGATAGTCGGGGCGCGGTGTGGGACAACCGGCCTTGCCGGTCGCGTCGAGCGTCACTTCCTGCCAGTCGCGGTACTCCTCCGAGTTGCCGTGGCCGGACATGATTTCGATCAGGAACTGGCGGCGCGAATCCTGATTCCCATTCGCGAGCTGTTTGTCCCAGGTCGAGCCGGCGGGCGTGTAGAAGCCCCAGGTGTTGCCGTGCGGGATCACGATCGCGGCGTGTCCCGACTCGTCGAGCTTGCGAAAGAGATCCTTCGGCGTCGCCGCGCTCTCGTAACAATCGGGCGGAAGCTCGTTCGACGGCACGTCGTCGGGACAGCGCGACACCTCGCGCACCTCGTCCATGAACTCGATGAAATTGAAGTATCGCTGGCGCTTCGCGAAATCGAGCAGAGGCACGTACCAGGCCATGCCGCCGAACTGGCCGCGCAGCGCGTCGGTGGCGGGGCCCGCGGCTCCGATCGCGCGATTCGGCACGCGGTCGTCGGCGAGATCTCGCAGCACGACGTTCTTGTGTCCGTAGTGCTCGGCCGGCGTCATCCCGACCTGGCTCCACTCCCAGCCGAGGAACGAGACGAGATCGGGGTTCTTCGGGTCGCCGGCGATCGCATTGCACTGGCGGATCGCTTCTTTGGTTTCTCGCCAGCGACGCGGTGTCGAGGCTTCCGCGTGATCGTTGATCGACCAGAAATCGAGCCCGGAGCAGAACCGCGCGTAGTCGCAGGCATCCGCCACGGGATGCGCGCCCTGACCGTTCGCGAGGGGAAGGCTCCACAGAAATGCGTCGGTCGAGAACGTCGTGTGGACGTGAAGATCGCCGAAGAGAATCTGTTTCTCGGGAGCCACCGGCGTGAGCGCTGCGGCGGCACGTTCGTCGGCCTTCGATCGGCTTTCGACGACGGCGTCCGGCACGCGAACGGAGGTCGGTGCGCCAGCGTCTTCGTGCCGCCCGTACCAGTGCTGCCGCGCGCCGAGGACGTAGACACCGAGCCCGCCGATCAACACGACGAGCAGTGCGAGCACACGAACGACGACTTTCATCGACTTCCCCCCGAGATCGAGCTACGAGCACCTTAGACGCGATTCACTTCCGGGCCAACGGAGCGAACACGGTCCCGTCGTGCGGACGGAGCGGCCGGTTCTCGCCGGGCTCGCCCTGCCGCCGGGATCCCGATCGATGTCGATGACGCGTGGCTTTCGAATCGGGATCGCACTCGGGGGGCTCGCGCTGGCCCTTTCTGGCGCGCTGCCGCCGCGCCGTCCGCTCGCTGCGGACGCGGTCGCCCGCGTGGGTGACGTGGCCATCCCCGAAGCCGCCCTCGGGCCGCCCGGACGGGCCGAACCCGCGGACGCGGAGACGCGCCGCCAGCGCATCGAATCCGCCATCGACGAAGAGTTGCTGGTGCAGCGCGCGATCGAACTCGGTCTCGCCGAATCCGATCCGGGGATTCGCAAGGCGCTCGCGCGCGCCGCGATCGACCGCGTGGTTCGAGAAGCGATGCGGACTTCTCCCACCGAACGCGATCTTCGCGCCTTTCACGAGACGCATGCATCGCTGTTTCGGATTCCACGCCGCATCCGCGTTCGAGCGATCTCGTTTCACGATCCAGGGTCCGGCGGAAGCAGCTGGATCCGGGCACAGGAGGCCGCGACGCAGCTCGCCGCCGGTCTCGATTTCGAGGAAGCGAGACGGCGATTCGGCGACTCGCCCGAACTTCCGATCGCGAATGCGCTGCTCCCGGAGGCCGCGCTGCGTCGCGCGCTCGGCCCGGCTCTCGCGGAGGTGGCACTCGCGCTCACGCCGGGTGCCGTCTCGGCGCCACTGCGCGCGGGCAACCTCACGGTGATCTTGCGCGTCGCGGAAGAGCGCACCGAAGCGCAGACCGACTTCACGACCGTTCGCGCTCAGGTCGAGTCGGAGTGGCGCCGCGCCGCGGGCGACGAAGCACTCGCTCGCCTTCTCGCGACCCTTCGATCGTCGGCGACGATTCGACGCGCCGCGGAGGCGCGGTGAGCAGCGAGTCCGCGCGAACTTCCTGGCGACGCCTCGCGGCAGGGGCCGGGCTCGGCGCGGCGTTCGCGGCGATTTCCGCCTTGCGCGGAGGACTGCCGGGCGAGCTGCCGCTGCCCGCCAACGCGATCGCGCGGGTGAACGATCGGCTGCTGATGCGCGATGAACTCGATCGCGCGCTGTCGTTCGTCGCGGGGGATCGGCGCGAGCCGCCGGCGGACGCGGATCGTGCGCACGTGCTCGATCGACTGATCGACGAAGAGCTGCTGGTGCAACACGCGCTCGCGAGCGGACTACTCGAGCCCGGCGTGGCCGACGGACGCGCAGCACGCGACGTGGTGGTGCGAACGATGATCGAGAACGCGACCGCGGAGGCCGCGGGGCGCGAGCCGACGGAGGAGGATCTGCGCACGCTCCTCGAGGACACGGCGATTCCAGAAACCGGCGTTTCGACTGAACGCGCTCGATCGACGACGCTCGACGAATTGCGCGCCGAACGTGCGCGCGAAGCGTGGCCGGGAAGGCTGCTCGACGAGCTTCGCAGTCGCGCGCGCATCGAACGCTTCGAAGGGTCGACGCCGTGACACTGCGCGTGGCGATGCACCGGGGATGGCTGCTGCTCTTGCTCCTCGCGCCGAATCTCGCGTTCGCACACACGCGATCGCAGTCGTTCTCGACCTTCGACGTTCGCGGCGACGAGGTGCGCGCGGTCTTCACGATGAACGCGATCGAGGTCACGCGACTCGTTCCGCCGGCGGCCGCGGGAGGCGACGCAGAGGCCGCTCCTGCCCCGGATCTCGGCGCGCTGCTGCGCGAGCATCTCGCGAGCCGCTGGACGGTCTCGCGCGGCGGTCTTCCCTGCCCGGCGGCGACGCCGGCGCGCGCACTTTCCGCAGGCCACGGAATGCTTCGCGTCGAACAGCGCCATCGCTGCACGGCGACTGGACCGCTCGTGCTGCAGAACGATGCGTTCTTCGATCTCGCCCCGCTCCACATCCACACCGCGCGCGTGAAGATCGACGATCGGCCCGCGTTCGAGCTGCTCTTCACCGCGTCACACCGCACGCACTCCGTCGCGGGCGACGCGCTCGACTCGAACCCGGGCACCTCGTTCGGTCGCTGGCTGCGTCTCGGCATCGAACACATCGCGGCGGGCGCCGATCACGTGGCGTTCGTGATCGCGCTGCTCCTGCTCTGCCGTCGCCTGCGCGACGTCGCGTGGCTGGTCACCGGATTCACGATCGGCCACAGCACGACGCTCGCGCTCGCCGTGCTCGGCGTGGTGCGCCCGAACATGCCGGTCGTCGAGTCACTGGTCGGGTTCACGATTGCACTGGTCGCGATCGAAACCGTGGCGATTCGAAGCGGCGGATCGCGCATCCGGCCTGCCGCCATCATCGCCTTTGCACTCGGCGGGCTCGCCCTCGTGCGCGGCGTTTTCGGCGTCGGGCTGCCGGTCGCGACTTCGCTCGGCCTCGCGGCCTTCGTACTCGGCTGGCTCCCGCTCGCCACGAGCACCGATCAGGCGCTGCGCCTGCGCCCGCTCGTCAGCTCGCTCTTCGGGCTGATTCACGGGTTCGGCTTCGCGAGCACGTTGATGGATGCCGCGCTGCCCGCGAGTCACCTCGCGCGTGCCCTCGTCGGCTTCAACGTCGGCGTCGAGATCGGACAGGTGCTCGTGATCGCCGCGATCCGCGGTTCGGTCGCTTCGCTCGCACGGCTCTTTCCCGGCGAACAGGCGCGAGCGACGGCGCTCGAACTCGTCTCCGTGGTCCTCTGCGCGCTGGGCTCGTTCTGGTTTCTCGGTCGCGCGTTCGGCGTCTGACGCGAGGGCGGTCGCAACCGGCGCGCCCGAACCTCAGAGCACGGGCTCGACGCCCCAGATGTCCTTCGCGTACTCGCGAATCGTTCGATCACTCGAGAACCGGGAGACGCGTGCGACGTTCAAGATCGCGCGGCGCGACCAGTCGTCCGCGTCGCAATGGTCGCGGGCAGCGCGACGCTGCGTCGCGGCATAGTCGTCGAAGTCGGCGAGATGAAAATACTCGTCTCCCTGCTCGACCAGCCGCTCCCAGATCGGCCGAAACAGGCCGCGCGAGCGAGGACAGAATCGATCGTCGCGAATCGCCTCCATCACACGTCGCAGATCGTCGCTGTGCGCGAGCCGGGCGTGCGGATCGTAGGCTCCGCTCTTGCGAAGTTCGCGCACTTCGTCGACGCGCAGGCCGAAGATGTAGATGTTCTCGGCACCCACGGCGTCCCGAATTTCGACGTTGGCGCCGTCGAGCGTCCCGATGGTCAGCGCCCCGTTGAGAGCGAACTTCATGTTGCCGGTACCGGAAGCTTCTTTGCCGGCGGTCGAAATCTGCTCCGACAGATCGGCGGCCGGAATGATTCGCTCGGCCAGAGACACCCGATAATCGGGCAAGAGGGCGACGCGCAGCAGGCCGTCCACCCGGCGGTCGGAGTTCACCGTCGTCGCCACGCCGTGAATCAACGAGATCACGAGCTTCGCCATGAAGTAGTCCGGCGCCGCCTTTCCACCGAAGACGACGGTGCGCGGGTGACCCGGCGTTCGCCCTTCGTCGACCAGCGCGAGGTACTCGTGGATCACGTGCATCACGGCGAGCAACTGGCGCTTGTACTCGTGAAACCGCTTCACCTGCACGTCGAAGAGCGTCGAGGACGAGACCGCGACGCCCGTCGCATCTCGAACCAGCGGAACCAGCCGCTCCTTGTTGTCCTGCTTCACGCCGCGAAACTCGGCGCGAAACTCCGGATCGTCCGCGAACGGTTCGATCTGCTGGATGCGCTCGAGATCGGTGATCCAGCCCTCGCCGATCCGCGAGCTGACGAGCCGTGCGAGTTTCGGGTTCGCCTGGTGCAGCCAGCGGCGCGGCGTGATGCCGTTGGTCTTGTTCTGGAAACGCTCCGGCCACATCTCGGCGAACTCGGGCACGAGATCGCGCTTCAGCAGCTCGGTGTGCATCTGCGCCACGCCATTGACCGAGTGACTGCCGACGATGGCGAGATTCGCCATCCGCACGTACTTCGGATAGCCCTCCTGAATGATCGACATCGATCGCAGGCGGTCGATGTCGTTCTGCCAGCGGTCGCCGACTTCCTTCAGGAAGCGGTCGTTGATCTGCTCGATGATCTCGTTGTGGCGCGGCAGAACGAACGCGATCAGCGGCTGCGGCCAGACTTCCAGCGCTTCGGGAAGCAGGGTGTGGTTGGTGTAGGCGAGCGTTCGCTTCGTCGTCTCGAAGGCGGCCGAAAACGGCATTCCTTCTTCGTCGACGAACAATCGCATCAGTTCGGCGACCGCCAGCGCGGGATGCGTGTCGTTCAAATGAATCGCCACGCCTTCGGACAGATCCGCGCGATACCCCTGCTTGCGCCGGAATCGCCGGATCACGTCTCGCAGCGCACAGGCCACGAAAAAATATTCCTGCAGAAGACGCAGCTCGCGGCCCGCGTCGCTGTTCGCCGGCGGATAGAGCACGAGCGAGATGGTCTCGAGCGACATGTGCTGCTTCACCGCTTCGAGATAGTCGCCCTGCGTGAAGACCCGCATGTCGAACTCGTCGGTCGCGCGCGCGGAGTAGAGCCGAAGCGAGTTGACGGTGCGGCCGCCGTACCCGGCGATCGGCATGTCGCTCGGCACGCCGATCAGCGCTCGCATGCCCACCCAGCGAGAGCGCGGCGGCTCGCCGCCTCGGCCGCGGTCTCCGGTCGCGAGCGAACCGTAGACGGGAATCAGCAGCGCTTCGTCGGGGCGTTCGATCAGCCAGGGCGTGCCGAGGCGACGCCAGCTGTCTGGACGCTCGATCTGCTGTCCGTTGACGATCTGCTGTCGAAAGAGCCCGTAGTCGTAGTTGATCCCGTAGCCGTGTCCGGAGTAGCCGAGCGTGGCCAGCGAGTCGAGAAAACAGGCGGCGAGACGCCCGAGCCCTCCGTTGCCGAGTGCGGCGTCGCGTTCGGTCTCGATCACGTCGTCGAGATCGACGCCGAGAGAGGCGAGCGCTTCGTGGCAGAGATCGGCGATGCCGAGATTGAGCAGGTTGTTTCGCAGCGAGCGGCCGATCAGAAACTCGAGCGAGAGGTAGAAGACCCGTTTCGCTCCGCGCGCCTCGACTCGAGACTCGGTGTCGAGCATGCCGCGCACCAGCAGATCGCGGACCGCGAGCGAGACGGCCATGAACAAATCGCGCGCGCCGAGATCCTGCCAGCGCTTGCCGAGAGACAGCATCGCGTGTCGCTGGATCGAATCGCGCAGCGCGGCGATGTCCACGGGCGGCGTTCCCGGCGACCGAACGTCGTTCATCGCGCGCAGCGGCTCCTCTCTCGGCTCGAATCGAGAGTGCCCTCGCGACCGGTCGCGTGCAACCACCGGCGTTTCGCGCATTCAGGCCGGGAAGGAAACGATCGGGAGTCTCGCGATGAACCGATCAGAAGTCTTCTTCGAGTTCCATTGCGGCGTCTTCTCCCGCGTGCGGAACCCGGCTCACCACGAATGGCGCACCGCAGAAGGTGCAGACGACCGAGTCGCCCGCGCGCTCGTCACCCGCGAGGACGAGTTCTGCGTCGCAGATCGGACAGGAGAGCGTCGGCTGGCCCATGCGGCGAGGATCGGAGTGGCGCGTTGCCTTCTTGAGCCCGGGCGCCGTAGATTGATCGCCGGAGGTGACCCGATGCTTTTCTCGAACGATCGTGGCATCCGGCCTCGTTCAGGCTGGCCGTGCATCGTGCTGCTGCTCGCTCTCGTCGGGATGTCGGGTTGTGGATACAACGACATCCAGGGGGCCGACGAAGCGGTGAAGGCCGCCTGGGCGGAAGTCGGCAATCAGTATCAGCGCCGCGCGGACCTGATTCCGAATCTCGTCGCCACGGTGAAGGGCGCCGCCGACTTCGAGAAGGAGACGCTCGAAGCAGTGATCAGCGCGCGTGCGAAGGCCACCGGGATTTCGGCGACCCCGGAGCTCGTGAACGACCCGGAAGCCTTCCGTCGATTCGAAGCGGCCCAGGGAGAGCTGTCCGGCGCCCTCTCGCGACTGCTCGTCAGCGTCGAGCGCTATCCCGACTTGAAGGCGAACCAGAACTTCCGCGATTTGCAGGTACAGCTCGAAGGGACGGAGAATCGCATCGCGGTCGCGCGCAAGCGCTACATCGAGAGCGTCGCCGCCTACAACCAGCTCGTCCGGTTCTTCCCGACCAATCTGACGGCCCGCTTCCTGCTGCACGCCGATCTGCGACCGACCTTCGAAGCGCGGCCCGACGTGAATCAGCCGCCGGAGGTGAAGTTCTGATCGGACGCATCCGCGCGCCGAGGCTGCGGGGCGAGCAGCGAGCGTCGTCGCGTTCGACGCGAGCAGCGGCCCTCGTCTGGCTCGTCGCGGGTTTGCTCGCATCGACATCGTGCCGTCCTGCGCTCGCCAGCGTGCCCGTTCCCGCGCTGCGCGCACGCGTCACCGATCTCGCGGCGCTGCTGCCCGAAACGCGCGAAGCGGCCCTCGACGCGAAGCTCGCCGAGTTCGAACGGGAGAGCGGGCATCAGATCGCCGTGCTCACCGTTCCCTCGCTCGACGACGAATCGATCGAAGAGTTCGCCGTGCGCGTCTTCGAGACGTGGAAACTCGGGCGCACCGGTGTGGACGACGGTCTGCTGATCGTCGTCGCGCCGAACGAGCGGCGGGCGAGAATCGAAGTCGGGTACGGGCTGGAAGGCGCGGTGCCCGATCTGCTCGCAGGCCGCATCGTGCAGGAGCAGATGATTCCCCGATTCCGCACGGGAGACTTCGCCGGCGGAATCGAGCAGGCCGTGATCGCGGCGATCGCTGCGACGCGTGGCGAAGCGATGCCTTCACCCGCGAAGCGAACGCCGCGCACCGAGCTCACTCCCGACGCCTTCAGCATCGTTCTCTTCCTCTCGATTCTCGGCGGGCTCCTCGCCGCGCCGCTGCGACGCGGCCGGACGCGGCCGATCGCGGCGCTGGTCGGCGGCGGCACTTCGGGTGCTCTGACCGCACTCGCGATCGGTCCCGGAATCTGGGTCGTGCTCGCGGCGATTCTCGGCGCGCTGCTCGGCCATGGCGGCCCGGTCGTCGCGTCCGGGCGACGCCGCGGGTTCGGCCTGCCGGGCGGATTCGGCGCAGGATCCGGGAGCAGCGGCGGCGGATGGTCGGGCGGCGGAGGGTGGTCCGGCGGCGGCGGGCGCTCGGGTGGCGGCGGCGCATCGGGGAGCTGGTGAGATGCGCGCGAGCGAACTGCTGAATCCCGCGGAACGGATGCGAATCGAAACCGCCGTGCGCGAAGTCGAGCGCAGTACGCGCGGCGAACTCGTGGTCTGCGTGGTCGATGCCTGTGACGAATACGGCAGCGCGGGCTGGCGACTCGGCTGTCTTCTCGCGGCGCTCGCGCTGCTCGGCCTGCTCTGGCTGCGCCCGGCGTCACCGGCCGCAGCCCTGCTGCTCGGCCAGACCGTTGCACTCGCCTTCGCACATTGGGTTGCACGCGTGCCGTTCGTGCGACGCGCATTCCTCGATGAAGCGCTGATCGAGCAGCGCACCCGCGAGCGAGCCACCCGCGCGTTCTCCGAGCACGGGCTCGCGCGAACCGCGAACCGGACGGGCATTTTGATTTTCGTCGCCACCTTCGAGCGTCGCGTCGTGGTGCTCGCCGACGAGGGCGTGACGCGTGCGCTCGGTCCGGGCGAGAACTGGCAGGCGGTGGTCGATCTCGCGACCGCAGGGCTGCGCGAGCGACGCGCCGCGGCGGGCATCGAAGCCGCCGTCCGACGTTGCGGTGCGATCCTCGCCCGTGTCGCCCCGCCGGCGGGGTTCGACACCGACGAACTTCCGCGCGCTCTGATCGTCGAGAGCTGACGCAGTCGGTCGCCCGGCGATGCTCGCCGGAGATCGATGCGGTTCGATCGCGCGCGTCGAGAACCGAGACCTCAGCGCCGCCTCGCTGCCGCGCGCGAGGGCCCGCCGGCCCTCGCGGGGCCGTGCTACACCGGCTCCGTTCGATCGTTCCGTCGTTTCCGAAGGAGACCGAATGCCCACCGAAGCCGCGTCTCAGGCCCTCTCGATCCTGCGCGATGGCAGTCAGTTTCAATGGACGGTGATTCCGACGCTCGCGCTCGTGCTCTACGTCTACGCGAACGAGATCGAACGCAAGAACTGGAACGTCGTCTTCGCGGGCCTCGCACTCTGGGGAATGGACTGGCTGAACGAGATCCTCAACGCGCTGATCTTTCACGCGACGGGGTTCGCGCCGGTCTGGGGCGCCCCGGCGGACACCGCCTTTCTGCTGCTGATCGGACTCAACATCGAAATCTGCTTCATGTTCTCGATCGCGGGCATCGTGACGTCGAAACTGCTGCCGGCCGATCGGGGAAAACGGATCCTCGGCGTTCCGAACCGGCTCTTGATCGCCGTCACGGCGTCGCTGTTTTGTGTCGCGGTCGAGATGTTTCTCAACGCCGCTGGTGCGCTGACCTGGGACTGGTGGTGGTGGAACCGCGAGATGCCGTATCTCATCGTCCTCTTCGGCTATCTCACGTTCTTCATCGTCGCCTTCCGCGTGCACGATCTACCGACGATTCCGCAGAAATGGAAAGCGCTCGGCCTGATCTACTCGGTCGATCTCGCGCTGCTGGTCGTGTTCGGGGTGGTGCTCGGTTGGATCTGACGGCGGGCTGGATCGCGGTCGCACGCAGGCTGGCACTGGTCGCGCTGATCTCGTTTGCGACGGGATGTCGTCCCGAGCATCCCCCGGCGGCTCCCGAATCCACGGTGTCGGAGGCGGCGGACGAGCAGCACGCGACGCGCGATGCGTTTGGAACTCGCGTCGAGATCGTGATCCGAGATCCCGACGCACCGCGCGGCCGAGAGGCGATCGAGGCGAGTTTCGCCGAGATCGAACGGCTCGATCGTCTCTGGTCGGACGCGAGTCCGGCGAGCGAGCTGGCGGCGATCACGCGGAACGCGGGCGGCAACTGGCAATCGGTTTCGACAGAGACGCTGGCCTTGCTGCAGCAGGCCGGCCGCGTCGCCGCGGAAACGGACGGCGCCTTCGACCCGACGTCGCGTCCGCTCGCGCGCGCGTTCGGGTTCGCGGCCGGAGAAGCGCCGCGATTTCCGGCGAACGACGAGATCTCGGCAGCACGTTCTCGTATCGACTGGCGCGCGCTCGCCGTCGACGCCGGGCCACCGGCGCGCGCACGACTCGCGCGCGCGGAGATGGAGCTCGATCTCGGGCGCATTCGAATCGGTGCGGCGCTCGACCGCGCGGCCGCCGTGCTTCGCTCACGAGGCGTGCCGGCGGCGATGCTGCGTGCGGGAACCGAAGCGCTCGTCCATGGCGGAACCGCTGCGCGTCCCTGGCTGATCGAAATCGAGAGCGCACGGCCGGAGCGCGAGATCGTCGCGCGATTCGATTTGCAGGATGGTGGCGTCTCGACGGTCGCCCCCGAAACGCACGAGATCGACGGCGAACGAATCCGCGCCCTGCTCGATCCGCGAACGGGACGTCCGGCGAGTGGCGTGCGTTCGGTCTCGGTGGTCGGACCCGACGCCGCCTCGGCGGCTGCGTGGTCGGAGGCACTCTTCGTGCTCGGTCACGACGCGCACGGTGCACTCGCGAAGCATCCCGAGCTGCAAACGATCGTCATCCTCTCGATCGGCTTGCGCGTCGCGTCTCCGGGCCTCGGCGTGCGATTCCCGTGATGTGTTCCGTGCACCCGCGATCGCGCGCCGGCCGGCGCCTGGTCAGATCACGCCGAGCGATTTCGCCGTCGCATCGACCGCGCGCTTCGCGCGCGCAACGAGTTCATCGATCTCTTCGCGCGTGATCACGAGCGGCGGAGCGAAGCAGAGCACGTCGCGCACCACCCGGCAGGTGACGCCGTGCGCGAAGCACTGGTCGATCGCCCGCAGGCCCACTTCGCCCGGCGGCTCGTGCGAGAGCGCCTTCTCCCTGTCGCGCACCAGTTCGATCGCGTACATCAGGCCGACGCCGCGCACGTCTCCGACCAGCGGGTGATCGTCGAAGGCCTCGTGCAGGCGCTGGCCGAGATACGGGCCGACGTCTTCGCGCACGCGGTCCACGAGGCCTTCCTCGGCGAGGATGCGCAACGTTTCGACCCCCACCGCGCAGGCGAGCGGGTGACCGGAGTAGGTGTATCCATGCGCGAGTCGGCCGCCCTTCTCGCGCAACGTGTGCGCCACGCGCTCGCCCACGATGGCCGCGGAGAGCGGGACGTAACCCGACGTCACCGCCTTCGCGATGTTCATGAAGTCGGGCTCGATGCCGAAGGTCTGACTGCCGAACCAGCGTCCGGTGCGACCGAAGCCGCAAATCACTTCGTCGGCCACCAGCAACACGTCGTGTCGCCGGCAGATCTCCTGAATGCGCGGCCAGTAGGTGTCGGGCGGCACCAGAATGCCGCCACCGCCCTGCACGGGTTCGGCGAAGAACGCCGCCACGCGATCCGGGCCGAGCGCGAGGATGCGTTCTTCGAGCGCATCGGCAGCGCGCACGCCAAACGCTTCCGGCGTCATGTCGCGGCCATACTTGTACGTGTACGGCGGCATCACGTGCTCGACGTCGGGCAGCAGTCCGCTCATCGCGTGCATTCCAGCCATGCCGCCGAGCGACGCACCGGTCAGCGTCGATCCGTGGTAGGCATACTCGCGCGAGAGCAGAATTCGCTTTTCGGGCCGGCCTTCGAGATTCCAGAAGTGGCGCACCATCCGCACGATGGTGTCGATCGATTCGGAACCCGAGCTGCCGAAAAAGACGTGATCGAGGCCAGGCGGCGTGCGCTCGGCGATGAGGCGCGCGAGTTCGATGGTGGCCGGCGTCGTGGTGTCGAGAAAACTCGAGTAATACGACAGCGTTCGAATCTGTCGTTCGGCCACCTCGGCCAGTTCGCGACGGCCGTAGCCGAGTGCGACGCACCACAATCCGGCGAGCCCATCGAGGATGCGATTGCCCTCGCTGTCCTTCAGCCAGACGCCTTCGCCGCTCACGATGACGCGCGTTCCGCCCGCCGCGGCCATGCGCTGCGGGTCGGTGAAGGGATGGATGTGGTGGGCCTCGTCGATGCGACGCCATTCCTGCGTGCTGCGTTCGGCAAGCGCGGTCATGAACTCTCCTTCGATCTGCGAGTGACGGCCGGTTTGCTTTCGGCCGCCCGGTGGCGATGCGTCGAATGCCCTGCTGCGTCTACTCTCGATCCGAGAAACCCGACGCGTCGTTGCGCGTGGCCGGCGCGTCGAATCTCGATTCGAAACAGAGCCCGTGGCTCGAGAAGAGCTGCACGGCGAGGTCGGGATTTTGCGCGACCGGCAAGAGGCCCGGTGCGGCGAGCGAGGTGCTGGTCGCACGCGTCGAAATCTGAAGGCCCCGCGAGGTCTGTGTCGCGATCGAGAGGCTGCGCACGCCGTCGGGCGTCCCGAAGCGATCGCCGTACGCGAGCCTCTTGCCACCGCTCGTCTTCCAGCAGGGAGCGGTGTTGCAGAATCCGCCGCCGGGAAGGCGAAGCCGGCCGAACAGGCGCGAGCTCGCTCCGTTTCGGTCGTAGACGCAGAGCGTGAAGTCCGTACCACCGGCCGGTGCGTCACCGAGATCGGCGAGCGTGAGCACGGACGGGCCGCGCGCCGTCCAGCTCAGCGTGCCCGGCGTCGGATCGAGCGCGAGCCGCGCCGCCGGCAGCGAGACGCAGGCGTTCGCGGGCTCGCTCCGCCCAGTGCAGACACCCGCGAGACAGGCATCGAACTGCGTGCATGCGTCGGCATCCGAACAGGCCGCGCCGTCCGCTTCGCGCGCGCACGCTGCGGTGCAACAGTCGCCGCTCGCCGCGTTTCCGTCGTCGCACGTTTCGCCGGCGGTCACGATGCCGTTTCCGCAGCCCGTCACGGTGCAGTTCGCGTCACAGCCGTCGCCGCTCGCCGTGTTTCCGTCGTCGCAGTCTTCCGGCAGCTCGGTCACACCGTCGCCACAGGCCGTGAACTCGTCGGCACCGAGATCGGTTCGCAGTCCGGACTGGCGCGCGCCCGCGTCGAGATCTCGTTCCGCCGGATCGACGCTGAACGCCGCGCTTCCGGCGTCGATCGCAGGCGAGCCTGCGGCGAGATGCAGGTCCGAAGGTGTCGCCACGAAACGCGGTGCCGCGAAGCGGCCATTCGCGTCGCGTCCGCTCGCGGCGCGCCAGGCGTCGAACCCGATCAGAAGCTCGCCGCCCCATCGAAAGCGCGCGGCTCCCGCGTCCGGCGACCACCAGAGATTCCAGTCGATCGTGTGGCTCGCTTCCGCGAGGTCGGCGTTCAGCAGCGTGCGTCCGGCGAGCGCGACGAAGAGATTGTGCTGCACGACGTTCGAGCTGCCGTACTGGATCCAGAGTTCGCCGAAGCCGCGCCCCAGCGTGTCGTTCTCGACCACAGTGTTGTGTTCGAAGCGCGAGTTCTCGACGCGGCCGCGGTTGGCTGCATACCCGCCAAATCCAATGCCGGCCTTTTCGTTGCGCGTGACGACGTTGTTTCGAACCACGACGTTGCGCACCACGATGCCGGGGTTCTCGGCGCCGATCTCGATCCCGACGTCACTCTCCCGAACCGTGTTGTTCTCGACCACGATGTCGCGGCCGCCGTCGACGTAGATGCCGGCGGCGAACCCTCCGCCGTAGCTCGATCGCGCGCGCTCGACCCGATTGCCGCGAATCACGCCGTTGCGCGCGACCAGCGCGGGATTGCTCTGGATGTCCTGTTCGCCGCCGATCGCGTCGATCCCGATGTTGTCGACGTCGTGCACGACGTTGTTCGTGATGGCGAACCCCGAAACGTTGCCGTTCAGCGTGATGACTTCGCTCGGCGCGGCCTCGACGTCGTGCACGAGGTTGCCGTCGATCACGACGTCCGCGATCGGCGCCGGTTCGGTGCCGTAGAACGTGATCGCCATCGCGTTCTTGCCGGCGAGGCCATGAATGTGGTTGTTGCGAATCTCGATCCCGCTGCCGCTGCCGACGAAACGAATCGCGGAGGCATCGGTCACCCGCGCCAGGTGCCGCAAGGTCAGGCCTTCGATGCGCAGATGGCTCTTGCTCTCGATTCGAACGAGATCGCGATTGCCCAGCCCGGTTCCATCGACGACGGGCGTCTCGCCGGGTTGCGCGCGCAGCACGATCGGCCCGGCGGCGAGGCTGCCACTGGCCGGAAAGACGAGCGCTTCGAAGTACGGCTGCGGCTTCTCGCGCACCGTCACGATGTCGCCCGCGACCGCCTGATCGAGCCCGGCCTGAATGGTGGTGACGTCGCCGCCCGACGCCGCGACCACGATCTCGCGCGCCACGGCGGGCGGCGCGACGCCGAGAACCGCGCTCAGGAGGCCGGCGACGGCGACACGCAGCGGTGCTGCGACTCTTCGCCGCAACCCGTGCGAATCCCGTCGAGGCTTCGATCGCGACCACGTCACCCGCTTCACGCCAGGCCCTCCCCCGCGTCCCCTGACTCGTAGCGTTCTCATCGTGCTTTGCCCGGGCGGACGACCTCGGGCCGGCTCCGGGCGGGGTTGACGCCCCGCAATCGACCGTCTACTCAAAAGGTGACTAACCATTCATTCATCAAATGAAGCTGCCCAACCCGGAACTCCAGGCCGATCGTCGCGCGAAGGTGCTCGCGGCCGCGATCGCCTGCTTTGGCCGCCGGGGCATCCACCAGACCTCGATGCAGGAAATCGCTGGCGAGGCCGGGATGAGCGCGGCCAACGTCTATCGATACTTCCCATCGAAAGAGTCGATCATCGACGCGATCGCGGAATGCGAACGGCAGGACACGGTCGCGCTGCTCGCGCGACTCGAAGGCGCGGACGACTTTCTCGCCGGCCTGCGGGCCGTGATCAACGACTACGTGCAGGACGACGGGCGCAGCCCGATCGCGCTCGGCCTCGAGATCATCGCCGAGGCGGTCCGGAATCCTCGCGTGGCGGCGCTCTACGCGCGACTCGATGCCGAGGCCACCTCGGCTCTTGCGCGCGTGCTGGAGAAAGCGATCGCCCGCGGTCAGGTCGATCCGGGTCTCGACCCCGCGGCGAGCGCGAACCTGCTGGTCGCACTGGCGGATGCCGTCCTCTGGCGGCGAGGGGCCGACCCGGGCTTCGACGTCGCGACCGTCGTTCCGACGCTCGAACTCCTGCTCCAGCGATTTCTCTCGCCGCCGGCCGCGCCGGCGCGACGCGGCGAGCCTCGCCCGTGACGAGCCCGACCCGCGAGGCCGTTCGCGACGCGGTCGCCCGCCCGGCGGCACCCGCGCGCGGCCGCGTCTCGCTCGCTCGCAGCAGCCTGCTCTACGAATGGAAGCGTTATCTCGCAGCGGTGCTCGCGGTGGCTTTCTCGGGCCTGCTCGTCATCGTTCAGCTCGGCCTGCTGCTCGGCATGTTCCGAGCCTTCACCGCGATCGTCGATCAGGCGAGCGCCGATCTCTGGGTGGTCGAAGGCCGCACCGAGAGTTTCGATCTCGCGCGCGAGATGCCGCGCCGCTTCGAGATGCGACTGCGCCAGCATCCCGAAGTCGCCGACGTGCAG
>CAZDHU010000086.1:0-3411 GCA_964505355.1 uncultured Myxococcaceae bacterium | reverse complement strand
GACCCGTTCACCGGGCGCCGCCGCACGAGCGGGCGACGCGGAACGGATGAAGGTGGTGAACGACGCTGCCTTCTTGCCCCGGATGCGAAACCGGCTGCGTGACGTGCTGGTCTTCGGTGCGAACCGGATCGTTCGCCACCTGCCGATTCGCGCGCTGCGAACGGCCTACTACCGCCACGCGCTCGGCTGGAAGATCGAGCCCGGCGCAACGGTCAACACGGGTCTCGAGATCTTCGGCGGTCGAGGAAAGGTGTCGATCGGACGCAACAGCACGATTCAGATCGGCTGTCTGATCGCCGGCGCCGGCATGGCCGAGCTTCGCATCGGTGCGAACGTGGCCGTCGCGTATCGCGCGATCTTCCTGATCGGCGGCCACGACGTGAACGATCCGGAATTTTCCGGCGTCGTCGCACCGATCACGATCGAGGACTACGTCTTCATCGGCGCCGCGGCGATCATCATGCCCGGCGTGACGATCGGGCGCGGCGCGGTGGTCGCCTCGGGGGCCGTGGTCACGCGCGACGTACCGCCGTACGCGATCATCGGCGGCAATCCCGGAAAGGTGATCGGCGAACGCAGGCAGGATCTCTCGTACTCGACCGAGAGCTACTGGTTTCTGCACTGACGCAATGCGCCGCGTGCGATCACGCCATGTAGAGCCCGCCATTCACGTCGAGCGAGACGCCGTTCACGTAGGACGCATCGTCCGAGAGCAACCAGAGGATGGCGGCGGCCTGCTCGTCGGCGCTCGACAGGCGCTGAATCGGCATGAAGAACTGATACGCGGCCATTGCACGTGCGCGCGCGGCGCTGGCCTCTTCGGAGCGAGAGGCCGCGGCGGCGGCCGACCGAATCATCGGCGTGTCGACGCCACCCGGGCAAATTGCGTTCACCCGCACTCCACGGCGCCCGTAGTCGAAGGCGAGGTGTCGCGTCATGCCGAGCAGAGCGGCCTTGCTGGTGGTGTAGGCGAGATTGGCGTTCGCGCTCTTCGAGCGCCCGGCGAGCGATGAAACGTTGACCACGGCACCCGTGCCGCGCGCGGCCATCCCCGGCAGCAGCGCACGGCAGAGAAAAAACGCGCCGTTCACGTTGACGTCGAGCACCTGCTGCCAGCGCAGATCCGGCAGATGCTCGATGCCGTCGAGCCCGGCGAGGTCACCGATGCCCGCGACGTTCGCGAGACCGGAGGCCGGACCGAGTTCGGCCTCTGCGCGCCGTGCGGCCTCGCCGACCTCGGCGCTGCGAGCAATGTCACAGCCGATGGCGAGAGTGCGAGCACCTGCGCCGCGCAGTCGGTCGGCGGTCGCTTCGGCGCCAGCGAGGTCGCGATCGAGACAGGCGACGGCCGCGCCTTCGCGTCCGAGGCGCAGCGCGACGGCCGCTCCGATGCCACTCGCGGCTCCGGTGACGAGCACCACGCGCCCGTCGAAGCGGTTCGGACAGATGCGCGATTCGACGACGGGGCTCGTCGTGGGTGTGGCGGCTGCGGTTCGGCTCATGGCGATTCCTCGCGGAAGTTGGAGAACGGGATTTCGACCGGCCCACGTGCATCCCGCCGTCGCGCGGGCGACGAACCGAAACGCGGTCGACCGACGTCGATGGAGCGTAGAAAGTGACGGGAAAGCGGGCTTTCGTCACCTCGCCTCGGCCCGCGTCGCGCGCTTTGCGTGCGTCGCGAGAAAATCGAACCCGCGGCTTGCCGCTGCCGCGAGAGTCGACGAGCATGGCCCGATGAGCGATCGATCGATCGTCGCGAGAGGGTGCATGCGCATGCCGGATGCCGTCGCCTGGAATCGAGCGATCGAGCCCCGGGTACGGGTGATCACGCTCTGTGTTCAGGTCGGACTCGCCCTGCTGCTGCTCGCGAGCTGGATGGGGCCGGCTTTCTTGCGCCAGCCCTGGGACCGCTTCGATTCGCTGGCGTTCGCGCTCGGCAACGGCTCGCTCGAAGCGGGCTCGTACTGGACGACGTTCTGGGCGTTCTGCAACACGCGCGGGTTCGACGCGATCGTGGCCGGAACGATGCTCGCGCTGTGCGCGTCGTGGGCCTTCTCGTCGGGCGGCCGATGGTGGCGAGAACGCATCTGGTTTGGCGCGATGATGGCCGGCTTCATCGCCTTCTGGATGATCGTGGTGATGAAACTCACTTTGGCGCATCACCGCGCCAGTCCGACTCGCGTGCTGCCGGGTGCGTTTCGGCTGAGTGAACAGTTCGACTGGTTCGTTCGCGTGAAGGACAGCGCGAAGAACACGTTTCCGGGAGACCACGTCGGTGTGACGATCTTCGTCGGTCTCGTCCTGCTCTACGTCGCCGGGCCTTCGCGGGGCGTGCCGATTCTGTTGCTGAGCCTCTTCGTCGCCGTTCCGAGAGTCGTGGCGGGAGCGCACTGGGCGACCGATCAAGTCGTCGGCGGCAGCGCCGCCGGCCTGCTCGGTGCCTCCGTGTTTCTCGGCGGCCTGCTCGCCGTGCGGCGCCTTTGTTCGCATCTCTCGCCGGCGGATGCGACGGGTTCACGGGGCCCGACTCCGTGAATCGTTCGGGTCGCCGGAGCGCGCGCAGCGGATGATCCCTCTCGATCCCGCGGTCGAGCGCGCCATGCACTACGTCGATGCGGCGGCGCCACTCGCGGCCCGCGATTCCGATCGGCCCGTGTGTCATTTCCGTCCACCCTCGCGCTGGATGAACGATCCCAACGGCACCCTCCGCTACCGGGGCTGGTATCACCTCTTCTATCAGCACAACCCGTTCGGCGACGGCTGGGGATTCATGCACTGGGGACACGCGAGATCGCGCGACCTCGTGCACTGGGAACATCTGCCGATCGCGCTCGCGCCGGCGGTCGAGCTCGGAGAAGAGCACTGTTTCTCGGGCTGCATCGCGCTCGATCGGGACGACACGCCGAGGTTGTTCTACACCTCGATTCCATTTCTCGATGCATCGCAGGAACGGTTCGGGCAGTGGCGGGCCTCGCCGCTCGATCCGGATCTGCTGACCTGGCGACGGGACGCGACGCCGGCCATCGCCCGCGTTCGATCGGATCTTCCCGCCTTCGGGCTCGACGCTCGGGATCCATTCCTTTTCCGCGATGCGGGCCGAACGTTTCTGATCTACGGCGCTTCGCTCGGAGATCGCTCGACCGTGCCCCTCTTCGAGGCGCTCGACGGAGATCTCGGTCGATGGGTGTATCGAGGACTGCTCTTCGATGCGCCGCGCTCCGAACTTTCCTTCGCCGAATGCCCGAACTTCTTTCGCGTCGGCGAACGCTGGTCGCTGCTGCTTTCTCCGTTCGGTCCCGTGCAGTGGCGACTCGGTCGTTTCGACGGCGCCCGATTCGGCGTCGAGCGCAGCGGCGCGTTCGACTTGCACGATGCCTACTACGCGACCAACACGCTCGAAGACGACCAGGG
>CAZDHU010000085.1:0-2783 GCA_964505355.1 uncultured Myxococcaceae bacterium | reverse complement strand
AGGCGAGGGAGCTGGACCTGGCGTAGGGGGTGGCGGGAGGGCTGCCCGCCGCGCGCGGCGCCCGGACGCGGCCTCGCGCTACCGTGCGGCGATGGCGAGGCACACGGCTTCTCGCGAGACCGACGACGACGTCGAAACGGTGCGGCAGATCGTGACCACGGCGCTGCGTGGCCAGCCGGCGCGCGTCTTTCTGTTCGGGTCGCGCGCGCGGGGCGACCACCGCCGCACCTCCGATTACGATGTCGCGGTGCTGGCAGCGCGTCCGCTACCGCGTGGCCTGCTTGCGAGGATCCGGGAAGAAATGGAGGAAAGCCGGGTGCCCGTCCGGGTCGACCTCGTCGATCTCGCGGAAGCTTCGGTCGCACTTCGCGAGCAGGTGCTGAGGGAGGGCCGCGAGTGGATCGTCTCCAAAGCCGATTGAGCCTGGCATCCCGCACGCAAGCGCGGCTCGCGGAGCTGTCCGGACGGGAGAGCGTCTCGGATGTCGAGCGCGACGCGGCGATTCAGCGATTCGAGTTCTCGTTCGACACAACCCGGAAGGCGGCGCAGCACTACCTGACGGAGAAGGAGGGCATCGACGCCGCCTCGCCGAAGGCCGCGATCCGCTCTTCGCTCCAGGCGGGCCTTCTCGACGAGGCGGACACGCGCCTCGCGCTCGAAATGACCGACGACCGAAACCGGACCGTGTACACCTACAACGAGGAACTCGCGAAGCGAATCTTCGCCGACCTCGACCGTTGCGCGGCGCTCATCGCCCGCTGGATCACGTCGATGGAGCGCCGGGCAGGCTGACCTCCCGGCGCTCGCGACTGTGCCGCACGCAGCCGCCTCGGGAACCGCAGCTTCGAGCACCCTCCGCCGCCTGAAACCGATCCCAGCGCCAGAACCGTGACGCCCACCGCGCTGCCATCTAGTCTCGATCGATGCTTTCCACACGCGACTTCGAGATCGTTCTCTGGGGGGCCACGGGGTATACGGGCCGACTGGTCGCTGAACGACTGGCGCGCGAACCCGCGGCGAGAGACTTGCGCTGGGCGATCGCGGGGCGCGATCGCGCGAAACTCGAGCGCGTGCGTGACGAGATCGCGTCGACCGCGCCGCATCTGAAGGATCTCGCGATCCTTCTCGGTGACGCGTCGATGCCGGCCTCGCTCGATGCGATCGCCGCGCGCACGCGCGTGGTGTGCACCACCGTGGGGCCTTACGCGAAGTACGGCAGCGAGCTGGTCGCTGCGTGCGTGCGGAACGGAACGCACTACTGCGATCTGACGGGCGAGCTGCCGTGGATCCGACGCATGATCGACGCGCATCACGATGCCGCGCGTGCCAGTGGCGCACGCATCGTGCATTGCTGCGGCTTCGATTCGATCCCGTCGGATCTCGGCGTGTGGATGATGCACGAGGCGATGCGCGCGCGCGGCGAGCAGCTGGCCAGCGTCGATACGTACGCCGGCGAGAGCAGTGGCGGGTTCAGCGGAGGCACTGCGGCGAGCGCCCTCGGCGTGATGGAAGAAGCGCAGCGCGACGCGTCCGTACAGCGGTTGCTCGACGATCCGTACGCGCTCGACCCGACGCCGCGGATCGGTGGCCCGGATGGATCCGACGCGCGCGGGGTGTCGTGGGAGCCGCGACTCGGTCGCTGGACCGCACCGTTCGCGATGGCGCTGGTCAACGGGCGCGTGGTGCGTCGCAGCAACGCATTGCTGGGTCATGTCTACGGAAAAGAGTTTCGGTACACGGAGCGGGCCAGCGTGTCGGCCGGACCCGCAGGCCTCGCTACCGCACTTGGAATCGCGGGCGGGATGATCGGGCTCTTCGCCGCGCTGCAGGTGTCCCCGCTGCGCCGCGCGGCCGCGCGCTGGCTGCCCGCGCCGGGAAGCGGCCCGACACCCGCGCAGCGCGCGCGCGGCTTCTTCGCGGTGCGCTTGCTCGCGCGCAGCGAGCACGGCCTCGAGCTGCGCGGCGAGATTCGTGATCAGCGCGATCCTGGCTACGGATCGACCGCCGTGATGCTCTCCGAGTCCGCACTCTGCCTCGCGCGCGATCCACTCACTGCGCCCGGTGGCGTCTTGACGCCCGCTGCCGCGATGGGGAATGCGCCGCTCGCGCGGCTCCGTGCCGCCGGCATGAGCTGGCAGGTGGAGTCCGGCGGCGACTGAAGGTGGCCGCGCGATGGCGCGAGCGAAGGACACCTCGCACGCATCCGCAGTGATCGCGCGCTCGTGCCGCACCCCAAACTGTCTGGCGCCACACAGTTCACCCTCGCAGTGCCATTCCCGTCCGCGACTCCGCGCACGCCGCGATCTCGCCCGGCGTGCCGCAGGCGACGAGGCGACCACCGCCGGGGCCGCCTTCGGGGCCGAGGTCGATCACGTGATCGGCGCGGCGGATGAAGTCGAGGTTGTGTTCGACGACGACGATGCTGGCGCCGGCATCGAGCAGATCTTCGAGGCATTGCAGCAGCACTTCGATGTCGGCGGGATGCAAACCGGTGGTCGGTTCGTCGAGCACGTAGAGCGCGCGGGCGGGGCCTTCGGTCAATGCGAGCGCGAGCCGCACGCGCTGGCACTCGCCGCCCGAGAGGCTCGACATGGATTGGCCGAGCGCGAGATAGCCGAGTCCGACCCGCTGAAACGGTCGCAGTTTTCCGGCGATCTGTGCGTCCGCGGCGAAGGCCTCGGCGGCTTCGTCGATGGTCAGCGCCAGCACGTCGACGATGCTGCGACCGTCGAGCAACACCTGTCGTACCTCGCTGCGATAGCGCGTGCCGCCACATTGCTCGC
>CAZDHU010000084.1:0-42842 GCA_964505355.1 uncultured Myxococcaceae bacterium | reverse complement strand
CCGGGATCTCGTCGTCGGCGAGGTCACGAAACCAGGGTGCGACGCGACGAAACTCGTCTCGCAGCTCCATCCCGCCGGGCGCGAAACCGGGGCGCGTGAGGATCCACATCGAGCGAGCGATCGACGCGGGATCGCGGCCGGTGGCCGCACAGGCGGCTGCGAATGCAGCATTCGCGCGCTCGACCTCGCGCGCCACGGGCGGCAGGTTCATCTCCCATACGTCGGCGTGCCGGGCCACCACGCCGAGCATCCTCGGTCCGCGCGCCGCGATTTCGATCGGCATCGCGCCACCCCGGGGCAGCGGGCGAACGCGTGCGCGGTCGAGCTGCACGTAGCGGCCGGCAAGGCTCACGGTCTCGCCGCGCCAGAGGCGGCGCGCGGCCTGCAACGTTTCGTCGAGCCAGTCCACGCGTTCGGCGACCGGCGGCATCCGGAGGCCGAAGCGCGCGTCGGCGCGCTGCCCGCCGATCGAGAGCAGCAGTCGAAGCCTTCCGGGGGCGACACGTTCCTGAGTCGCCACCACCTGGGCGAGACGCGCCGCATTCCAGTGATGGACGAGTCGGATCGAACCGATCGCGATGCGCGTCGTCAGCGCCAGCAGCGTGCTCGTCAGCGTCCAGCCGTCGAGCACGTCAGCGTCGCCGCGGCTCTCGACCACACTGACGTCACCATCGACGAAGACGGCTGCGAAGCCGGCCGCCTCGGCGCGACGAGCCAGGGCGAGCAAGTCTTCGAAGCCGATGCGGTGCCAGCAGAGGGCGAGCCCGATGCGAGGCGTTTCGTCGTCCAGCCCGTCGATCAGCGCGGCGCTCCCGATCGCTTCGCGGCGTGCAGCAGCGCGAGTGCGCTCTTCGCATCTCCGATCTCGCCGTCCCACACCCGCTGAACCGCATCGGCCAGCGGCATTCGAATCACTTCGATCACCTCGTCGTGTTCGAGGCGCTGCGGGACGGGAGTGAGGTCGAACGCGGCGAACAAATGGATGCGCTCGTCGGTGAATCCGGGTGTCGTGAGGATGGTGCAAAGAAACTCGAGTCGGCCTGCGCGCTGCCCCGCCTCCTCTTCCAGCTCGCGCGCTGCGCAGCGTTCGGGAGAATCTCCATCGAGTTTTCCGGCCGGCACCTCGAGAATCGTTCCGCCGGCGGCGTGGCGGTACTGGCGGATCAGCAGCACTTCTTCGTCCGAGACGAAAGGTACGACGGCGGAGGCTCCGGGATGACGGACCACGTCGAGCGAAACGCGCTGTCCGTTCGGAAGCTGCGCCTCTTCGACGAAGACGCGGATCGAGCGCCCCTCGTGAACGAGCCGACGATTCATCGCGTGCTCCGCCGGCGGGAGGTGCAAGGCCCGGTTCCGGTCTCTGCACGCGCAGTTCGCGCGGAGGCGCGTGGCGCCTCGGAACGCCCGGCCCGTGGGCCCGTCGCGTTCGCGCGCACGGAATCCGGCCACGGGCAGAGTGCGCGCAGCGGGCAGGGATCGCACTTCGGGCGCCGCGCATCGCAGCACTGCCGTCCGTGCGCGATCACGCGATGCGAGTACGACGTCCATTCTCGTTCGGGCACGAGCGCCATCAGGTCGCGCTCGATCCGTTCGGCATCCTCGTGTTCGGTGAGGCCGAGCCGCCGATTCACCCGCGTCATGTGGGTGTCGACGGTCAGCCCCGGCACTCCGAATGCGTTCCCGAGCACGACGTTCGCCGTCTTGCGACCGACACCGCGCAGTGTCACGAGCGCCTCGAGCGTCGCCGGCACTTCACCGTCGAAGTGCTCGACGAGGTCGCGTGACGCCTCGAGGATGGACCGGGCCTTCTGTCGAAAGAAGCCGGTGGGTTGCACCAGACGTTCGATTTCTTCCGGGGCGCCGGCTGCCATCGAACGGGCGTCCGGAAAGCGAGTGAAGAGCACGGGCGTCACCTCGTTCACCTTCTTGTCCGTGCACTGCGCCGAAAGAATGGTCGCGACCAGCAACTCGAACGGCGAGCGGTAGCGAAGCGCACACTCCGCGCGGGGATACGCCTCGGCCAGGCGGGCGATGATCGCGGCGGCTCGTCGTTGCCGGGCGGCACGGCTCTCTCGCGGCATCGCGCGACGGTAGCCGGACGGGATGCGCGCTGCCGGGATCTCTGGAACCTTGCGCGCAACGGACGAGGAGCGTCGACCGATGCGTGGCCCCGAAGAACGCGGCGTTCCGATTCCTGCACCGTTCGCGCCGGGCGCTGCACTGTCCGGTCTCTGGCTCCGTGCGGCGCCGAACGAAGAAGGACAGGACGGAGGAGCGATCATCGCGGCGCCCCATCCGTTGTACGGCGGCAGCATGGATCACCCCGTCTGCAGCGAGCTCGCCCATCGCTGCGCTCGTGCGGGCTTCGCTTCGTTGCGTTTCGACTGGCGCGGTGTGGGGGCGAGCGCAGGTCTGCCGAGCGGAGACCTCGACGACGCGGCCGCGGACTGCGCTGCGGCCATGGAACAGGTCGGCGATTCCACCGGCGGTTCGCTCGCCGCCTGCGGGTATTCGTTCGGCGCGGCGGCTCTCGCGCGAATGCTTCGCCGCCTGCGCGACGATCCCGCCGTTGCGGCGCGAACCGGCCTTCCGCGATTGCGAAGGCTCGTGCTCGTGGCGCCACCGCCGGCGCTGCTCGAGGAGGCGCTGCTGCGCGAGTTTCGCGGCCGCACGCTGATCGTCGTGGGGGCCGGTGACGGCATCGCGGATCCCGATGCACTCGAGCGTCTCGCTGCGACACTGCCGGCTGCGCGTTTCGAGCGCATCGCCGACGCCGATCACTTCTTCGTTGCCGGCACGAACGAACTCGGCCGCGTGATCGAGCGCTGGTTCGCGGGCGGCGGTTGATCGATCGATTCGAGCTCGCGTGGCGCGCTTCAGTCGGTTGGAAGCATCACGCGAAACCGCGTACCGCCCTCCGCCCGATCCTCGGGCTCGATCTGTCCGCCGGCTTCCTCGACGATGCGGCGCGAGATGGCGAGCCCGAGCCCTCCCGGTCGCTCGTCCCGCGTCGAAAAGAAGGGTTCGAAGATGCGCTGGCGGATCTCGCCAGGGAGCCCGGGGCCCTCGTCGTCGATCCACAGCTCGACGCCTCCGCTCGTGGTGCGCGCGTCGACGCCGATCCGCCCTCCCGCCGGCGTCGCTTCGATCGCATTGAGCACGAGATTCAACAACACCTGGCGGAGCGCGTCTTCGCCGAGACGAAGACGCAGAGGCGCTGGCCCGGGCGTGGTTTCGATTTCGATGCCGCGTTCGAGCGCACGGTGCGCGACGAGGCGCGTGACGCCGTCGATCACGGCGGCCACCTCGACCGCGTTTCCGTCCGCCGGTAGAACGCGAGGGCGCGCATGGGAGAGCACCACGTCGAGCAGGCGCTCGATCCGGCGCAGCTCGCCATTGACCAGTTCGAAAAACCCGGTGCGGAACTCGACCTCGTCGATCCGCTCGGGCAGCAACTGCAGAAACGTCTTGAGCGAGACCAGCGGATTTCGCACCTCGTGGACGATCTCCGACACCAGTTCGCCCAGTGCGGCCAGCCGATCGAGATGACGCATTTGTGTGTCGAGTCGCTCGACGCGCGACGTCGCGATCGCCGCAGCGACGCGGGGAGCGATCGCACGCGCCACCGACGAGAGCTGCGCGAGCACACGAGGGCGCGGTTCGCCGGGACCCGATGCTCCGACCAGCAGGACGACGCATGCGGGCGCTTCCGGTTCGCGCCCGACCGGCGCTGCGGCGACCAGTCCGTGGCGCGAAACGATCGCCCGCACGGTCTCCGTCGCGTTCGCGACGTCGAGCCGCCCCGCGCACGACCACGCAGCCAGTTCTGCGAACTCCGCCACCGTCGGTGTTCGCGGCCGCGCGGTCGTCGCGGCGACCACGAACGGGGTTCCGTCGCGCAGCGACCAGGCCGCCACGTGGTCGGTTCCGGTCCGTCGCGCCAGCCGCTGCACGGCGCTCGCGAGAATGCTCTGCAGATCGCTCGCGCCGTTCGCTTCCGGGCCAGCGCCCGCGCGTTCGGCCGCGCGCGATCTCGCTCGCGCCGAACGCGAAACGTCGCTCTCGCCGCTGGTCTCCACGCTCGCTCCGTACCCCGCAGGTGCGCCCCGTGTCAACGAGAGAATGCCCGAATCGCGCGATGCGTCGCGCGCCAAACGCACCGGTTCGCGAAGGGAATGCGATTTTTGGCAACCCTGTCAGAACGCGTCGTCGCGGAGGGGATCCGATCCGTCGCCGCCTGGCATGTCTTCGTCGGAGTCGAAGCTGCCGGATCCGGGCAACGCGCCCTCGGCAAAAGGCTGGAATCGACTCGCCGGGTCATCGGCATCGGTCGGCTGGCCGGTCTGCCGGTTGACGCGCGCAAAGACGATTCCATCGGGAACCGGGAAGTCGGCGACCGGCACGTTCGCGAGAGCACCGCTCATGTACGAGATCCAGATCGGCAGCGCCGCGTGGCCGCCAGTCTCCTTCTTGCCCAGCACTTCTTTGGCGTCGTGGCCCACCCAGACGCCGCTGACGAGTTCGGGCGAGAAGCCGACGAACCAGGCGTCTTTCTGATCGTTGGTCGTTCCCGTCTTTCCGGCGAGCGGGCGACCGAGCGCCGCGGCGCGATGGGCCGTTCCGTATTTCTCTTCGATCGTCGCTCGCAGCAGATCCGTCAGCAGGTACGCGTTGGCCGGGGTCATCGCCTGCCGGCCGGGAGATCCCTGCGCGCCGGTCGGATCGAAGACGGGATTTCCGGTGGTGTGACTCGCCTCGGCGGGCGGGTCCTCGCCGAGCGAGAGGTCGCCGAGCGGGACGTCGTGCAGCAACACGGTGCCGTGTCGGTCGAGCACCCGGCTGATGAAGCGCGGCGGAAGACGCCGCCCGCCCGCAGCGATCGTCGCGTACGCGCCCGTGAGTTCGAGCAACGTCACCTCCGTCGAACCGAGCGCGAGCGAGAGATGGCGTCCGAGAGGCGAACGAATGCCGAGCCGTCTCGCGAAGGAGATCGTCTCGTCGATGCCGACGTCCATGTACAGGCGCACCGTCGCGTTGTTGATCGAACGGGCGAGCGCCTCGCGCGCGGTGATCGCGCCCAGAAACCGCTTCGTGTAGTTCTCGGGATGCCAGAGCTGCCCCGAGCCGGGATCGATCACTTCGACCGGCGTGTCGAGAACGATCGAGGTCGGGGCGTAGCCGTGCTCGATCGCCGCTCCGTAGACGAAGGGCTTGAAGGAAGAGCCCGGTTGTCGCAACGCCTGCGTCGCCCGGTCGAACTCGCTGCGCTCGAAGTCGTAGCCACCGATCAGCGCGACGACGTCACCGGAAGCCACGTCGATCGAAACCAGCGCGCCTTCGACGCGCGCTTCGCGAATCGGCCGCAGCCGCTCTTCGGATTCGCCTTCGCCCGGGAGAATCACGCGGAAGCGCCCGACGTCGCCGGCCGTGAGCACGGACGTGATTGCAGCCGGGGGCAGCGAGGCGTTCGCCGCGAGGCCGGCCGGTCGCTTCGCGATTGCCTCGAGATCGGCGGTTCGAACGCTGCGTTCGACGCCCGGCGCAACGGCGACGCGCGCCACACCGGCCGCCGCATCGACGTTGCGCACGAGACCCGTGTAGTGACGCTCGGGCAGCAGCACGGCGCGCTCGCCCTGTGCGACCTTTGCCAGCCCGTTTGCTCGGGCGATCGTCGCCAGCTCGGCGTTTGCATCGGCCTCCGTGACTCGACGCGACGGCCCGCGCTGGCCACTTCCGTGCCGGGCTTCGAGCGCCTCGAGACCATCGCGCAGAGAACGGATCGCGAGCCGCTGTCGCTCCAGATCGAGCGTCGTTTCCACGACGAGGCCGCCGCGCAGCGTGGTCTCTCGCCCGAGCCTGTCGTAGAGGAGCCGCCGGACTTCTTCGGTGAAGACGGCCGCCGCGAGTTCGTCGCCCCGCTCCGGCGGCGGAGCGAGTTGCGGCCGGGTCGCGACGGCCGTGCGATGAGTCGCTTCGTCGATGAACCGTTCCTCGAGCATTCGACGCAGCACGTACTGTCGTCGTTGCTCCGCGCCTTCGGGATCGTTGAACGGTGAATCTTCCGTCGGCGCCTTCGGCAGGCCGGCGATCAGGGCGGCCTCACCGGCCGTCAGATCGCGCAGCGGCTTGCCGAAGTAACTGCGCGCCGCTTCCGCCACGCCGTAGGCGCCGTTTCCGAGGTAGATCTGATTCAGGTAGAGATGCAGGATCTCGTCTTTGGTGAACCGCTGCTCGATGCGTTGCGCCAGCAGCATGTCCTTCGCCTTGCGGAGGAGACTTCGTTCCGACGACAGGATGCTCTTGGCGACTTGCTGCGTGATCGTGCTGCCGCCCTGACGCACGCGCCCGCCCGCGCGCAGATTGACCCACGCGGCGCGCAGGATCGATCGATAGTCGAGGCCGCGATGCTCGAAGAACGTGTCGTCTTCGCTGGCCACGAACGCGAGCTTCACGATGTTCGGAATCTCGCCGATCGGGACCAGCGTTCGTCGCTCGTCGAAGAACTCGCCGATCAGTCGCCCGTCGCGTGCGAGCACCCGGGTCGTCAGCGGAGGCGCGTAATCCTCGAGGCGGTGCAGATCGGGCAGGCCGCGTTCGACCTCGCGGTACGCGGCCACGAGCACACCGGCGGCCGCGATCGCGCAGAGCAGCGCGAACCCCAGCAAGACCCGGAAGATTCGCCAGAGCCGCTTCGCCATGGATGCTCCGAATGCCGCGCGACCGTAGCCGACGGCCTCGGCTGCGCTACCGCTTCGCCCGACGGAGGACGATGGATGAGCCGCGATTCACTCGGCATGGCGTTCGTGATGGACCCGATCGCAGGCATCGACATCGAAAAGGACACCACCTTCGCGCTGATGTTCGAAGCGCAGCGACGCGGTCATCGCCTGTTCCATCTCGAACCGCACGAACTCGGTGTCGATGGCGGACGCGCGATGGCTCGCGTGCGCCCGCTCGAGCTGCGACGCACGATCGGTGACCACTTCACGCTCGGTACGCCGCGGACCGTCGCGCTGGACGATGCCGCCGACGTCGTGTTTCAACGCAAAGATCCGCCGGTCGATGCCGCGTACGTGATCGCCACCCAGATTCTCTCCCTCTGCCGGCGTGCGATCGTCCTCAATCGACCGCAGGGCATCCTCGCCGCGAACGAGAAACTCTACGCGCTGCATTTTCCGGAGCTGATGGCGGAAACTCGCGTCACCCGCAGCATTCCCGAGCTGATCGATTTCATGGCGGCACTCGGCGGCGAGATGATCGTCAAGCCGCTCGCCGGTCGGGGCGGCGAGGGCGTGTTTCATCTGCGCAACGACGACCGAAACCTGTTTTCGATCCTCGAACAGGCGACGCGCTTCGGAACCGAATGGGTGATGGCGCAGCGCTATCTGCCGGCGATCCGCCGCGGAGACAAGCGGATCATTCTGCTCGAGGGCCAGCCGATCGGCGCCTTGTTGCGCGTGCCGGCCGAGCGCGAGACGCGCGCCAACCTGCACGTCGGAGGCCGAGCGGTGAAGACCACCCTCGACGCCGACGATCGGTTCATCTGCGACCGGATCGCCCCCTTTCTCGAGCGCGACGGGCTCTTCTTCGTCGGGATCGACGTGATCGGCGGCAAACTGACGGAGATCAACGTGACGAGTCCGACCGGAGTGCAAGAGATCGATGCGCTCGACGGCGTGCGTCTGGAATCGCAGGTGATCGATCGGGTGGAGGCGCTGGCGTTCGCGCGCGACTGACGTCGCCGTGCGTGCTCGATCGCGAGTGCACCGGCCCTGCCGAGAATGGCCTTCCCGGGCCGCAGAACGGCCAGATTCGCCTTGACACCGTCGGAGACGCAGCGGATGCTCCGCTTCGACGCGGAAGGAACCTGCCCCTCCTGCCCATCGCGTCTTCCTCCGGCGTTCGCAACCACGCGAGCGTGACACCGGCCGGGTGCGGTCTCGGTCCCGACGGGATTCGAGCCGGCCCGAGCCATCGAAGGAGGCGAGTCATGGCAACGAAGATCGAGAAGACGGGCATTCGCCGCGAGCGCGGCTGGCTCTATTACCTCGACAAGCAGGGTGACGTGAGTCGCGCGAAGATGGCGCGCGGCGGAGGAAAGAGCGCGAAAGGTCGGCCGGAGAAGGTCGCGAAGGCCGGTGTGACCCGCGAAGAGGGTTTCCTCTACTTCATCGACAAAGACGGCGACGTGGCACGCACCCGAATGGCGCGCGCCGGCAGTGCTCGCCGCAAGAGCACGCCGCGCAAGTCGAGCCTGAAAAAGCCGGCGGCCCGGCGCGCCGCGAAGGGCAAGGCCACCGCACGAACGGCGAGCAAGCGCGCGTCGACCGGAGCCGCGCGACGCGCCCGCACGGGAGCCGCGAAGACGGCGCGCCGCGCCCGGCGATAGCGCGACGCGGCCTTGCAGGCGGCCGGCTCCCGGCCGCCTGCCTTCACACCCGTCGATTCCGCGTGGGGTTCGCAATCACGCCCGGCCACTCGGCGCGGCGCGTGACGCGCTGGTATGGTGCCGCGTGTTGGTCACGCATCGACTCGACGTGGAACGAATCCGCCGCGTCTCGAGTTCACCGAGATGGTGAGTTCGGACGCGCCGCGCGGCATCGAAGGCGCCCGGCCCGAGGGCGAGGCGCGTCGCTATGGCGTGCTTTGTGTCGACGACGAGCCCGCCATCCTCGAAGCGCTGGAGCTCACCCTCGGCGAGGACTATCAGGTCTTCACGGCCGGTTCGGGCGATCTCGGACTCGCGATTCTCGATCGGGAAGAGATCGCACTGGTGATCGCCGACCAGGTGATGCCCGGCATGACCGGCGTCGAGTTTCTCGGCCGCGTCCACGAACGGCATCCCGAGACGATTCGCATGCTGCTCACGGGCTACACCGACGCCAGCGCGCTCGCCCGCGCGATCAACGAAGGCCGGATCTATCGCTATCTGCAGAAGCCGTGGGACACCGACGAACTGCGACTCGCCGTTCGCCGCGCGCTCGAGACCTTCCAGCTCGCCGAACACAACGCGAGGCTGACCCACGCGCTGGCCGAGGCGAACGAAAAGCTGCGCAGCGAGAATCTCTTCCTGCGCCGCGAGGTCGAACGGCGGTATTCGTTCGATCGAATCATCGGTGCGAGCCCCGCGATGAACCGCGTGTTCGAGGTGGTCGAGAAGGTCGCTGGCACCGACGCCACCGTGCTGCTCACCGGAGAAACCGGAACCGGCAAGGATCTCGTGGCACGTGCGATCCACTGGCAAAGCGCGCGGCGAGAGGGTCGCTTCGTCGCGCAGAATTGCGGTGCGCTGCCCGAGACCCTGCTCGAAAGCGAACTCTTCGGCCACCGCCGCGGGGCCTTCACCGGCGCGCATCAGGACAAGAAGGGACTGTTCGAGCTCGCCTCCGGCGGGACGATCTTTCTCGACGAAATCGGGGAAACCACGCCGAGCATGCAGGTGCGATTGCTGCGCGTGCTTCAGGACGGCGAGATTCGTCCGGTCGGCGCCTCCGACACGCTGCGCGTCGACGTCCGGGTGATCGCCGCAACCAACCGCGACTTGCGACGGGAGGTGCAGGAAGGCCGATTCCGGGAGGATCTCTTCTACCGACTGCGCGTGGTCGAGATCCCGTTGCCGGCCTTGCGGGAGCGGCGCACCGACATTCCCGCGCTCGCGCACCATTTCCTCGATCTCGCCAGCGAGAAGATGCACCGCCGGGTGCATGGATTCACCAATGCGGCGATGGATCGCCTGATGGCCCACGGCTGGAGCGGCAACGTTCGCGAGCTCGAGAACGAGATCGAACGGGTGGTCGCGCTGGCCGGTGACGCCGAGGTGGTGACCCTCGCGATGCTGTCCGACGACGTTCGCGGTCCGGGTTCGCGGCTCCCGACCGTCGAGGGCGAAGAGAACGACGTGTCCGACATGAATCTCGCCGTCGACGCGTTGAAGCGGCGCCTGATCGAAGGCGCAATGGCGCGTGCCGGCAGCAAGAGCGGCGCGGCCGAGTTGCTCGGCATCCCGCGTCAGTCGCTGCAAAAGATGATGAAGCGACTCGGGATGGGCGGCGCGGACTGATCGTCATCCCTCGTGCAGCCGCATCAGGCGGTTCAGGTATTCGGTCAGAAGTCGCTCGCGCAACCGCACGGGAAGCGCGTTGAGCAGCTCGTTGATTTCGGCCATGCGATCGGGCGTCCCCGAATCTCCGACGCCCGCCATCGAGAGCAGCCCGCCGACCTGCTCGTCGGTGAGCGTGCCGGGATCGATCGTGGCGAGCGACTCGCGCAGCTTCGCCGCGAGATCGCCGGACTTCAGGCCGCGCGCCACTTCGACGCAGGTCGCGAGATCCTCGAGCAGCGCATCGACCCACTTCGCGCTGGCCGGATTGATCGAGAGATGAATGTTCTCCTTCGAGTCTCCGTAGGCGAGTTGCGGCTGCACGAACCAGCCGCGGAGTTTCATCTCGTCGATCACGTGAAAGACGCTCACCTCGTCCGAGGTGAACGCGACGAGGTTCATGTCGGGCGTTCCGAGCATGCGAAGGCCCGGAATCTTCGCCACGCCTTCGGCCACGCGACGCGTCGCATCGAGCACCTGGCGCGCGATCTCGAGATAGCCGTCTTCGCCGATGAAGTGCAGCACGGCCCACGCCGCCGCGAGAGGTCCGCCCGACTTCGTGCTCTGCACCGTCGGGTTGATCACCGTGTATCCCGTCCAGTTCGAGCAGGCGTAAAACTGGTGCCGGCGCAGTGCGGCGTTGCGATGCAGGATCACCGACGCGCCCTTCGCCGCGAAGGCGTACTTGTGGAAGTCCATCGACATGGACGTCACTCCGGGAACCGAGAAGTCGAAGTCCGGCACCGGACAGCCCAGACGCTTGAACCACGGCAGCATGAATCCACCCATGCAGCCGTCGACGTGAAGCAGCAGGCCGTGCTCGAGAGCGATCTGACCGAGTTCGCGGATCGGATCGACCACGCCGTGCGCATACGAGATGGCCGAACCGACCAGCAGCACGGTGTTCGGCGTGATGGCCCGGCGCACCGCCGCCGGGTCGGCCCGGAAGCTGACGGGGTCGACGTCGGCGAGCACGACCTTCACGTCGAGGTAGTGCGCGGCTTTGTGAAAGGCCGCGTGCGCCGTGGACGGAAGCACGATCTCGGGTTTCACGATTTCGGGACGCATCGCGCGCGCATGATCCCGTGCCGTCTTCACCGCGAGGATGATGCTTTCGGTTCCGCCGCTGGTGAAGTTTCCGACCACCTCGTCATCGCCGCCGAGGTGCGAGGCCGCCATCGAGACGAGCTCGGTTTCGAGCGCGAGCGTGCTCGGGAAGACGGTCGGATCGAGCGCGTTCTCCGAGAGATACATGGTGAAGGCGCGGTGAATCACCGCTTCGGTTTCGGCGCCGGGATCGTAGATGTACGCCCAGGTGCGCCCGTTTCTCCACGGCATGTCGTGCGCGCGGAATCCTTCGAGCTGCCGGAACAGATCGTCCTTCGCCATGCCCTTCGACGGAATGCGCTTCATGTGGAACTCCTCCGCTCGGCACCGATGCCGGCGGGCGACAGTGCGCCCGCCTCCATCCGTGCGTGATTGAACGCCCAGAGCAGCACGAAGCCGAAACCGCCGACGACGTGCCAGAGTGCGTGAAACGAGAGCACGCGGCCGACGACGAAGTCGCCGGACGCCGACGCGAGAACGAGGCCGATCAGAAACGTGAGCGTGACGGCGTGAAGCAGCGGTCGGGCCGAAGCCGGAACCAGTCGGCGGTTCCACGCGAAGAGTGCGACGACGAGCACGCAGTCCGCGATCAGCATCGCTTCGCCGGGATGGAAGCCGCCGTACGCTCCGAAGTCGATCGCCAGCACCTTCACGCCGGAGAGGCCTTCGTGGATCAGCCCGGCGATCGCGAGCCCGTTGGCCACGGCCGATCCGAGTGCGATCCGCCGGCGAACGCGGGGGTCGTGAAAATCGGCGAGGACCGCGAGCTGAAGCACGAAGGCGAGCAGGAGATTCGATCCGACGTCCGCGACACGCCATGATTCGAGGAGCCAGCCGTGCCAGCCGAGCGTCGGGATTCCGGTGAACAGGACGTTCGCGTAGACCCACTGCCAGCGGCGCGGCTGAGGCTTCAGCAGGGCACAGAGTGCCAGCGTCGTCACGCCGGCTCCGAGCGTCGAGAACGAGGTGACGGCATTGGCGAGATCGGCGGGAGCGAGGGGTGTCGACACGACGACTCCGGGGGGAGCCACGGGCGGCACCGGCCCGTGGAAGGAAGACGCTCCCGAACGCGATCGTAACGATCGTTATCGATGGCCGGCAAGGGCTCTCTCGCGGCGAGCGGGAAACGGGGAGGGGCCGTGTTTCGCCGGGCGACGCCGCGCTGCGCGCCGTCGGTGGTATGGTGGCGGTCGATGGAGCACGTGAGCGTCACCGAGATCGACTCGCCGATTGGACCGCTTCGCGTCGCGTCGACCGCGCTCGGACTCGCGTTCGTCGAGTTGCCCGGCAGCGACGGCCGAGGTCTCGCCGGCTGGCTGCGCGGCGTCGCACCCTCGGCCGTCGTCGAGCGGGCCTACGAGCCGAACCGAATCGCAGCGCTTCAGATTCTCGAGTACCTCGCCGGCAAGCGAAGTCGGTTCGAGCTGGCGCTCGACCTGCGCGGGACCGATTTCCAGCGCCGCGTGTGGGACGAGCTCCTGAAGATCGAGTACGGGCAGACGCGCACCTACGCCGAGGTCGCGCAGGCCATCGGACAGCCGGGCGCGCAGCGGGCCGTGGGCGCCGCAAACGGCGCCAATCCCGTGGCGATCGTCGTTCCCTGCCACCGCGTGGTCGCCGCGACCGGGATCGGAGGCTACGCGGGCGGGCAGGCCACCAAGCAACGGTTGCTCGCGATGGAACGCGACCACGCGCCCGGCGGCGACGGCAGGCTGTTGTGAGCGCGCAGAGCGGCGCCGCCGGAAGGCCGCGATGACGGCGGGCGTTGCCGTTCTCTTCGGCGGGCCGGCGCGCGAGCGTCTGGTGTCCGTCGCGTCGGCACAGAACGTCGTACGCCGACTCGCGCATTCGTCCGACGCCGCGGCCCTGCAGTGTTTCTTCTGGTCGGCCGCAGGTCCGATTCACGAATGCAGCGCCGCGGAGCTGATTGCGCACGAGCGCCCGTTCGAAGTCGAGCTGGTGCCGCGAGCTGCGGCGCGCTGGTCCGAACCGAAGCAGGCGCTCGACGACTGGTCGGCGCGGCGGCTCACGCTCGTTCTCGCGCTTCACGGCGTGATGGCCGAGGACGGCGTGCTGCAGGGCTGGCTCGAAGCGCATCGCATTCCGTTCACCGGTTCGGGCAGCGAGGCGAGCCGCGATGCCTTCGACAAGACGCGGGCCCGCGCGATCGCGAGAGCGCACGGGCTTCGCACCGCCGAGGCCGTGGTGCTCGAGCCGAACGAAGTTCCGCGTGCGTCGGCGCGTGCGCACGAACTGCTCGAACGATTTTCGCGTCTCGTGATCAAGCCCGTTGCCGACGGCTCGAGCATCGGGCTGCGATTCGTCGACGATGCGGCCGGGCTCGACGAGGCGCTGCAGGGCGTGAAGGACGAGGGAGTGCCGTATCTCGCCGAGGCGTTCATCACGGGACGCGAGCTGACGGTCGGGGTGATCGATGATGCCGCGGCCGGCCTGCGCGCGTTGCCCTGCAGCGAGATTCGAATCGAAGCCGCGGCCTCCTTCGACTACGCGGCCAAGTATCTCGGGCGCGGCGTTCGCGAGATCACACCCGCCGAAATCTCCGACGATCTCGCGGCCGAGGCGCAGCGTGTGGCACTGCTCGCGCATCGCGCACTGGGTTGCGAAGGCTATTCGCGGACGGATCTGATCGTCGACGCGCAGGGGCCGGTGTATCTCGAAACCAACACTCTTCCCGGGTTGACGCAGGCCTCGTTCATTCCCCAGCAGCTCGCGGCGGCCGGCATTCCCTTCGAGACGTTTCTCGAGCGTCAGATCGAACTTGCCCGGCAGCGCAACGCCCGGCGCTGAATCGCGCCGGCGGGATTTCGAAAACCGTCACGGGCTCGCGCTGCCCGCTCCGCTCTGCAACAGGCGCACATAGAACCGAATGCCGTCGGCGAACGAATCGATCGCGATGCGTTCGTCGATGCCGTGGATCCGCGTCAGATCGGTGGGACCGAAACGAAAGGGCACGAACCGGTACACGTTCGGCGTCAGCTCGCCGTAGTGGCGCGCATCGGTGCCCCCGAGAACGAGTGCCGGTGCCACGACGGCGTCCGGAAAGACCTCGCGAATCGTCTGCCGAATCAGCGCGTAGGCGTCGCCGTCGATCGGAGAGACGGGGCTCGGCTCCCGAGCCGACTCGCTCGCGACGACCGCCACGCGGGAATCGCCGATCACCGCCTCGGCGTGTCGCTTCACGTCGTCGACGCGATCCCCCGGCAGCACCCGGAAGTTGATCCAGGCGCGCGCGAGCGGCGCGATCACGTTCTCCTTTTCGCCGGCGGCCAGCATCGTCGGCGCCGTCGTCGTGCGGATGAGCGCGTTGGTGGCGGCGCTGCGTCCGAGCGCGGGAACCAGAAGCGGGCCGAACAACCAGCGATTGCCGAGCACGAGACGAAGCGGAAACGACGCTTCGGGCGCGATGTGGTCGAAGAAGGCCCCCGTCACGTCGCCGATGCGGGCCGGCATCTGCCGTTCTTCGAGTGCGCGGATCGCGCGCGCGAGCACCCCGATCGCCGTTTCGGAAGCGGGCGTCGAGGAGTGACCACCGGGAACCGTCGCACGCAGCTCGAGCGTGACGTAGCCCTTCTCTGCGATGCCGATTCCGGCCAGCGGGGCCGTGAGGCCGGGCACCAGTCCGCTGCCGACGATTCCGAATCCTTCGTCGAGCACGAGCTGCGGATGCACGCTGCGTTCGGCGAGTCGCGCGGCGATGCGGACGGCCCCGTGATCGCCGCCGATTTCTTCGTCGTGTCCGAAGGCGAGAATCACCGTGCGCCGCGGCTGGAATCCTTCGCGCAACAGGCGCTCGACCGCCTCGCAGAGCGCGATCAGCGGTGACTTGTCGTCGATCGTTCCGCGACCCCAGACGAAGCCGTCCGCGAGCACGCCGGAAAACGGCGGGTGAGTCCAGCGATCCGCGCCCTCGACCGCAGGAACGACGTCCTGATGAGCGAGTAGCAGCATCGGTTCGAGGGCGGCCTCGCTGCCGCGCCAGGTGAAGACGAGGCTGCCCTCGGGCGTTCGTTCGCGTTCGAGTCGTGCGTGGAGGGCGGGATAGCGTTCCGTCAGCCAGCGCTGAAACGCGTCGAACGCCTCGCTCTGCGCCAGCGCCGGATCCTGACGGGAGACGGTTTCGAAACGAACCGCCTCGGCGAGACGGGCCGCGGCGCCTTCCGCATCGACCGCGACGGGAGCAATGCCCGGGACGGACGGCTGCAGGCTCGGCAGCGTGAACGCACGCAGCGCGAGAACGCCGATCAAACCGAGAAGGACGAGGCCCGTCCAGCGGATCGCGTGAGACATGCCGCGCATCCTACGCACGCGAGCGGCCCGCGGGAAGTCCGAACTTCGCGGCCCGGCTCGATCGATCCACGCCAATCCGCTTCGATTTCTGCGAGCGCGATGCGAAGATGCGGAGGTCGCTCGCGGCCCGATGCACACTCCGGCCGTCCTTCCTCGGTGGAGCCGGTGTCGTTACCCGGCGGGCGACGAAGGGGGGCTCATGCTGCGCCGCGCCGGACGCGTCGTTCTCGGTCTGCTGCTCGTCGTCGTCGCTCTCGCTTCCGCGGTCCTCGGGTCTGCGCATCGCGGGATTCGCCGCGAGCACGCCCCGCTTCCAACCGTCGAGGCGGTGTTCGCAGCGGCACGCGTTCCCGACCGTCCGATCCGAGCGTGGTGGATCGACACGGCATCGCAGGCGATGCCGCGCTCCGCAGTGCTCGATCCCGCAGCGGACCCCGACCCCGCGGCCCCCTACGTGATGAGCCATTCGTCGTTTGGTTTCGAGTGGAGTGATGGACGGGTGCTGCTGGTCGATCTCGGGATGGACGAGGAAGGCGCACGCCGCTTCGGCCGGCCACTCGAATGGATGGGAGGCGCGCGTCCGGTCGAGCCGCAGGGCTCGACCGCCGATCGACTCGGCGAGACCCGGTCCCGTGTTTCAGGCGTCGTGTTCACCCATCTGCACGCCGATCACGTCGGAGGCGTCACCGAATTCTGTCAGCGTCGCGGAGGGACGTTGCCCCTCTTCATGACGGCCGCGCAGGACGAACGCACGAATCACACCACGAGCGCCATGCGAGCGCTGCTGCGCGAGGTTTCCTGTCTGCAGGTCGCACGCCTCGACGCGACCAGACTCGCGCCGGTTCCCGGTCATTCCGGTGTCGGCGTGATCGATGCCGGCGGGCACACGCCGGGAAGCCAGCTCGTGGTGGTGCACGTCGCCGGCGCGGACGGAGAACGCACCTTCGTCGTCACCGGAGACATCGTGAATCATCGGGCGGGGATCGATTTCGACGTCTCGAAGCCCGCGCTCTATCGCGCGCTGGTAGTGCCCGAAGACGAAGATCGACAGCGCGAGGTCCGTCACTTCTTGCGAGAGCTCGCCGCGCGCGGCGCGACGCTGCTGGTCAGTCACGACCGACTCGATCTCGAACGCGCGCCGATCGAACGCCGCTGACGGGTGGCGTCGGAACCCGCTCCCAGGGTCGCCTGAAATCCGATCCACGTCTGCGGAGCAGGCGCCGCCAGAGGCCACGCTGCGCTCCATGGCTCGCCGCGGCCTTCCGGCCGGGGCTGCGCGTGACTTCCGCTCCGCACGGCGCCTCGCGGCGCTGCGTCGCGTCGGTTCCGGCAGCCGTGTCAGATCGCGCGCAGCGCCTGCTCGAGATCGGCGATCAGGTCCGCGGCGTCTTCGATGCCGCAGGACAGCCGCACCAGAGAGTCGGTGATCCCGTAGCTGCGCCGCTCTTCGGGTGTGCGATCCCAGTACGACATCAGCACCGGCATTTCGATCAAGGATTCGACGCCGCCGAGACTGGGCGCGATGTACGGCACTCGACAGGCGTCGACGAAGCGCATCGCACCGGCGAGATCGGTGGCGAGTTCGAACGAGACGACGCCGCCGAACCCGCGCATCGTGCGCCGTGCCGTCGCGTGATCCGGGTGACTCTCGAGTCCCGGATACCAGACGCGGCGCACCCGCGGATCGGCCTCCAGCCTGCGCGCGATCGCCAGCGCGTTTTCGTTGTGGCGCGCCATGCGCAGCGCGAGCGTCTTGAGGCCGCGATTGAGCAGCCATGCCGAATGTGCGTCGGTCACCCCGCCGAGGACGCCGACGGCATCTCGCAGACGGCGCACGATCGCCGAACCGCCGACCGCCGCGCCGGCGAGTAGATCGTTGTGACCGCCGAGGTACTTGGTCGCGCTGTGAATCACGAGGTCGGCGCCGTCGGCGAGCGGCCGATGATTGATCGGCGTCGCGAACGTGCCGTCGATCACGACCCGCACGCCGCGCGCGTGCGCGACCGCCGCGGTCTCCGCGACGTCGATCACACGCAGATAGGGATTGGTGGGAGACTCGGTGAAGAACAGGCGCGTCTCGGGACGGATCGCTGCGGCGAGCTTTCCGGGGTCGGCCGGTTCGATCACCGTCGTTTCGACCCCCATGCGCGTCAGGTACTCCTGCAGAAACTGGCGCGTGCGGCGATAGCAATCGCTGGTCGTGACGAGATGCGAACCCGGTTCGAGCAGCGCGAAGAACATCGTCGTCGCCGCACACATGCCCGACGCGAAGAGCACGGCGTCGTCCGCTCCTTCCAGCTGCGCGAGCTTTCGTTCGACGGCGCGCCAGGTCGGGTTGCCATACCGGCCGTATTCGTCGCGGGGATGTCGTCCTTCCTGATAGTCCCGAAGCTCCGCGGAATCGCGGAACCAGTAGGTCGAAGTGAGATAGAGCGGCGTGGTGACGGCGTCGCTCGACGGACACTCGCGCTCACCGCCATGAACCGCGCGAGTGGAGTCGCCGCCGGCAGCGACGGGGGCGGAGCGATCCGAGGCCGACGACCCGTTGGGCCCGTCAGTCCGCGGCGGCTGGCCGGAGGAACGTTCGGACATGTCTCTTCCGATCGGTGTGGCGCTTAGCACGTCGGGTGCGGAACCCGGTCGGGATCTCGCGGCGTCTCGCGTCGAACCCGAGACATCCGAGGGGCTGCAAGCGCCGGAAATCGTCCCCAAGACGCGAACGAACGGATCCTATGCGGCGCCCTTCGGGCGGTCAACGGCGAACGCCGCGCGAGCCCGGCGGCAGATCGGCCGGCAAGCCCGTGCGGCGATCTCCGCGCAACGCGCGTGCGCGTTCCAGCAGCGCGCGCTCTGCCGGCGTCGGGCGCTCGAGGTGCTCGATGCGCGTGATCCACCAGTTCGCCATCGAACCGAGTACGGCGCGCATCTCGGGCGCCTCGCGAACTGCGCCGAAGGACGGATCGGATTCGATCTGCTCGAAGTGCACGAATCCGCGATCGAACGCGCGACGCAGCGCTTCGGCCGCCCCACGCGCGTCTCCTCCGCGCGCGGCGCGCCGGGCGTGGAGGAGCCCGGCAGCCATCCCGTTCGGGTAGTGACGGGCGGAATCGACGAAGACCAGCGCGGGATTGCTCCAGATCCGGCTGCGCTCGTGGCTGCGCGCGGCCAGCAGCACGAGAAAGGCCGCGCCGACCGCGATCGCGACGCGGGCCACCACGAACCGACACCGTTCGGTGTCGGACGAAACACGTTTCGCCAGCCAGCGCGTGACCGGCATCTCCTGGTCGGCGAGCGCCAGCAACGAACCGCCGATCAAGCCCGGCAGGATGAAGTAGAGGTAGCGGTCCGCGACCGGATACAGGAAGGGAAAGACCTGCGACACGGGAAGGAACGACACCGCGGCGAGCAACCACCAGAGCGCCTCGTTTCGTCCATCTCGGAGCTGATGCAGTGTTCGAGCGCCGAGTGCGCCGAGCGCGATCAATCCGGCGAGCCAGCGCGAATCCAGCGCCGATCGCGCGGCCTCGGGTTCGTGAAAGGTCGAGAGACCGATCGTCGTGACACTCGTCCTCAGATAGCCGAACGCGTTCGCGACCACACTGCGAAGACGCACCGGCCACTCGGGATCGGCCGGGTGAACGTCCTGCCCGGATCGATGAAAGAGTGCGAACTCGGCGAACGCGAACGCGCAAAAGAGCGCGGTCCAGAGCACGAGCCAGCGCGGAGCGACCCCGGGCGCCTCGCCTCGTCGCCGGCGTGAGAACCACTCGGCGGCTGCGAACGGAAGCGCGAACGCTGCCGTTGGTTTGGCGAGGAGAGCGAGCACAAAACTCGCCGTCGCCAGCGCCGGTCGACGATCGAGGAGCAAGAGTGCGCCGAGTGCGAGGACGAGCGCCGCGACGCTCTTCAACTGAGAGATCCACGCGACGGCTTCGACGTTCGCGGGGTGCAGCAGAAAGATCGCCCCCCCGAACCACGCTGCGGTCTCCGAGAGTCCGGACCGCCGCAGCAGCCGCGCGAGGAAGACCGAGCCGAGTGCATGCAACGCGAGATTCAGCAGATGATGACCGAGGACGTCGTTCCCGAACGCGTTCCACGCGAGCGCATGCAGCAAGAGATGAACGGGCGACCAGTTCTCGACCATGGCCGACAGATCGGAACGCGGATCGAGCATGGCACGCAGGTGAGGAATCGAAAGCGTGCGGACGAACGGATTCTCGCTCACGTAGTGGAGGTCGTCGGAGAGAAACGGACCCCTCGACGCGGGTGCGTAGACGACGCACAGCAGGCCGAACGCCACGCAAAACGCGATCGAGCCGCGCACCCGCCGGTCGAGTCCGCCGACGTACTCGTTCGGGCCCGCCGGGCCCGGGATCCGTTCTCGGCGTCTGATCACGTTCGGTACTCCGATTGCGTCGAGCACAAACGGTACCGCGGACGGCCCTCGGCCGGGTCGTCAGTCGTCTTGCTCCGGAGGCATCGGAACGACCAGACGGTTCAATCGATAGCGAAGCGTGCTGCGTGCGAGTCCGAGCTGGCGGGCTGCCTTCGAGACGTTGCCCCGGTGTTTCCGAAGCGCCGCGGAAAGGCGCTCTCTCTCCGCGGCGAGATCGGTCGCCGATCGATCTCGAACCCGGTCCGCGTGCCGGGGAGGAGCCTCGACCGCGCGCGAGAACACGCCGGTGTCGGTTCGAGGATCGAAGCGAAGTCGTCCCCCACCACCCGTGTGGACTCGGACCAGAAGCCGCTCGAGCGTGTGCATCAGCTCGCGAACGTTGCCGGGCCAGTCGTGCGGCATCAGCCCGACCAGTAGTTCGTCGTCGATCGCGGGGACGTCGATTTCGAGTCGCTGAGAAATCTCGCGGACTCCCCGTTCGACGAGCGCGGGGATGTCTTCGCGGTGCGACTCGAGGGCGGGGACGGCGACGTGGACGACGTTGAGCCGATAGAGGAGATCGATCCGAAACTGGCCGTGTTCGACGGCCCGCGCGAGGTCGCGGTGGGTGGCGGCGATCACGCGCGCACCGAGCACCAGCGACCGCGTGCCGCCCACGCGCTCGAAGCTGCGTTCCTGAAGAACGCGCAGCAATGTCCGCTGCGTTCTCGGCTCCATGTCGCCGATCTCGTCGAGAAAGACCACTCCGTCGGCTGCGAGTTCGAGTCGGCCGATGCGGCGCTCGGAGGCACCCGTGAAGGCGCCGCGCTCGTGACCGAACAACTCGCTCTCGACCAGCGAGGGTGCGATCGCGCCGCAATCGACCGTCACGAACGGCCGGTCACGGCGCGACGATGCCCGATGAATCGAGCGAGCGACGAGGCCCTTGCCCGAGCCCGTCGGTCCGGTCACCAGCACGGTGGAGGCCGTGCGCGCGGCCGCCTCGACCTCGTGACGAAGGCCCTGCATCGCGGGACTGCTGCCGACGATCTCGCTCGCGGTCGTTTGCGAGCACGGTTCGATCGCGCTGCTCATCACGCGCGCGGCGACCGCGTCCGCCGTGCCCGGCCAGTCGACGATGTCTCGCACGCCGAGTCGCGCGAGCTGCAAGACCACGTCCGTCGAGAGGCCGGTGGCGCAGACCACCAGTGGGGTCGTTCCGAGAAACTTGCGAAGTGATTTCACCGTTTCGACCGCGTCGTCGAGTCCCATCAGTCCGAGGCAACACAATGCGAAGGGTTCGGCCGGGAGTGCGGAGACGATCTCGCGTGCTCCCGCGATGAAGGCGAAGCCCGTCGATTCGGCGCGGGCCCGCAACGAACGAGCGAGCTGAGACGGCAAATCGAGACCGAGGACGGTGGGACGCGACATCGGGAGCTCCAGCAGATTCGCGACGGGAAGGCGACTTCGTCGCATTCCGGTGTGTTCGGGGCGGGCCGGAGTCTCCTGCCTGCCGCAGCTGTCGCATGATTGATGTGGAGAGCCTCGTCGTGTCAAGCATCTCGTGACGGATTTCTTCACCGAACGAGTGGCGAACTGGCGAAATCGTCCGCCGGAATCGGCGAACTTCGCCAGCCGGCGGACGAGGGATTGGGAAACCGATGCACACGGGCTGCACGGGCGAGACGCGGTGACACCGATCGGTGTCGGCGAAGAAGGCGGCACTCCTTCGTTCGTGCGCGGCTTTTCGGTCTCGCGATCCCGCGCGCCGGACGGAGTCCGTGAGGACGGAGCGTGCCCCCGGCGCTGGCCGATCCCTTGCATCTCCTCGTCGACGGCGGCCGCGACCGCGGCTCCGGGAGGCGTTCACGGATGGCCGGTTCCGACGTTCGTACCTTCGATCTCGAGCGGGTCCACACGCTCGGCGGAAGCCGGGTCCACGCGCTGCGGGGTGTCGACCTGCACGTACCCGCCGGCCAGTTCGTCGTGGTTCGCGGAAGTTCCGGCAGCGGAAAGACGACCCTCTTCCATGCGCTGGCCGGTCTCGAACGGCCGACGCGCGGCCGGATTCGAATCGGCGAGACCGAGCTGCAGACGTTGCGTGCGGGGGCGGCGGATCGATTTCGGCGCCGGCACATCGGGCTGGTGTTTCAGTTCTTCAACCTGATTCCGTCGCTCACCGTCGACATGAACGTGGCCCTTCCGTTGCTGCTCGACGGCCGCCGGATGCCGTCGCTGCGTGATCGCGTGGGAGAGATCTGTGAACTCCTGCGCATCGATCATCGGCGCGGACATGCGCCGCATCAGCTTTCCGGCGGCGAGATGCAGCGCGTCGCGATCGCTCGTGCGCTGATCGTCGAGCCCCGCGTGCTGCTGGCGGACGAACCAACGGGGAATCTCGACAGTCGAACGGCGCACGACGTCTTCGGCCTGTTGCGCGAGCAGGCGGTCGCCCGCGGTGTGACCACGATCGTGATGACCCACGAGACCGGTGCGACCGAATACGCGGATCGAGTGCTCGAACTGCGCGACGGGCGACTCGTGCTGGACGACGAAACGGAGACCCGGGCTCCGGCGGCGCTGAGCGCGTAGGCGTGTTCGGGAATCGCTCGCGACTTCCGATCGACGTGTTGCTGTCGGTACGCGGGCGGCTGCTTCGCCAGCGAGCGACCACCGTGCTCGCGATCGTAACGCTCGCCTCCTCCGTCGCTCTTTCCGCGAGCGTCGAAATCGCATCGCGCAGCGTGCGTGCCGCCGTGGAGCGAACGTCTCGCGCGTGGCTCGGCGCAGCGTCGCTGCAGATCGGCGCGGGCGATGCGGGCATCGACGAATCCGCGCTCGAAACGGTCCGCGCGGTGCCGGGTGTCGCGCGGGCGACTCCGATCATCGAGCGCACCTTCCGCGTCTCGGGCGACGGCACGGCGGTTCGCGTGCTCGGAATCGATCTGTTGGAAGAGGACTCGCGCGAAGGCGCGATCGCCGCACGCGGCATCGAGGTGCAGGATCCCGTGCGCCTCGTTGCGCTCGGTGATTCGATCATCGTCACGCCGCGGCTCGCGGAGCGGACGAAGACGGCCGCAGGCGACGCGATCGAGTTTCGCTCGGAGCGCGGCACTCATCGCCTCGTGGTGCGAGGACTCCTTTCCGGAGGGCCCGCCGACGCCTTCGACGGGCAGATCGCGGTGATGGACCTCTATGCGATGCAGGATCTGCTCGGCCTCGGCCGGAGAGTCACGCGAATCGACGTCGAACGCGATCCGGGCGAGTCGGCGGAAGCGCTTCGGGAACGGATCGCCCTTCATCTCGGAGAGCACGTGACCGTTCGACGCGCCGGCGTTTCCGACGGTGCCATCGACGGCCTGCTGACGGTGCTCACGTCCTGCGTCTCGGCGATGGCCGGCGTCGGCGTGCTGCTCGCGATTCTGTCGATCCATGCCGTGGCATCGCTCTCGGTCGATCGCCGGATCGAAGAACTCGCGTGGCTTCGTGCGGTGGGGATGGACGCCGATCGCGTCTCTCGACTCGTCTTGCTCGACGCTGCGATCGTGTCGGTGTTCGCGACCGCCCTCGGTCTCGCGGTCGCCGTCGTGGCCTGTGATCCGCTGCTCGATCGGCTCGCCCGTGCGTCGGAGCATCTGCAGCAACTGTCGATCACGCCCGCCGGTGCCTCCGTCGCCACCGTACTGGCCGCGCTCGGCACCGGGCTTCCCGTGGCGCTGCTCGCCACGCTCGGGCCCGCGCGACGCGTTGCGCGCGGTTCGGCGCTCGACCTGTTGCAGGATCGAAAGCAGTTCCTGCAGACCCCGTTTTCGTCACGGGTCGGACGCGCGGCGGGGGCAGCCGCCGTCGCCGCCATCGCCTGTGCGTGGTTCGCGCGCGAGGGAGGGGCCGCCTCCGTGTTGCTGCTGCTCTCGGTCGGTCTCGGCGTTTTCTCGGTGGCAGCGCTCGCGAGTCAATTGCCGTCGCTCGTGACGGGAGAGCGCGCGTTTCGGCTCGGAACGACCTGCCGGATGGGAGCCGTCGCCGCGGCGTCGTTCGCCGGACGCGGAATCGAGCTCGCGGCGACGACGGCCGTCTGGGCGGGCATCGTCGGCGCAGCGCTCGCGCTCGGCAGTACCGTCGACAGCGTCGCGAAGACCATGGATGCGTTCTTGCTCGGGTTGAACGGACGCGAGGCCACGCTGGTCTACGCGGAAGACCCCGGCTCCGTTCCGCCCGCGAATCGCGAGCCGATTCGGCGCGAGACGCTGGCCGAACTCGAGGCGCTGCCGGGGGTCGAGGCCGTTGCCGCCTATCGAAACGTGCAGGTGGTGATCCGCGGAGAACGCGTCGCACTCGGCAATCTGCCGACCGAACTGCTCGTGCGTCACGGCGGGCTGCAGACGGTCTCGGCCGATCCGGAAGCATCGATCGCCGCGTTGCGACGTGGCGAGATTCTGATGTCGGAAGCGTTTCGCTGGCGCTTCGGAACACGAATCGGAGACTCGCTCGCGTTGCAGACGCCCGCAGGAACTCGTCTGGTTCGCGTGGGCGGTTGGGCGCGGGACTACAGCGGGCGATCGGGTTCGCTTCACGTCGACGATCGAATCTTCCGCGAATGGTTCGGCGATCTTCCAGCGTCGTTCGCAGCGCTCTTTCTCGACGGCGATCCCGCGACCGTGATCGAAAACGCGCGATCTCGCGTCACCGGGCAGGCTCTTTTCTTTCGCGATGCCGAGGTGCACGGACGTCAAACGCGCATGCTGGTCGGGCAGGTGGAGTCTCTACTGCGACTTCCCTGGCTGCTCGTCGTCGGCATCGGAGTGATCACGCTCGTCAACCTGCTGCTCGGCAACACGCTCGCGCACCGTCACGAGTACGCACTGTTTCGCGCTGCCGGTGCGACGTCGAGCACGCTCGGAGTGAGCGTCGTGTTGCATGGTCTTTTCGTCGCGGGCGCGGGAGGCATCGCCGGGCTGGCCTTCGGCGCGGTCTGGGGGCACTCGCTGTGCGGCATCCTCTCGCGATCGCTCGGCTGGGTGATCGATCATCGGATCACGCTCTCGGCCGGCACGCGGCTGATGGCCGCGACGCTCGCGATGGCACTGCTGGCGAGTCTGCTGCCCGCCCGACTGGCCGCGCGAATGTCGCACGCGCGTCGCACCCCCGGCTCTCCGGGGTGACTTCGGAAGGGAGACGGGCATGCGAAGTTCGATCAGGATCGTGGCGTGGAGTCTGCTCTGGAACGTGAGCGTGATGCCCGGATTCCCGGCGCTCGCGCGCGCGATCGACGGCGTCGAGGCGGAGAGCATCCAAACCCATCTCGTCGCGGCTGCGACGCCTGCCGAGGTTCCCGCGCGCTGGCACGGGCGACTCGATGGTCGGCGCTTCACGGCGACCGTTCGCCTGTCCATCGAACGGGCGGGGTGGCGCGAAGCGCGTGAGCTCGTCGTCTGGCGAGACGATCGCGACGGTCGCTCCGAGCGTCTGCTGGCGCGATTCGAATCACCGTCGGACTTGCACGGCGTCGGGCTGCTCTACCTCGAGCACGACGAGCGCCCGAGCGACTACTTCCTCTACCAGCCCGCGGTCGGACGAGTTCGTCGGATTCCGGAGACGCTCGCGCTCGAAGACGTGTACGGCGTCGATCTCGAGTACCTCGGTTTCGGAGTCGCCTGGATCGCGCAGACCGAGCTGATCGGCGTCGAGCGGACGGAACTCGATGGCAAGCCGGTCTGGCAGGTTCGCGAACGCGCGGTCGGATCGGTCAGCCGCTTTGCCGAACGGCGGGTCTGGCTCGACGCGGGAAGTTTCGTGCCTCTGCGGATCGAGCACTGGCGCGACGGGCAGCAGACGCTGCTGGCCCGGACACTGCTAGTCGATACCGTCCAGGGCATCGCGACGCCTCGCCGGGTGCGATTCGAGCGCCCGCTGGCCGGTGAAAGCATCGAGATGGAGGTCGAAGCGGTCGATTACGACGCCCCGATCAGCGACGCCTTCTTTTCCGTCATGCGCCTCGTGCGGGACTGACGGTGCGAGTGCTCGACTTTGGCCGGGAGCGGCCGATGAGAGACGACAGGTGGCTGCGAAGCACGGGCCGGGACGCGAAAAGTCCTCCGGCAAAACACCGTTCCAGGGCTCGTCCGCGGCTCTGAAGTCGGGCCGAGATCTCTCGGAGGTGAGCATCAAATATCAATGATTTCAGCCGGTTGAGTCCATTTTTCCGGGCGGGTCGGAGGCCTCGGCCGGCGGGTGGCTCTGCTATGCTGGCGACGCTTTCACCCCGGACGGATCATCCGTCTGGCCCCTCGTCGAAGGATCCATGAAGGACAACGATCGCTACTGGGATTGCCTCGATCAGGCCATGGAAGCCTCCAGCGGTGGACGCACCGACGAGGCGCTGGCCTGGCTCGACGAGGCGCTCAAAGCCGATCCGGACGGTGCCGAGGCGCACAACAGCCGCGGCGAGATTCTCTGGGAAGAAGGCCGCTGGGAAGACGCGGTCGACGAGTTCGAGCTGGCCGTCAAGGCCGATCCCAAGTTCGTGGCCGCGCGTCTGAACCGCGCCGAACTCCTGGTCGAAGAACTCGGCGAGTGCGAACTCGCCATCGAACAGCTCGACGAAATGCTGGCCGGGGGGCCGAAACAGCCGCGGCTCGATCGGGCCAGCCAGGCCGAGGTCCACTACCTCAAAGCGCGCGGCCTCTTCATGATGGACGATCTCGAAGGAGCCCTCTTCCTCGTGCGTCGGGCGCTGCAGAGCGGCGGAGACCAGGGCACCTACCGCGCGTTCGAAGGCCAGATCCTGTTCGAACTCGGTCGCTTCGACGAGGCCCGTCGCCAGCTCGAAGTCGCCCTGATGATCGATCCCGACTACAGCCACGCGCTCTACCACCTCGGCCTCGCGCTGGAGAGAACCGGTGACGAGGAAGGCGCGGCGAAGGCGTTCGAGCGCGCACACACGCTCGCGCCCGAACTTCACACCCTCCCCTGTGACCTCCCCGAAGAGAAGCTGCGTGCCGTGGCGGCGGCTGCGTTCGACGAGTTGCCGCGGTCGATCCGCGCGTACGTCGAGGACGTGCCGATCCTGATCGAAGACTTTCCGTCGCAAGAGCTGGTGGACGGAGAGAACGTCTCGCCGCAGATCCTCGGCATCTTCATTGGCGTTCCGCGCACCGTCGCGCAGCCGTCGGCGCAGGTCGAAGACGTGAGTCGGGTGATTCTGTTCCGGCGAAATCTCGCTCGCCTGCCGGCGGATGAACTCGAAGACGAGATCATGAAGACCGTGAAGCACGAAATCGGTCACTACCTCGGTCTCGACGAAGACGCGCTCGCCCGACTCGGCCTCGCCTGATCGAAGGCCCACGCCTACGCTGCCCGAGATGCCTCGCCTTTCGCCGGCATTTCAGAACGTTCTTCGCGCCATCGTCGGCGAAGCGCGCTGCCTCACGCATCCCGCTCACTTGCTCGTGTACGAATGCGACGGACTCACGCACCACGTCGGGCGTCCCGGCGCCGTCGTTCTGCCCGAGTCGACCACGGAAGTCGTGCGTGTGGTTCGCGCCTGCCGTGACGCCGGAGTGCCCTTCGTTCCGCGCGGAGCGGGCACCGGTCTCTCGGGGGGCGCGCTCGCTCCCGACGGCGGGGTCGTGATCGAGTGTTCGAGGATGAATCGGATTCTCGAACTCGATCCCGTCGACCGGATCGCCGTCGTCCAGCCCGGGGTGATCAACGCGGAGTTGTCGAAGGCGGCGGCGCCGCACGGGCTCTTCTTCGCGCCCGATCCGTCGAGTCAGATCTCGTGCACGATCGGTGGAAACGTGGCTGAAAACTCCGGCGGTCCGCACACGCTCGCGTACGGAACCACCACGCAGCACGTGCTCGCACTCGAACTCGTGCTGCCGGACGGCGAGATCCTTCGGACCGGGTCGCGCAGCGGGGTCGGGCTCGGACTCGATCTGACCGGCGTCGTCGTCGGGACCGAAGGCACGGTCGGCGTGGTCACGGAGGCGACGCTGCGCCTCGTTCGCCTGCCCGAAGCCGTCGAGACGCTGCTCGCGATCTTCGAGGACGTGGTCTCCGCGTGTCGGGCCGTCACCGCGATCATTCGCGACGGACTGATTCCCTCGGCGCTCGAAATCGTCGATCGACGCACGATCGACGCGATCGAGTCGAGTGTCTACGCGGCCGGACTGCCCCGCGATGCCGGGGCCGTGCTGCTGATCGAACTCGATGGAGCGCGTGCCGCGGTCGGTCCCGAGGTGTTGCGCGTGCGATCGCTCTGCGCCGGCGCGGGCGCGACGCGTGTCGACGTCGCGCGCGACGCCGCGGAACGGCAACGATTCTGGCGTGCGCGCAAGGGGGCCTTCGGGGCCATGGGGCGGCTCGCTCCCGATCTCTACGTGCACGACGCGGTGGTGCCGAGAACGAAACTGCCCGAAGTGATCGCCGCGATCTGCGAAATCGGCGACCGCCATCGGCTGCGGCTCTCGAACGTGTTTCACGCGGGAGACGGCAATCTGCACCCGAACATTTCGTTCGATCGCCGCGACCGCGACGAACTCGCGCGCGTGCTCGCGGCGGGTGCCGAGATCCTCTCGCTCTGTGTCGCGGCGGGCGGCGTGATCAGTGGAGAACACGGGATCGGCACCGAGAAGCAGGAGTTCATGGGGCTCGTCTTCGGCCCCGACGATCTCGATGCGATGATGCGGCTGCGGGACACGTTCGATCCCGGTCGCTCGAGCAATCCCGGCAAGATCTTTCCGACGCCGCGGGGCTGCGCCGAATCGAACCCGGCGCTGCGCGACCCGGGCGAGGCGAGATCCGGATGATCGACGGCGCTCGGATCGAACGGCTGCGCACGGCGCTCGGTGACGCGGTCGTGGTCGATACCGAAACGGCGAGTCTCGATGGCGGCGATTCGCTGCCCGTGTTCGGGCCGCGAGACGCCGACGCGGTGGCCGGAACGCTGCGCGAATGCGCCGCACTCGGGATCTCGCTCCTCGTTCGGGGCGGGGGAAGCAAGCCCGGTCTCGTCGCCCGAGCGCGTTCGCGCGCGGGCGCGGTGCTCTCGACGGCGCGCCTCGACTCGATTCGACTGGTCGACGCGGATGACGGCGTCGCACACGTGGACGCCGGCGTCCGCGTCTCTCGCCTGCGCGAAGCGGTCGAGGCGGCGGGCTGGTCGCTGCCGCTCGATCCCGCGAACCGGGACGCGACGCTGGGAGGCGTTCTCGCGTCGGCCGAAACCGGACCGAGGCTGCGGGGCTTCGGAAGACCACGAGACGTCGTGCTCGGTCTCGGTGTCACGCTCGGAAGCGGTGAGCGAACGCGCTGCGGCGGCCGCGTCGTGAAGAACGTCACCGGCTACGACCTCGCGAAACTGTGGACGGGTTCGCGGGGGTCGCTCGCCGTGATCGAGGACGCGTGGTTGCGCCTCGCGCCACGTCCCGAGGCGACTGCCGTGCTCCTTCGTCCGGCGGTCGATGTCGACGATGCGATGGAGAGCGCGCGTCGCGCGCGAGACCTCCCGTTCGTGCGCGCCGTGGTGATCGTCGAACACGAGCTCGTCGCGAGAATCGCCCCGGGCCATCCACGCTCGCCCGCTTTCGATCTCGCTCTCGTGCTCGAGCTCGCAGGGCCTGCCGCGCAACTCCGTGAACTCGTTTCGCACGCGCTTTCCGGGTTCGTCGCGCCGGCCGCAGCGACACTCGACCCCGTGCACGAATGGTTCGACGCCTCCGCGCGCGGCCCGCAGCTCACTCTGCGTTTTGCGTGCGCACCGTCTCGCGCGTCGCACGTGATCGAAATCTTGCGCGGCGCCGGTGCGACGATCGTCGCGCATCCCGAGGTCGCGCTCGTCGTGGCGCGTTTCGACGGGCCAGGCGAAATCGCGCGCAGCGAACGGGTCGAGCGGGCGATCCGCGACGCCACGCACCGCTCCGCGGGAAACGTTCGTGTCGATGCGGCGGCGACGGACGGTGCGACGGAGCGCATGCTCCGCGCCGCGCTTGCACCGTCCGCGCCCGCGCCACGGACGGCTGCCATTTTGCGCGATCTTTCGCGGCGCTTCGATCCGCGCGGTGTCTTCGCGGCAGCGGTTCCCGGACTCGAGTTCGACGCGCCCGACGCGAGCGAACGATCCGAAAGTGACCGATCGGATGCGAGACAGGCGGATGCCGGAGGGGCCGAACGGTGAGCGGATGCGAACCGGGAGCGAGACTCGACGCGATCCTCGAGCGCACGCTCGATTGTGTTCATTGCGGACTTTGTCTTCCCGTCTGTCCGACCTATCGCGAAACGGGACGCGAAACGTCGTCGCCCCGGGGGCGCATTCATCTGATGCGGGCGTTCGCCGAAGGACGGATCGAACTCGACGAGGTCGTGGTCGACGAGGCGTATTTCTGCCTCGGCTGCCGGGCCTGCGAAACGGCGTGTCCGTCCGGAGTTCGCTACGGCGCATTGCTCGAAACGCTGCGCGAGGAGATCGAACGCACCGGCCGGCGCGCGGGATTCGCGAAACGCGTCGAATCGTTCGCGCTGCGCGAGATCATTCCCCATCCGCGGCGGATCCGTCGCGTGATCGACGGGCTCGCGCTGGCTCAGGCCTGCGGGCTGATCGCGCTCGCGCGCCGCTTTGCACCGCGTCGCGTTCGCGCGCTCGTGGCGCAGGCGCCGCGCGTACCACCGAGGCGAGACCGGCGTCCCTTGCCCGCATTCACGCCGGCGCGGGGAGCCCGGCGCGGTCGCGTCGCGATGTTTCGTGGCTGCGTGATGCCCGAGCTGTTCGGTGACGTCGCACAGGCGACGGTTCGTGTGCTCGTGGAAAACGGATTCGACGTGCTCGTTCCGGACGCGCAGGGCTGCTGCGGTGCGCTTCATGCGCATGCCGGGGATCTCGAATCCGCGCGACGGCTCGCCCGGCGAAATCTCGAAGCGTTCGATCTCGGCGCGATCGATGCCGTGATCGTCGATTCCGCGGGTTGCGGCGCGGCGCTGCGCGAACTCGGCCAGTGGTTGCCCGGCGAAGGCGAGCGACTCGCGGCAGCGGTTCGCGACGTCTGCGAGTGGCTCGACGAGGCGGGGCTGCGAGCACCTGCGGTGCGCGTCGAGCGCTCCGTGTGTTACGACGATCCCTGCCATCTCGTACACGCACAGCGTGTGCACGAGGCGCCCCGGCGGCTGCTGTCGTCGCTTCCGGGACTCCGGCTGCTGCCCCACGACGATCCGACGAGCTGTTGCGGTGCGGCGGGCATCTACTCGCTGACGCATCCCGAATCGTCGCGGGCCGTGCTCGCGCGCAAGATGGCCGCGTTCGAGGCCGTGGATCCCGACGTGATCGCGACCGGGAACCCCGGCTGCCTGATGCAGCTGCGAAATGGCGTCGCCGAAAAGGGAATGCGCGCGCGCGTGCTGCATCCCGTGCAATTGCTGGCCGAAGGCTATTCGGGCTGACGCGCGCCGCGTCGCTCAGACGAGTTCGATCGTCGCGATCTCTCGCGGACAGTTGAATCGGATCCTCGGGCCTGCGACACCGATGCCGCGATTCACGTAGAGCACCGAGCGGTGCTCCATGTAGAGACCCCGGTGAAAGCGCGTGATCAGCCGGGCCGGGTTGAAGAGGCCTCCGGGTGTCGGCAGCGCGATCTGTCCGCCGTGCGTGTGACCGGCGAGAACGAGCGAGAATCCGAGCCGTGCCGCCTGCGGAAAGGTTTCGGGTCGATGCACGAGAAGGATCACCGGGCCGTCCGCCGGCAGGTTGGTTCCCAGTCGTTCGAGTTCCGGCAGGTCGATGCCCTCGGCCGTCCAGTCGCGGCCGGGATCGTCGATGCCCGCGAGATAGAGGGGAGCATCGGTCGATACGCGCTCGATCACGCCGCGCAGCAAGCGAATCTGCGGCGCGTGCTCGGCCAGATTCGATGCGATCGTGTCGTAGCCCGTGTACCAGTCGTGATTGCCGAGCACGGCGTACACGCCGTACCGCGCGCGCAGGGCGGAGAGTTCGCGACAACCGTCGGGCACGAACTCGGGATGGAAGTCGAAGATGTCGCCCGTGATCGCGATCAGATCCGGTTCGAGCGCGTTGATCTCGCGTGCCAGCGCGGCGATCTGGTGACTCTCCATCGCGTTGCCGATGTGAAGATCCGAGATCTGCACGATGCGCAGGCCGCGCAGCGCCTCCGGCGTCGCGCGCAGGGGAATGCGCTGCACCGTTCGATCGATTCGGATCTGACCGCCCGTGAAGCCCCAGATCAGCATGAAGCCGAGCACGGCCACGACGGGAACGGTCGCGATGCGAAACAGCGTGAGGGCCGTGTCGGCGCCGACGCCCGCCGCGCCGAGCAGCGTGGCGAGCGGCAGGAAGCCGGCCCAGCTCGCTCCGATCGCCCCCCCGACGATGAGGGTCGCGAGCCCGATCGCGACGTAGGCCCGGGCCACCCGTCGCACGAGTCCGCCTCGTCGCGATGCGCGCCGGACGAACGGGATCGCAATCACGTTCGCGACGACCAGCGCGCCGGCGAGCGAGAGCGCCACCGACAGCGGAGGCATGGAGCGTTCGGCGAAGAGCACGAGCACCCAGTGCCCCACCAGCACCTGCATCACGCCGAGCAGCGCGCCGAGGCTGACCAGCAGGTTCTCGAACACGAACCGGCGGAAGAGTCTTCGAAACGGATCCGGGATGGCGCAACTCCTTCGAACGGGCGGGCGTTCCTGCCGGCGATCATCGGCCACCGGTGGCTCTCGATGAAGCGTCCGGGTGCCGTGTCGTTTCATGGCTCGCGGTTCAAAATCGATCTGCCGGCCAGACCACCAGGCGCTCGGCCGGAAGCAGCGTTCGCAAGAACGCATTCGGTTCGAGGTCCGGCGCGGGGGGGACGCCGAGGTCGCGAGCGAGTCCCGGTGCGTCGATGCACTGGAACATCATCGATTCGTCGGGGACCGGTGTCGGAGCGAGCGCGCGCTCGCCCAGCGCACGTTCGAGCGGCGGATCGTGCGGCGGGGTCATGACGGCGAAGCGTCGCAGTTCGGCCGAAGATTGCGTCGCGACGACGAGGGGATCGCGGGAGCGAGGAATCAGCTGATCGTCGAGCAGTGCGACGAGTGCGCCGACTCCGTCCGGCGCGCGCCCGAACTCCGAGATCACCAGCACGCCGCGCATCGCGATCGAGCGCAGATAGGCGAGCACCCGCCCGTCACGCCGCGCGACGAGAAACTCTTCCAGCGGATTGCCGGCGACGCGCAGACTCGATTCCCACGCGCGGGCATCGCGGACGGCGGTGCCGTCGCGCTGGCCGCTCCACGCGTCGTGCAGCGCGCGAACGTCTTCGAGATCGCGCGCTCGATCGAAAGGTTCGATCTGGAAGCCCGGCGACGAAACCTCCGCCGCTCGCGCCTCGCCACGACGCAGGAGCCACCGATGCACGGGCCAGCGTTCCCAGCCCGCACGCGCGTAAAACGAAGCGCGCGTCGAGTAGAGCAGGGAAATGCGCGTCTCGCGCGCGCGAAGCTCGTCGGCCACGGCGCGCAACACTTCGCTCGCGATGCCGCGGCCTCGTTCCGCGGGCGCCGTCCAGACCGTTCCGATTCCGCCCATCGTCACCGGAATGCCCGCCACGCGCATGCGTTGCGGAAAGATCTGCACGCAGGAGACGAGCGCGCCCGCTTCTTCGGCGACCAGCACGTTTCGTTCTGGTTCGGGGTCTTCGTCGAAGTAGCGACCGAAGAACTCGCGCCCGCGACGGCCATCGTCCTGCTGCCAGTCGTCGAGCAGATCGAGCAGCGGTTCGCGTTCCTGGCGTCGCAACGGGCGGACGAGCATGGGCCGGCGAGTATACTCGCGACATGACGCGGGCACGTGACCTCTGCCGGAGTTCATTCACTCATTTCGTGAACGGCCAGCTCGAAGAGGCGATCGACGGTTATCGACAGGCGATCGCCGTCGACGACCGATTGCCCCTCGCCTGGAACGGCCTTTCGAAAGCCCTCGAGCGCAGCGGCGATCTCGACGGTGCACTCGAAGCGGCACGGCGTCTCGCGGAACTCGAACCCGATGATCCGCTGAGTCAGACCAATCTCTCGCAGCTCTATCAGCGCAAGGGAATGATCGCGGAGGCGGAGCAAGCGAAAGCCAGCGCGACCCGCCTCCAGATGCGCGCGAATCGCCGCTGACCGAAGGGCGTCGCCGGACGGAGTGGCGTGCCGTCGCGCGAGTTCGCGGGAACGAAGAGAGGGTGGTTGCGGGTGGGCTGCGCAACGCCGGACCGTTCGGTCCGGTCCGACGGGAACCCCTCGCGCCGGGGCGGTCACTCATGGCCAGGTCGTGAGCAACGAACGAATCGATGCGCAGCGAGGCCACGCAGAGGCCGACGCCGAGGATGCGGCGCGGATCGCCCGCGTTGCGCGCGGAGATCTGGAGGCGTTCCAGGAACTCTTTCGCCGGTATTACCCTCGGGTCTACGGGTTTTTGCGGCGAAGACTCCGGGATCCGGCCCTGGTCGAGGACGCCGTGGTGGAAGTCTTCTACGAACTCTGGCGCAGCGCCGGCCGCTTTCGCGGTGAGAGCCGCGCGTCGACCTTTCTTTGCGGAATCGCCCATTTCAAGGCCATGTCGGCCGTTCGCGCGCAGGGTCGATCGAAGCGATCGGCGGTGATCCCGATGGAAATGGATCAGCTCTCGCAGTTCGCCGATCCCGACGATCTCGCCGCCCGAATCGAGGGACGAGCCGACATCCGCCGGGTGAGAGAAGCCCTCGAAGCTCTTTCCGAGAGTCAGCGGCAGGTGGTCGAACTGGCCTTCATCGAGGGCCTTCCCTACGCCGAGATCGCTGCCCGTCTCGGCGTCGCCGAAGGAACGATCAAGACCCGCGTCGCACGCGCGCGAGCGCGATTGCGCGTCGTTCTCGGTTCGAACGAGCACACGGAATCGCCCCCGGAGGAGTCGTGATGATGAATGTGAACCACGACCTGTGCCCCGAAGACGTGCTGGATTTGTTGCCCTGGTATCCGGACGGCGGGCTCAGCGACGACGAGCGAGGTCTCGTCGAATCGCACGCCGCGCTGTGCTCGGATTGCCGCGCGGAGATCCAGAGCTGGGAGCGCGGTCCTGGCGCTCTGCCCGAAGACGCACCGTCGGCCGAACGTGTCCTCGCGCGCGTCTTCGAACGAATCGCAGATCCCACCGTGGTCGCGACGCAGACCGCGGAATCGGCGAGACCCTCCGGTGCGACGACGTCCCCGAGTGGAGCCACATCGCGACCGTCACCCGCTCACGGTTCGGTGCCCGGCTCACGCCAGGATCGGGGCGTCGTTGCGGCGAGGACCGCGCCGCCGTCGCGCCGCCAGCGGCTGCCTGCCCGCTGGTGGTACGGCCAGGCGGCGGCTGCGGTCCTCGCCCTCGCCGCGGGTCTCGCGGGAGGACGCATGATCGAGTGGACGCGCACTCCGGGAGAAGCGACGTACGAGACGGCGACGGCACCGCTGGAACCCGCGAGCGCGCGCGATCCGGTGGCGAGCCCGACGCTCGACGTCGTGCTACGGGACGACGTGCCGGCCGGGCGCGTCGGAGAAGTGCTGCGTGCAGTGGGCGCGCAGATCGTCTCCGGTCCGTCGGCCGTGGGGCGCTATCAGCTTCGCCTCGCGCCGGGCACGGATGCGATGGCCGTGGCGAAGCTGCTGAGCGCGCCGGGGACGGGCGTTGCTGCCTTTGCGCAACCGCTTCCGTGACGCATTCCGCTTCGCGACGATCGCGACACTGATCGGTGTCACATCGTCGTGGGCTGCGGACGAGCCGGTCGCTCGCCCGGCGGATCGATCGGTGCCCCTCGCGAACGCGGAGGCGAATCCGTCCGGCGAGCGACGCATCGACGACGATTGTCCGCCGCTCGATCCCGGACCCGCGACGTCTCCGACGATGACGCTCACGCCCGGCATCGGACCGGGCAATCGACACCTCGCCGGGGAAGCGGAACGTGGTGCGATCGTTCCGTTGCCCGATGCGGCGGACCCGCAAACGGTCGATGCGATTCCCGGCGAAGCGCTCGTGCTGGTCCCGCGCAGCGGCGCGTCGCTCGCCGGATTGCGGCTGGCGCCCGAGGCGCGAATCGTCGAAACGTTCTGGAGCCCGGTGCTCTGCGCGACGATGGTGCGCGTGGTCGGTCCGGCCCGGCTCGCGGCGAACGAGCTGGTCGCGGCGGCACCAGCCGGCTCTCACGTGTCTCCCAACCTGCGGTACATGACGGCTGCGACCGAAGTGCGACCGCTGATCGCGCCGCGTCCCGCGCCGGTCGGTCCGGATCCCTATCTCTCTCTGCAACACGGGCTCGCGCGCACGGGCGTGCTCGCCGGTCGACCGACCTTCGCCGGGGCGAGCGTTCGAATCGCCGTTCTCGATTCGGCGCCCGAGATCACGCATCCCGAACTCGAACGGGTGCGCGTGCAGGCGCTGGCCGGCGGTCCCCCGCCGACTCCGGCGATTCATGGAACGCTGGTCACGGGCGTGATCGCGGCCGCCGAGAACAACGCATTCGGCATCGCCGGCGTCGCACCAGAATCGGACGTCGTCGTCGTGCCAGTCTGCGCGCCGACGCCCGGTGTCGCAGCGGATGTGTGTCGGATGAGCGACGTGCTGCGCGGCATCGACGCGGCATGGCAGAACGAAGCGCGCGTCGTCAGCCTCGCGCTCGTCGGTCCGCCCGATCCGTTGCTGCAACGCGCGATCGAACGCCTCGAACGACTCGACATGCTGGTGGTGGCTGCGGCCGGCAACGAAGGCGGGGAGGCGCCGCGTTATCCCGCCGCCTATCCGGGCGTGATCGGGGTGGGAGCGATCGACGCCGGCAACGCGCTCTGGTCGCGCTCGAACCGCGGTAGCTGGGTGTCGGTTTATGCGCCGGGTACGGAGGTGCTTTCGACGGTGCCCGGCGATGCCTTTGCGTTCGGAGACGGTACGAGTCTCGCGGCGGCGCACGTGGCCGGGCTGGTCGCGGTGATGGTCGCCGCCGCGGATCGGCCGCTCGACGTGCGCGACGCGCTGCTCGCCGCTGCGAAGGGAACGCGAATGATGGAATCCGGCGGGCAGACGACGCGCGTCGCCGCGCATGATCCGCCTCGACTTCCGAAGATGCCGGCGCTCTGCGACACGATGCCGCTGTTCGGTGTCTCTTGCCGCGCCACGCTTCCGGTGCCCGCGCGGGCGCCCGTCCCTGCACCGCCTTCCGCACCCCGCTAGGACGACTCGGGAAGCGCGTCGCGAGCGGCGTTCGCTGCCCGGCGCGCTCGAATCCTCCCGGCGAGGTGGGCGATTTCCCGGACTCGCAACTTCGCGCGAGCCGGTACACTGCGCGTCCCCGTTTCCGTCTCCGAGGCTCTTCGACATGAAGTCCACCGACGCCGGCGCAACCGCTGCCTTCGCGGATCTCGGCCTCTCGAAACCCGTGCTCGAGGCGCTCGCCGACGTCGGCTACGAATCGCCCTCGCCGATTCAGGCCGCGACCATTCCACTGCTTCTGGCCGGCGCCGACATCCTCGGTCAGGCGCAGACGGGAACCGGCAAGACGGCGGCCTTCGCGCTTCCGTTGCTGACGAAGATCGTGATCGCGAAACGCGATCCACAGGCCCTCGTGATGGTGCCGACGCGCGAACTCGCGATTCAGGTCGCGGAGGCGTTCCAGACCTACGCCGCCCGCATCCGCGGATTCCACGTGCTGCCGATCTACGGCGGCCAGAGCTATGGCCCGCAGTTTCACGCGCTCGCGCGCGGGCCGCACGTCGTGGTCGGAACGCCGGGCCGCATCATCGACCACCTGGAACGGGGAACGCTCTCGCTCGCCGGCCTTCGCTTCGTCGTGCTCGACGAAGGCGACGAAATGCTGCAGATGGGGTTCATCGACGCGATCGAGTCGATTCTCGCGCGAACTCCAGCCGAGAAGCAGGTGGCGTTGTTCTCCGCCACGCTGCCGCCGCCCATCAAGCGCATCGCCCGCAAACACCTGCGCGAACCGCACGAGATCACGATCCAGAGCAAGACCACGACGGCGCCGAACATTCGCCAGCGGTACTGGATGGTGAGCGGGATGCACAAGCTCGACGCCCTGACGCGCATCCTCGAAGTCGAGCCGTTCGACGCGATGCTGGTCTTCGCACGAACTCGACAGGCGACGGTCGAGCTCGCCGAGCGGCTCGAAGCGCGCGGATTCGCGGCGGCGGCGCTGAACGGAGAGATTGCGCAGGCCCGGCGCGAGCGCATCGTCGCGGCTTTGAAGGCCCGAAAGATCGACATCCTGGTGGCGACCGACGTCGCGGCGCGCGGCCTCGACGTCGAGCGAATCGATCACGTCGTGAACTTCGACGTGCCGTACGACACCGAATCCTACGTGCATCGCATCGGACGCACCGGGCGGGCGGGGCGAACCGGCGAAGCCATTCTCTTCGTCGCTCCGCGCGAACGAACGCTGCTGCGTGCGATCGAGCGCGCGACCCGACAGCCGATCGAGCCCATGCGACTGCCGAGCGTGGCCGACGTCAATCTGAAGCGGCTCGCGCGGTTCAAAGAACGCGTCGCGGCGGCGCTCGCGACGGGAGAGACGGCAGCGTACCGGCCGGTGGTCGAAGAGATCGCCCGCGAGTCGGGCGCCGACACGATCGACGTGGCGGCCGCGCTCGCGTCGCTCGCGCAGGGCGAGACGCCGCTCCTGCTCGCTCCGGAACGAGCCGCACGCGACGCCGAACCGCCGCGCACCGCGGACGCTCCGCAGCGCCCGCTTCGTGCCGAGGTGCGGCCGTCGGCCCCGCCGGGTGCTCGCGATCGAACGACGCGCCGGCCGCGCAGCGAGCGAGAAGACCTCTACCGGCTCGAGGTCGGCCACATCCACGGCATAAAGGCCGGCAACATCGTCGGCCTGATCGCGAACGAGGCCGGTCTCGAAGGTGCGCAGATCAACGGCGTTTCGATCGAAGAGGATCACAGCTTCGTGCGGCTGCCCGAGGGCATGCCACCCTCTAGTCTCGCCCTCCTGCATCGCATTCGACTGGAGGGGAGACCGCACGCCATGCGTCTGGTCGAGCGAGGTCTGGTCGAGCGAGCCACGCGAAACCGCCCGCGATTCGAGGAGCGGGCGCACGGGAAGAGGCGCCCGAAGCCGCGGTGAGCCGGCGGCGCCTCTACCGGCCCGAAACGCCGAAGACGTGGTGGGCGAGGCGCGTCACCGTGCGCTCGACCTGTTTCTCGTCGATCACACCCAGCAAGAGCTGATACTCGAGACTCAGCACGAATCCGAACATGATCTGCGCGTCGGCCTCCGGATCGTCCGATCCGCATCGAGTCAGAAAGCCGGCGATCGCGGCCAGCGTTCGGGCGCGGGGCAGTCGTGAGATCGCGGCGAGCTTCTCGTTGCGCAGCGCCTCGTTGCTGAACGCGTGCTCGAGGATGCGATCGTCCCGCTGCGCGACCTGCGATCGGATGTGTGCCGCCAGATGCCGGCCGAGCGTTCGTGCGAGCTGCGTGCGAACTGCCTTCGTCTTCAGCTCTTCACCGCTGAACTGCTCGAGCGCTTCGAGGCTGCTCTCTTCGAGTCGTTCGGAATCCCGCAACGTGTCTTCGGCGTAGAGATTGAACGCGTCGGCGATCAGATCCGAAAGGTCTTTGAAGTAATACGTCGTCGCGGCGAGCGGAACACCCGCTTCTTCCGCGATCGCGCGGTGGCGCACGCCGCGCATCCCCTCGCGCACGATCAGTCGCAGCGTCGCTTCGAGAATCGCGCGCCGGCGCTCGCGACTGTCGACCTGCTGCGCCGCCCGACCCCGGAACTCGATCATCGGAGCCGCGGGTATTCGGGCAGCAGGTGTTCGCGGGCGTGCCGGAGAGCGATTCTTTCGTTGCGCCACGACCCGCCTACTTCGTCACGCCGAGCATGAACTCCGCCACCGCGCGCCGCGTCGCGGGGTCGAGATACGCCTGCGGTGGCATCTCGGGATAGTCCGGCCGCTTGCGTGTGGGCTTCGCGATGAACTCCGCGATGCCCTGCGGATCCTCGAGGTAGATCGCCTGAATCGCCTGCACGGGCGGACCGACCAGACGGACGTCGAAGGCGTGGCAGCCGCTGCAGATCGCGTAGTAGACCGCTTTCCCCTTCTCGCTGGCGGGAATCTCGCGCGCGGCGACCGGCTTCGGCAGCAGGTGAGTGCGAAAGCTCGCGGTGGTGCGAAAATCACAGGGAGGGAAATCCTCCACGCCGTACGTCCGGTATCGCTCGGGATGGAGGATGCAACTGCCCTTGCTCTCTCCGACCCGGACGATGTCGGCGCCGCCGGTCACCAGCTTCGTGAGCATCAACGCGCGCACTTCGTCGCGCGGGTTCTTCCCGTTGTCCTGCATCAGATTGTCGAGAATCGCGATTCGATCGGAGTTCGGTTCCGCCTCCGGGTCGAGGCTCAGGTTTTCCGCATGGCCGTGATCCGTGATCGCGATGCCGATGTTGTCGTTTCCCGTGATCACGTTGCCTTCGATCTTCACGTCGTCGGCGGCCATGATCAGCATGCCGGTTCCGGCCGGGACGCCGGCGACGATCGATCCCGCGGCGCCGAAGTTCGGATGATTGTTTCCGATCACGAAGTTGTTGCGAACGATCACGTCGAACGTGGTCTTGATCGGAAGCCCCGGCGTGATGAAGACGAGAATGCCGCTCGTGTTGTCGTGGGCGTAGTTGCCCTCGACGGTGGCGTGGCGCGTGTTCTCGATCTCGATGCCGGCGACGTTCGCGAAGACCTCGTTGTGTGCGACGTGGACGTTGTCGGACATGCCGACGTAGATCGCCGCGTCCGCGATGCCGCTGAGCACGTTGTGCGTGATCAGCCCGTTCTGGCCGAACTGCGGAAAGATGCCGTAGACGCCCGCATCGTGAATCACGTTGTTGCGGATGACGAAGTTGTTCCCCGCCTGTCCCATCACGCCGTTGCCCTTGTAACGGACGATCCGGAAGTTCTCGATCGTGATGCCGTTGCCGGAATAGAGAATCGCATCGTTGCGCGTCTTCTCGCCGTCGAGCGTCGGCCAGGCGTCGCCCTCGATCGAACCCGACAGCGTGATGCCGTCCTTGTCGATGTAGACGGTTTCGTGATACGTGCCGGGTCGCACGCGAATCGTGTCGCCGGCCTGCGCGGCGAGCACGGCCTCCTGAATCGACTGGCCCTCTTCCACCACGATCACCCGGCCGCCGGTCGGGTTCTCGATCGCCGGCACCTGGCCAAACGCGACTTCCGCGACGGGCGTCATGGCGGCCGGCGGCGGAAGTTCTCGCGTGATCGATCGCTCCGGCCGCTGCGCGCGTCCCGCATGGAAACCGGCGCCGAGCAGTGCAATCGCCAGCAGCAGACGTCCGAGCGTCGCGGTGCGGTTCATTCTCTCGTTCCTTTCACCGCGACGTCGCTCGTCGCGCCTCGCCCGATCGGCGGAAGTCCGGACGGGACACGCGCCGGGGTCTCGGGGATCAGCGTCTCGTCGGTCAGCGCATTCAAGAAGTCGACCAGCCGATCGAGTTCCTCGTCGCGCAGCTCCGGATTCCAGATGTGCCAGTGCAACACGAGGCGTTCGCCTTCGGGAACCGCGTGGCCGCGTCCCTTCGTGTAGAACTCGGCGGCATCGCGCAGCGTCCTAAACTGGCCCGCGTGCATGTAGGGAGCGGTGGTGGCGATGTTGCGCAGCGTCGGCGCCTTGAACCCCCCGCGCCAGGTCGGGTTGCCGAACACGGGTGCTGCGCCCGGGTCGAACGGACGCCCCTCTGGATCGGGAACGCCGATCACCGCGATTTGCTGGTTGGTGAAGAGCGGCGGTGTATGGCACTCGGCGCAGCGGGCGACGAACGAACGAAAGACGTTGAGGCCTTCGATCTCCGGCGCGCTCAGCGCCGCGGGATCGCCGTTCGCATAGCGGTCGTAGCGACTGCCGAAGGAGATCAGCGTCGATTCGAAGGCCGCCAGCGCGGTGTAGACGCGGGCGAGAGAGATCGGACCGCTCGTCGCAGCCTCGCTGGCGCCGCCGAACGCCGTCTCGAACAGCACGCGATAGGCCGGGCTCGCGTCGAGACGTTGGAGCAGGTGCTCGCGCGTGTTTCCCATCTCGGCTTCGGCGAACAGAGGGCCCTGCATCTGCTCTTCCAGAGAACTCGCGCGTCCGTCCCAGAAGAAGCGCTGCAGGAAGGCGACATTCCAGAGTGTCGGGGCCGAGCGGCCGACTTCGGTGCCCGGCGCACCGATGCTTCGCGCGCGCCCGTCGCTGAATCCGCGCGCGGGGTCGTGGCAGCTCGCGCACGAGATCGTTCCGTTGCCGGAAAGCGCGGGATCGAAGAAGAGAAGCCGGCCGAGGTCGATCTGCGCGGGCGTGAACCGATCCCGCCGTGGCGGGAGCGCCGTGCGAAGGCCGCCGACCCCGCGGTCGTGGAGCGAATCGTACTGGTCGTAGATCGTGTGCAGCTTGCAGGTGCCGTCCGCGAGCCGCTCGAACGAGCGCGGGCATTCGGTGGCGAGGGCGAAGGACGTCTCGACCGTGGCGCCATCGGCGTCCGCGGAGGCGACGTTCGACGCAACGCCGGCTCCGATCGAGAGCGCGATCGCGATCCGCCCGAACCTCGTCGTGCGAACGGATCGCCTCATGGATGCGCGGGCTTCGTCGCGGCCGTAGGCCCGGCGAGCGAACGGACGAACGCGATCACGTCTCGCCGCGCGCGATCGTCGGCGAGCGTGCGGGCGATCAGCGCCATCTGCCGCCCGGGCCGATCCCCGGCGTGCGTTCCGCGCCAGCCGTTCGCGAATGCTTCGAGTTGTCGCACGAGATAGGCGTCACTCGTGCCGGCGAGTCGCGGGGCGTCGAACGACGGGTTGCCTTCGGCCTGCGGACCGTGACACGCATTGCAACTCGACTGGTAGAGATTTCGACCGCTGCGCAGATCTCCGGTCACGCTGGCCGGCGTCGACGGGATCGGG
>CAZDHU010000083.1:0-6167 GCA_964505355.1 uncultured Myxococcaceae bacterium | reverse complement strand
TCTCTCGCACGCGCGCTCGGCTACGGAACGACGCAGCAGCAGCGACTGCTGGAGATGCTGCTGGTGAAGGAAGTGATGACCAACGATCCCGTCACCACCACGCCGACGACGCCACTCGTCGACGCCGCGCGGCTGATGTTCGAGCGAAAACTCGGCTGCCTGCCGGTGGTCGACGGCGGGCGTCTCGTCGGCATCCTCACCGAAGGTGATTTCGTTCGTCTCGCGGCCGGTCTGTGAAGCATGCGTCAGCGTGGTGTGAAACAGGCGATCACTTCGGCCACGAACGCGTCGAGGTCGTAGCGGCCGTCGCCCGGCGTGACTCCGAGGCGCACCAGCACGAGATCGCGCGACGGCACGACCGCCACCACCTGTCCGTCGTGCCCGCTGGCGTAGAAGAGATCGCGTGGCGCAGAGCGGTTCGGCGGATCGCCGCCGCCCGCCGCACCCGCGTTCAGCCACCAGTGGGCGCCGTATTCGCCGTGTGGCGCGGCCGGCGTCGGCGTGCGCACGTAGTCGACCCACCCGCTCGGCAGCAGTCGCTCGCCTTCCCAGACGCCGTCGCGCAGATGCAGCAGACCGAAGCGCGCCCAGTCGTGCGCACTCGCGAAGGAGTACGACGAGCCCACGGCCGTTCCGCTCGCGTCGCTTTCGAGCAGCGCACTGCGCATCCCGATCCGGTCGAAGAGGGCGGTGCGCGCGAAACGGCCGACCGCGTCTTCCGATCCGCCGAGCGCGCGCCGCAAAATGCCCGACACGATCAGCGTGGTGCCGCTCGAATAGCTCCAGCGAGTGTCGGGCGGATGCGCGAGCGGTTTCGACGCGGCGAACGACGCCATGTCGTGACGTCCCGATCGGTACAGCATCGCGATCACGTCACTGCGAAACGGACCGGCTTCGTAACTCTCGTCCCACGCGAGCCCGCTCGATGCGCGCAGCAGTTGGTCGAGCGTGATCGCCGCGCGCGGATCGCCGGCGCTCTGCCACTCCGGAACGTCCGCCGGAGCGAAAAGATCGAGACGCTGCTCGCCGGCGAGAATGCCGGCCAGTGCGGCGGTGATGCTCTTGGTCATCGACCAGCCGAGAAGCCTCGTCTCGACCGTGATCCCGCGCGCGAAACGCTGCGCGACGATGCGCCCCTCCCGTACGACGACGACGGCCCGCGTGCGGCGCGGGCGCGCGGGGTCGGGCTCGGAGAACGCGTCGTCGAGCGCACGCGCGAGCCGATCTCGATCGAGGTCGCGCCCACCCGTCTCGTCGACCGGCCATTCGAGCGTCGGCCAGCGAACGCCGGCCGGCTGTGCCGGCAGCGGAACGAGCGCGACCGGCGGTGACGCGAGGACCGGGTTCGGCGTCGGTTCGGCGGCACGCGCGTGATCCGCGCCGGCACCGCAAACCACGGCCATCAGCCCCGCGACGACGGCACACGTCCTCGCGCGCTGCCGAAGATCCGTTCCCTTCGACGTGTCGCGCTTCACCACGCCTCCTCGTCGTCCGCTCCGACTCACCCGGGCGCAGCCGGCTCTCCGCCGGGCCGCGGCTGCATGGTACGCTGCGCGGCACCGCAGGGTCGAGATCCGGGGAGTGATTCGTCTGCAGCCCGCGTCAGCGCCCATCCCTTCTGCCGCGCCCGTCCGATCGCGTCGCCGCTGGCTGCGCCGGTCGCTGGTCGTGGCGTTTCTGTTGCTCGGGGTCGGCGCGCATCGACTCCTGTCCGCGGGCAGCGAGATCATCGCCGGCTACACGGCGAAAATGCTCTGCTCCTGCGTCTTCGTCGCCGGCCGCGACACCGAACGGTGTCGCGACGAAGACCTCGCGGAATACACCGGTTTGTTTCGGGCCGAGGTCGACCGCGCAGGGCAGCGCGTTTCGTCACGGGCGCTCTGGCTTCACACGGCGCACGCACGACATCACCGCGATCGCGGCTGCACCCTCGAATGACGATTCGCCGGTGGCGACCGGCGCTGGCAGGGAGACGAACATGGATCCGTTTCGAGACCGTACGGCCGTCATCACCGGAGGTGCGAGCGGGATCGGTCTCGGCATGGCGCGCGCCTTCGCCGCGCGCGGCGCGAATCTCGTGCTCGCCGACATCGACGAGGACGCGCTCGCGCGGGCCGAAGCGGAGTTCGTGGCGCAGGGCGTTCCGGTGCTCTGCGTGCCGACCGACGTCACCCGGCGCGAACGCGTGCACGCCCTCGCCGACGCCGCCTGCGCGCGGTTCGGTGCCGTCCATCTCGTTTGCAACAACGCCGGCATCGCCACCTTCGGTGAGATCGCGAAAGCGCCCCGCGAAGACTGGGAGTTCACGATGAACGTCGACTTCTGGGGCGTGGTCAACGGCGTCGAGGCCTTCGTGCCGCGTCTGCTCGCGCAGCGACAGGGCGGACACGTGCTCAACACCGCCTCGATGGCCGGCCTCGTCGGCATGAAGTGGCTCGGCATCTACTGCGCGGCCAAGTTCGCCGTGGTCGGCGTCTCCGAGGCGCTGCAACGCGAACTCGAACCACACGGCATCGGCGTCTCGGTGCTCTGTCCGATGATCGTCGCCACCAACATCGGTGCCAACTCGCAGCGACTGCGGCCGGGTGCGCTGCGCCCGGAGTCCGGATCCGAAGCGCCGCCCCCGCCCGCGAACGCGATGGTCGGCGGAACGGTGACGGTGGAAGACGTCGCGCGGCGCGTGGTGCGCGCCATCGACGAGCGTCGTTTCTACGTGCTCACGCATCCCGAGCAGCGAGAGATCCTGCGCAAACGCGCGGCCCGACTGGACGCAGCCTCGGACGGATGGGACTGACGGGACGGCGCGGCGAGCCGCCGCTCCTGCTGCTCAGCGATCGCGCAGCGGCGCGTCGGTGGCGTCCGTGAGCGAGTCCTCCGCGATCTCCCAGCGCACGACGCGAGCGCGCATCCAGCGCACCGCCAGCAGGTCGTAGAGCGCGGCAAACGCGCGGTTCCACATTCCGTACTTCGAGACGCCGTGAAGGCGCGCACGATTCTGCACCGGCACTTCGACCACGCGAAATCCTTCGAGTCGCATCAGTGTGGGCAGGAAGCGGTGCATGCCGCGGAAGACCTTGATCCGCGTCACACAGTCGCGGCGAAAGGCGCGAAACGTGCAGCCCGCGTCGATCACCGAGTCGCCGGTTCCGAAGTTGCGCACGGCGTTCGCGACGCGCGACTGGACGAGCCGCCACGGGCTGTCGCCCGCCGTGCGATCGCTGCGGTAGCCGCAGGCGCAATCCGCGTCGCCCTTGCGCACGGGATCGAGCAGCGCGGCGATGTCGGCCGGCGCGTTCTGCAGGTCGCAATCCATGGTGACGACGATCTCGCCGCGCGCGCGACGCAGGCCGGCTTCGGTCGCGGCGCTCTCGCCCCCGTTGCGCGCGAGTCGCAGCAGCCGAAAACGAGCATCACGAGCGGCCTCGGCGCGCACGCGCTCGGCGGTCGCGTCCGTCGATCCGTCGTCGACGAAGATCACCTCGTAGTCGTCGATGCCACGACCGTCGAGCTCGCGACGCAACTCGCCGGCGAGGAGGGGAACGTTGTCCTCCTCGCGATAGGCGGGGACGACGATCGAGATCGCCGGCGATCGATTCACGCGCCCTTCCCCGCGAAGAACCCTCTCACGCTCGCGATCACGTGCTCGATCTGACCGTCCGAAAGGCCCGGGAAGATCGGCAGCGAAAGAATCTCCTTCACCCAGGCTTCCGTCGCCGGCAGCGATTCGGCGCGGACGTCGCGACGCGAAAGCGTCGCGGGCTGCAGGTGATTGGGAACGGGATAGTGAATTCCGGTCTGCACGCCCTGCGCCGCGAGATGCGTCGCCAGTGCGTCGCGCTCGGGCGTGCGCACCACGAAGAGATGATGGACGTGCTTCGCCAGCTTTCCCTCGGTGGGAAGTCGAAGCGGCAACCCCTTCAGCCCCTCGCAATAGCGGGCGGCGACGCGCCGCCGCGCTTCGTTCATGCCCTCGAGGCGCCGCAGAAAGACGCGTCCGGCGGCCGCCTGGATCTCGTTGAACCGCAGGTTCCAGCCGACGATCTCGTGCGTGTACTTGTCGCGCCGTCCATGGTCGCGCAGCATGCGCAGCCGCTGCGCGATCACGCCGTCGTCGACCAGCACGGCACCGCCGTCGCCGAGCACGGTGAGGTTCTTCGAGGGATAGAACGAAAGAACGCCGGCGGTACCGAAGCTGCCGACGCGCTGCCCGCGAAACTCGCTGCCGTGTGCCTGTGCGCAGTCTTCGATCACCGCGAGACCGTGCCGGCGCGCCACGCTGCCGACGGCGTCCATGTCGCAAGGATGACCGTAGAGATGGACGGGGATGATCGCCTTCGTGCGCGCGGTGACCCGCGGCTCGAGCCAGGTCGGATCGAGCGTCGCCGTCTCGTCGATGTCGAGAAAGACGGGCGTCGCACCCGCCAGATAGATCGCCTCGATGGTCGGAAACGCGGTGTGTGCGGGGGCGAGCACTTCGTCACCGGCGCCGATCCCGAGCGCCTGCATCGTCAGCATGAGACCCGACGTGGCGCTGTTGACCAGCACACAGTGCTCGCGGCCGAACCACGACGCGAGCTCTTTCTCGAACGCCTTCGACTGCGGACCGAGGATGTACTGGCCGGATTCCACCGCGGTCATCACCGCGGCCTTCACCTCGTCGTCGATCTCCACCCGCGAGAGCGGAACGTTCAGCGTCGTCATCTCCATCCTTTCGTCGTTCGAGGCGCCCCGGTGCGCTTCGAGAGGTGCGGACCCGCGTTCGATGCGCCGCGAACGAGCGGGCCGCCGGCCGGGCTCACGGGTTCGCAGCCACCTCGGCCGGCAGTTCGAGTTCGATCCGTCGACCTTCGCGCGCGCTGCGCTCGGCGGCTTCGACCACGGCGACCGCGGCCGCGCCTGCGAAACCATCGGCCGCGACGGGATCCGGCACGCGACGCTCGCACGCCGTCGCGAAGGCACGCAGCTCGGCGAGGAGCGGCGCGTCGCCCGGCGTCGCGAGCGTCTGCACCTCGCCTTCCTTCGCGCTCCACGCACCGCCTTCTCCGGGCACGTGCGCGTGCGCGAAGAGCTGCACGTTCGACGGCTTCGCGAGAAAATCACACGCGATCGCGCCTCCGGTCCCGGCGAGCTGCAGATCGCGTCGCCCGACCGGCGGGAAGCAGCTCGCTTCGACCAGCGCGCCGGCCGCTCCGTAGTCGAGCGAGAGCACCGCGACGTCGTCCATGCCACGCCCGAGAAAGTCTCGCAGCGTCGCCGTCACGGCGATGGGCTGGCGCCCGAAGAGCCAGGAGACGAGATCGACGAAGTGCACGCCGTCCGAAATCGCGAGCCCGCCGTCGGTGCGCGGTCGTTTGAAACTCATGAAGTGCGCGATCGCCCAGCGCGGCTGGCCGAGCGCGCCGTCGCGCAGCACGCGCGCGATGGCCTGCGACTCCGGCGCGAACCGAAAGACGTGTCCGACCTGCAGCACGAGGCCGCGCTGCTTCGCCTCGCGGGCGAGTGCGAATCCCTCGGCCGACGTGCCGGTCACCGGCTTTTCGACCAGCACGTGCTTGCCGCGTTCGAGCGCCGCGCGAATCATCGGTGCATGGAGCGGCGCAGGCGTGACGACGTCGACCGCATCGACGTCGTCGATCAGCGTCTCCCAGTCCGTGCTCTTCGTTTCGCCGATCCCGGCGAGCGCGCGCTCGTCGCGATCACAGACGCGAAGATCGGCCCCGAGCTCACGCCACGCCTGAAGGTGATTCCGACCGAAGCGACCGATCCCGATCTGAAGGATTCGCATCCTGCTGCTTCTTCTTGTGGTTGTTGATCAAGGTCAGGTTTCGCACGTAGACGAACGCGTTGGGCAGATAGGCCAGCGTGAAGACGGGATCCTTGCGATGCACCGCATAGATCAGCAGGATCACGGTGCCGAGAATGCTGAGATGCCAGAACGCGATCGGCACCACGCTGTTGCCGGCGCGTTCGGAAGCGATCCACTGGACGAGGAAGCGCGAGAAGAAGGCCACGTTGCCGGCGAGGCCGAAGACGAGCCAGGCCGTCGAGTCGCTCCAGTCCATCAGGACGATTCCTCCGCGCCGGTGGGTACCGGACCCATCGGCAGGCAACAACCCGCAGCGATGAAGGGGCCTTCATGGAACCGCCGCGCCCCGAATCGCCGCCGC
>CAZDHU010000082.1:0-31256 GCA_964505355.1 uncultured Myxococcaceae bacterium | reverse complement strand
GCCTCGACCACGGCATCGAGGGGGCGGGCCTGCAACAGCTGCCCGTTGCGGAAGACGCGCACGAAACGATGCAGTTCGCCGCGGGCATCCAGCACCTGGTCGCGCATGCCCGGGAACCGCGCCTCGGCGTCCTCGATGCATGCGCGCACGGTCGGTCCCGAGACCGTGACGAATGCCTCTCCTCGGGTCGGACCTCGATACGGCGGCGGGATCGAGAGGGTCGGCACCCCGACAGCATCCTCGCGCTCGCTCTTCGCGCCAGTGCGTGCCAGCGCTGCCGGTCTGAGCCAGGACCTCGCCGACGCAGAGCGGGTTTCGCACGGTGACAGGCCGCAAAACGGCGACGACCGAGGGCGCGTGGCAACCTCGGTCGTCGGGGATGAGAAGTGGTGGAGCTGGGGGGGATCGAACCCCCGACCCTCAGACTGCCAGCCTGATGCTCTCCCAGCTGAGCTACAGCCCCACGGGAGGTCGAGCCTACCGCGGCGCGCGGGGCGCTGTCAAAGCAGCGGGGTGCCTCACGATGTGCGACTCGCGTGATATGCTGCCGCTCCGCCTGCCGGAGTGGCGGAATCGGTATACGCAGGGCACTCAAAATGCCCCGGTCCTTGCGGCCGTGTGGGTTCGAGTCCCACCTCCGGCACCAGGCGCCGATCTCGCTCGAATGGCGGGTTCGATGGTGCGTCCAATCGAACGACCGCCGCGCACGTGCGGCGGTGGAGGAGACGAAGGACATGAAGTTTGCCGTCCGGAAGTTCGCGTTCGTCGCGCTGCTGCTCGCGCCGATCGTGCTGGCAGGTGTTGCGCAGGCGCAGCTGCGTGACTTCAAGGGCAAGGTCGATTCGATCAGCGAGAAGTCGATCATCGTCGACAACCGAAAGGGCGACAAGATCAAGTTCGACAAGGTCGCCGACACGACGGTGTCCGGCGTGACGTCGAAGTGGGAAGACATCAAGAAGGGCGACTGGGTCGCCGTCGCTTCGAAGATGCTCGAGAAGCCCCGCAAGGCGTACAAGGTCGAGACGCTTCCGCCCCAGCAGGAAGAAGGGACGGACGAGTAACTCCGTCGCCTGGTTTGCGAGATCCCACCGGGCGGGTCCTTCGATCGTGAAGGGCCCGCCTCATCGGGAAGGGCGATCTGTTGAGTCACGAGTCGAACTTCGCGGGCGAACCCTCGCCGGCTCCGGCGCGGGGATTGCCGTTCACGCGTCGCGGATTTCTGCTGCGCACGGGTGCGGCCGGGGCGTGGATTGGTGCGGCGAGCGCGCTCTCGGGCTGCCGGCGAATGCTCGACGTGGTGGCCCCGCCGGCGGTCTCTTCGGCCCCGGGCACGTATCTCCCGCAGCGCCTTCCCGCCGCCGAGTACGCGACGCTGGTGGCGGTGTCGCGACGGCTGATTCCGAGCGGGCAAGCGCATCCGGGGGCCGACGTTCTCGGGGTCGCGGCCCGCATCGATCGCGAGCTCGGCTTTCACGACACGAAACTGAGCGACGACGTACGCGATGCGCTGCGGGTGGTCGAGTGGTGGCCGTTGCTGACGCACTTTGCGCGCTTCACGAGCCTTTCTCCCGAGGCCCAGGACGACGTGCTCGGCGCGATGATCGAGAGTCGGTTCGCCGTGCGCCGGAGCGCATTTGGAGGTCTCAAGTTTCTCGTCATGTTCCTCCACTACACGCAGGACGCGGCCTGGGTCGGGACGGGCTACGACGGTCCCTGGGTGCCGCGCGTGCGGCCCGCGCAGCTGGCCTGAGCGATGGCGATCGTCGAAGGGCATGCGCTGAAGAGTGATCGACGCGAGGAGACGGACGTCCTCGTGATCGGTTCCGGTGCCGGTGGGGCGACGATGGCGATGCGGCTCGCGGAAGCCGGCAAGCGCGTCGTACTGCTCGAACGCGGGGGCTATTACACGGGGCTCGTCGATCCGCTCGATCCGGGCAGGCCGGGTCGCGGCGAGCTCGATCAGCGCGAAGACGACATGCTGACGCGGATCGACGGTGGCCGGGGTCTCGGCACGACGGCCGACTCGAACGTGAACCTGACCTACGGCAACTGCGTCGGCGGCGCGACGGTTCACTACTGGGCGGACAGCTACCGCACGCCGCGCGATCGGCTCGAACTCTGGGCGAGCCGCTACGGGCTCGAGGGCTACGACGAGGCGCGACTCGGGCCGATCTTCGAGACGATCGAGCACGATCTGTCGGTGACGCGTGCCGTCGATTCTCAGTACAACGCGTGCAACCGGCTCTTCCGGCGCGGCGTCGAGGCGCTGGGCTGGCACGGCTCACCGGTGCCGCAGGCGCGCAAGGGATGCCTCGGCAGCGGCTACTGCATGCAGGGCTGCGCGTACAACGCGAAACAGAGCATGCTCGTGACGTACGTGCCGCGCGCCGTGCGCGCGGGTGCACTGGTGTTCTCGGACTGCGACGTCGCGACGCTGACGGCGGAGAGCGGACGCGCGACCGGCGCGATCGCGACGGTGATCGATCGCGACACGGGCCGGCCGTCGGGCGTTCGGCTCACCGTGCGAGCGAAGGTGGTGGTGCTGGCGGCGGGCGGCTACGGCAGCGCGCCCGTTCTGCTGCGATCGAAGCTCGCGAATGGGAGCGGGCAGGTCGGACGCCACCTGCGCGCGAACCCGTGCTCGATGGTGTTCGGGGTCTTCGACGAGGACGTCGTGATGTGGCGGAACATTCCCGCGGCCTACGGCTGCGACGAGCAGTTTCGTCTGCCGCGCTTCGAGGGCGGCCGCTACGTCGAGGGCGGTTACTTGCTGATGCCGAACCAGCTCGGCCCCGGCGTGATGGCGGCGTTTCTTCCTGGCTTTGGCGCCCCGCACCGGCGGCGGATGGAGATGATGCCGCGCCTCGGCGGCACGATCGCGTGGATCGACGACGAAGAGGAGGGCGCGATCACGCTCGGCGAGGACGGGTCGGCGCGCCATGCGCTGCCGATTCTCGGTCAGAACGCGGCGATGCTGCGCGATTCGATGAAGAAGGGCGCGCAGGTGATGTTCGCGGCGGGAGCGAAAGAAGTCTTTCTGCCCGATCAGCGCGGGACGAAGATCGAAGGGCCGGACGATCTCGCCCGGATCGATCGGGTCGAGATCGGCCCCGGAGCGATGAGCTTTGCCGCGCCGCATCCGGCGGGCGCGTGTCGGATGGGGCCCGATCCCGCGACGAGCGTGGTCAGGTCGGGCGGCGAGACCCACGAGATCGCAAACCTCTACGTCTGCGATCCGAGCGTGTTTCCGACCGCGGTCTCGGTCGATCCCTCGGAGACGATCATTGCGTTCTCGCACGTCGCCGCCGACGACATCCTCGCCCGCGGCGTGATCTGATCCGACGGCCGGGCGCGGCGGTCGCGGCGAAAGAGAAGCGCGGATGAGCGACACGGAACTGCGTCACGATCAGTTGCTGCGCTATCGGCGCCATCTCACGCTGCCGCAGTTCGGCCTCGAGGGGCAGCAGCGGTTGCTCCGGGCGCGGGTGCTGCTGGTCGGCGCCGGCGGCCTCGGCTGCCCGACCGCGCAGTATCTCGCGGCGGCGGGCGTCGGTACGCTCGGTCTCGTCGACTTCGATCGAATCGACCTCTCGAACCTCCAGCGGCAGGTGCTCTACGGCACGGCGGACGTCGGCCGACCGAAGGTCGAGGTCGCGCGCGAGCGGATCGCTGCCCTGAACCCGGACGTGCGGGTCGAGGTGCACGATCTGCGCCTTCGCGCCGACAACGTGCTCGAACTCGTCGCGCGCTACGACGTGGTGGTCGACGGCAGCGACAACTTCAACACCCGCTATCTCGTGAGCGACGCGTGCGTGCTGCGCGGACGGCCCAACGTGCACGGCGCCGTGCTGCGCTTCGAAGGCCAGGCGAGCGTCTTCGATGCGACGCGTGGCCCCTGCTACCGCTGCCTGCACCCCGATCCGCCCGCGGCCGGTGAGGTTCCGTCGTGTGCCGAAGGCGGTGTCGTCGGCGTGTTGCCGGGCCTCGTCGCACTCGTGCAGGCGACCGAGACGATCAAGCTACTGGCCGGCATCGGCGAGCCACTGATCGGGCGCCTGCTGCAGATCGACGCGCTGGGGATGCGGTTCGACGAGTTTCGACTGACGAAAGATCCGGAGTGCCCGTCCTGTGGCGAGCATCCCGTGATCACGCGGCCGGTCGAGATCGACGCCGCCTGTGCGGAGGGCGTGGGAACCGCGAGCGATCCGTCGCGCGGGTTCGACGAACTCGACGCGCGCGGTCTCGATCGTCTGCGGCGCGAGGGCATTGCGCACGTGCTGCTCGACGTGCGCGAAGAAACGGAACACGCGCTCGCTCGCATCGACGGCGCGAGGTTGATGCCGCTATCGACGCTGGAGGCGCGACTCGACGAACTCTCGGCCCTGCGCGCGGATCGAATCGTCGTTCATTGCCATCACGGCGGCCGCAGTCGGCGGGCTTGCGAACTGCTCGCGGCGCACGGTTTCACGCAGCTTTCGAATCTCGCGGGCGGCATCGATGCGTGGTCGCGCGAGATCGATCCGGGCGTGCCGCGTTACTGACCGGCGGAGAAGAGACCGCCCGCCGGGCGATCTCTTCTCCGCTTCGGACGCGATTGCGGGCATTGCCCGCGCGAGCGTGGCGCGGTGAGCCTCGCGCGACGCGCCGCACGTCATTCATCGTCTTCGGTCGGTTCCCGGGTCAGGCTCTCGAACCAGCCCCAGAGCGGCAGCCAGATCAGCAAGAACAGGGTCGCGAATTTCCAGGCTTCCATGTCGAACTCCGGCCCGGTGTCACGGGGGCATCCGGTGCAACGCCGCGCTCTCCGGGCACTCGATGGTTGAAACTGTGATCACGCGCTTCCTCGTACCGCCGCCGCGGCGTCGAGGAGCAGCGCTTCGGTGTCGTCCCAGCCCACGCAGGCGTCGGTGATCGAGACGCCGCGGCGAAGTGGACGGCCGGGCAGCCAATCTTGACGGCCCGCCTCGAGGTGGCTTTCGAGCATCAGGCCGAGCAGCGCGCGCTGGCCGCCGGCGACCTGCGCGATCACCTCGCGGGCGACTTCGATCTGCCGCGCCGGATCCTTCGCCGAGTTTCCGTGCGAGCAATCGACCATCACACCGCGCGCGATGCCCTCGACGCCCACCCGCGCGGCCGCTCGCGTCACGCTCTCGCGATCGTGATTGGGGCCCGCACTGCCGCCTCGCAGCACGATGTGCCGATCGGGGTTGCCCTGCGTGCGGACCACCGCCGTGCGTCCGTCGACGTCGATGCCGAGAAAACTGTGCGGGTGTCGCGCCGACACCATTGCATCGAGCGCCACCTGCATTCCTCCGTCGGTGCCGTTCTTGAACCCGACCGGCATCGAGAGACCGCTCGCCATCTCGCGATGGGTCTGGCTCTCGGTCGTACGCGCCCCGATTGCGGCCCACGAGAGCAGGTCGGCGACGTACTGCGGCGTGATCGGATCGAGCAGCTCGCTGGCGCAGCCGAGCCCGAGCCGGCCGATCTCGAGCAGCAGACGGCGCGCCAGCGCGAGTCCCGACTCGATGTCGCAGGAGCCGTCGAGCCGCGGATCGTTGATCAGTCCCTTCCAGCCGACGGTCGTGCGCGGCTTCTCGAAGTAGCTGCGCATCACGAGAATCAGCTCGTTGTGCGTGCGTGCCGCCACGTCGGCGAGCCGTCCCGCGTACTCGAGTGCGGCCACCGGGTCGTGAATCGAGCAGGGGCCGACGACGACCAGCAGACGCCGCGCATCGCGCCCGTGCAGCGCGTCCCGGATCGCCGCGCGCGTCGAGGAGACCACCTCGGCGACCTTCGCGGGAACGGGGAAGCGCTCCTTCAGAGCGCCCGGCGGCGTGAGCCGCGCGATCTCGACGACGTTGCGGTCTTCGAGGCGGTCGGTCTTCGGTTCGGTCGTGCGCTCGCTCATGGTTCGTCTCCTGTGCTGCACCGTCGTGCCGCATTCCCGCGTGCCCTCTGCTGGCCTGCCGCTTCACCTCGCCCGCATCGTTGCCCCAAAACGCCGGAAGCCCCGAGAGAACTCTCTCGGGGCTTCCGGGTGGGTGGCGACTGATTACTGTCGCTATGCCGTTCCCCCGGAAGCCCCGCTCGCAAACCACTTGGCATCGGCGTGCACGAGCGGACGCACGGCCGGCGAACACGCCGACGGCGTGATTGCGTACTGGCCGAGCATCGTGGTGTTGCCGGGAAGCGGGCGAGACATGGCATCTCCGGTGGACCGCCGCAGAGTGACGGACTGGCGACCTGCTGTCTACCCCGATCTCGACCAAACGTGTGAAAAACTCGAGCGTCGATTCGGTGACCGTTCGGAGGCGCCGGCCGGGCCGGGGTGAACGCCGGAGCGACGTGTGCGCGGCGTCACGATCCGAAGCGCCCCGGCCTCGCTGCGACGAGCGAAGCCGCGCGAGAGATCAGCCGGCCGGATGAAACGGGAAGAAGACGGGGATCAACACGGCCGACAGCGCCCACAGGCACAGGCTGAGCGGGATCCCGAGCCGGAAGTAGTCGGTGAACCGATAGCCGCCCGGGTTCATCACCATCAGGTTGGTCTGATATCCGATCGGGGTCGCGAAGCTCGCCGAGGCTGCGAACGTGATTGCAATCGCGAACGGGCGCGCGTCGACGCCGAGTCGTTCTGCAGTCGCCATTGCGATCGGGAACATCAGCGCCGCGGCGGCGTTGTTGGTGATCAGCTCCGTGAAGAGCATGGTGACGCCGTAGATCGCGACGAGCGCGATGCGCGGATCGTCACCGGCGAAGCCGAGCAGCGCGCCGGCGATCGACTTCGCCGCACCCGAGACCTCGAGCGCGACGCCGAGCCCGAGCGCCGCGGCGATGATCAACAACACGTCGAGATCGACCGCGCGACGCGCCACCCCCCAGGACAGACAGCGTGTCGCGATCAGCGCGCCGCAGGCCAGCATCGCGGCTTCGAGCATCGGCATCCATTCGAAGGTGACGATGCCCACCATGGCGACCAGTACGCCGATCGCGATCCCCGCTCGTTCGTGTCGCGGGGGACGTGCGCCGTCGACCGAACTCACGAGGTAGAAGTCGCGCGAGTCGCGGTGCGCGGCGACGAATGCGCTCGGCGCTTCGAGCAGCAGCGTGTCGCCGGGGCGCAGCACGATGTCGCCGATCTTCATCCGCAGCCGCTCGCCGGCGCGGGCGACCGCGATCACCACCGCGCTGTAGACGGTTCGAAACTCGCCCTCGCGAATCGATCGTCCCACCAGCGGGCAGTACGGCGAGACGACGGCCTCGATCAGCGTGCGGCCGGTCCGCGGCGTATCCAGTTTGAAGACCTGATTCGTGGCGGGACGCAGCCCGCGGATGCGCTGCAGATCGACCACCGAATCGACGATGCCGGCGAAGACCAGACGGTCGTCGGCGCGCAGGCGCTGATCGGGCGAGACGGCGGGCACGATCTCGCCGCCGCGTTCGATTTCCATCAGGTAGAGACCCGGCAGGTGGCGCAGTCCGGCGGATTCGATCGTGCGACCGACCAGCGGGCTCGCCGGGTCGACGATCATTTCGACGGTGTACTCGCGCGCGTCGTCGCGAACGCTGAGCGCCGACTTGCGCTCGGGCAGCAGAAAGCGGCTGGTCAGCAGAACGAAGGAGATGCCGAAGAGTGCGAGCGGTACACCGACCGGTGTCAGCTCGAACATGCCGAGGCCCGGCCTCCCGGAGCGGATCAGCAGGCCGTGGACGACGAGGTTCGTGCTGGTGCCGATCAGCGTGCAGGTGCCGCCGACGATGGTCGCGTAGCTGAGCGGAATCATCAGTTTCGACGCCGAGAGCCGGGCCTTCTTCGACCAGTCGTCGACCACCGGCAGCATCATCGCGACCAGCGGCGTGTTGTTCATGAACGCGCTCATCGCGGCGATCGGGAACATGAGGCGCACCTGCGCACCGAGCACGCTGCGGGGAATGCCGAGCACGCGCTCGGCAACGAGGCTCATGCCGCCGGTTTCGCGCAGCGCCATCGCGACGATGAAGAGCAGGCCGACGGTGATCATGCCGTCGTTCGAGAACCCGGCGAGCGCCTGCGCGGGCGAGAGAACGCCGGAAACCAGCAGACCGACGAGGGCGGCGAGGAGAATCAGATCCGGCGCAAAGCGGCTGAAGATCAGCAGCGCGAGTACGGCCGCGACGATCCCGAGGCTGAGAAAGGCGTCGAACCCCATGCCGGATCCCCCGACGCGCCAGCCCGCGAACCGGTCGCGGCGCAGCGCTCCATCCTACCGGAACGGTCTCCGGGCAGGCAGCGGGGAGCGAGCACGCGCCGGCGAGGCGCTCTCGGCGAAAGGAAGCCTCCGTGACCGGGCCGGTCGTGCTTCGGCCTCTCGCCCGCGGGCAGGAGCATCGTCTCGAGACCGCGACGGGGCGCGGCGGATTCGCGTCCGCGTCCCGCACGAGCGCCGATCTCGGTGGCCCGCTCAGGCGCGCCGGAACTCGAGTGCCTCGCCCGAGAGCCGGGCGTCGACGGAGATCTTCGCTCCGTCGGGGAACTCGCCGCGCAGGATCGCCGTTGCGAGCGGATCCTGCACCATGCGCTGAATCACGCGCTTGAGCGGGCGCGCGCCGTAGTGCGGGTCGTAGCCCTTCTCGGCCAGCAGGCGTTTCGCTTCGTCGGTCAGGTCGAGCGTGATTCGTCGCTCGGCGAGCAGCTTCTTCACGCGCTCGAGCTGGACCTCGACGATGTGCCCGATCTCGTCCCGACCGAGCTGGCGGAACAGGATCACCTCGTCGACGCGGTTCAAGAACTCGGGTCGGAAGTGCGCGCGCAGCGCTTCCATCACGCGCCGCTCCATCTCGGCGCGGTCGCTTTCACCGAGATCGACGATGTACTGGCTGCCGAGGTTCGAGGTCAGAATCAGCACGGTGTTCTTGAAGTCGACCGTGCGTCCCTGGCCGTCCGTCAGCCGGCCGTCGTCGAGAATCTGGAGCAGCACGTTGAAGACGTCGGGGTGCGCCTTCTCGATCTCGTCGAAGAGCACGACGGCGTAGGGCCGGCGCCGGACCGCCTCGGTCAGGGCGCCGCCCTCCTCGTAGCCGACGTAGCCCGGGGGCGCGCCGATCAGGCGCGAGACCGAGTGCTTCTCCATGAACTCGCTCATGTCGATCCGCACCATCGCGTGTTCGTCGTCGAACAGAAACTCGGCCAGCGCACGCGCCGTTTCGGTCTTGCCCACGCCCGTCGGCCCGAGGAAGATGAACGATCCGATCGGCCGGTTCGGATCCTGCAACCCCGCACGCGCACGCCGCACCGCGCTCGAGACCGCCACCAGCGCGTCGTCCTGCCCGATCACGCGGCGGCGCAGATTCTCTTCCATCTGCAGCAGTTTCTGCTGCTCGCCTTCCATCATCTTGCTGACCGGGATGCCGGTCCATTTGGAAACGACTTCGGCGATCTCTTCCGGGGTCACCTCTTCGGAGACCAGCGAGCCCTCGGTCTGCACCGTCGCGAGCTGCTGCTGGCTTTGTGCGAGATCGCGTTCGAGCTGCACGAGCTGCCCGTACTGAATCTCCGACGCGCGGCCGAGGTCGCCCGCGCGCTTCGCCTTTTCGAGTTCGTTCTGCAACGACTCGCGCTTCGCCTGCAGATCGCGCACCGCGCCGATCGCCTGCTTCTCGCCCTGCCAGCGTGCCTTCATCCCGTCGCCGCGTTCGCGCAGCTCGGAAACTTCGCGATCGACGCGGGCCAGCCGCTCGCGGCTCGCATCGTCGCTTTCGCGCCGCAGCGCCTCACGCTCGATCTCGAGCTGCGTGCGCTTTCGTTCGAGCTGGTCCAGCTCTTCGGGCATCGAGTCGATCTGTACGCGCACGCGGCTCGCGGCTTCGTCGATCAGGTCGATCGCCTTGTCGGGCAGGAAGCGATCGGTGATGTAGCGGTTCGAGAGCGTCGCGGCGGCCACCAGCGCACCGTCCTGAATGCGGACGCCGTGGTGGATCTCGTATTTCTCCTTGAGGCCGCGAAGGATCGAGATCGTGTCCTCTAGGCTCGGCTCGCCGACGAAGACGGGCTGGAAGCGACGCTCGAGCGCAGCGTCCTTCTCGACGTGCTTGCGATATTCGTCGAGCGTCGTCGCGCCCACGCAGTGCAGCTCGCCGCGCGCGAGCGCGGGTTTCAGCAGGTTGGCCGCGTCGGCCGCGCCTTCGGCCGCACCGGCTCCGACGATCGTGTGCAGTTCGTCGATGAAGAGAATGATCTCGCCCTGCGCTTCGCCGACTTCGCGCAGCACCGCCTTCAGCCGGTCCTCGAACTCGCCGCGATACTTCGCGCCGGCGACGAGCGCGCCGAGATCGAGCGTGATCACGCGCCGGTCCTTCAGCGACTCCGGTACGTCGCCGGCGAGAATGCGCTGGGCAAGGCCTTCGACGATCGCGGTCTTGCCGACGCCGGGTTCACCGATCAACACGGGATTGTTCTTGGTGCGTCGAGAAAGCACCTGAATCACGCGGCGAATCTCTTCGTCGCGTCCGACCACCGGATCGAGCTTGCCTGCGCGTGCGAGCGCGGTCAGATCGCGTCCGTACTTCTCCAGTGCCTGATACTTCGATTCCGCATCGGGATCGGTGGCGCGCGCGCTGCCGCGAACGGCCGCGAGAGCCCCGAGCAGCGCATCGCGACTCGCTCCGGCACGGCGCAACGCCTCGGCGGCCGGATCGTTCTTCTCGCTCGAGATCGCGAGCAAGAGATGCTCGATCGCGACGTATTCGTCCTTCAGTTGCGTGGCTTCGCGCAGCGCCGCTTCGAGGATCCGGCCGAGCGCATCCGACGGACGGGGCTGCGGGCCACCGCTGACCTTCGGCAATCGACCGAGAACGGATTCGAGTTCGCTCAGCAGGCGGTCGGCCGGGACGCCCACCTTCTGCAGCAAGGGTCGGGTCGGGCCGTCGGTTTGACCGAGCAGAGCGAGCAGCAGATGTGCCGCTTCGACCGCCGGATGCCCGCGGCGGCTGGCCTCGTTCTGCGCGGTGGAGAGGGCTTCTTGCGCCTTGATCGTCAGTTTGTCGATTCGCATGGCCGGACCGTAAGCACGACCCCGGCCGGCGCAACCGACGCCCCGGCCTTCCCGCGGCCTGCGGAGGCCGCCGGAAGGCCGGGGCGATTCGTTACTCGGTCGGCTTCTTCAGCGCGACGTAGATCTCCGACTTGCCTCGTCGTACGAGCAGGCGCACGCCTTTGTCGGAATCGCCGAGGGCGCGCGTCAGGTCCGCCGCGTTCGCGATCTCGCGACCATTCACTTCGAGGATCACGTCGCCACGCCGCAGCTCGGCTTCTTCGGCCGCACTCCCTGGTTTGATCTGCAGGATGACGGCACCGCGCTGATCTTCGAGTTCGAGCTGCCGGGCGAGATCCGGGGTCAGATCGCCGATGCGCATGCCCCACGAGGTCGGCCCGCTCTTCTCGTCGCGAGATCCGCTGCCACCGCTCGCACTCGCGTCGGCGAGCTCGCTGACCTTCACTTCGAACGTTTTGCGCTTGCCTTCGCGCAGCACGACGACTTCGCAGGTCTTGCCGATCGGGGTCACGCCGACCAGCCGCGGCAGTGCTTCCATTTCCTTGACCGGATGGCCGTCGAACTCGACGATCACGTCGCCACGACTCAATCCCGCGTCCGCGGCCGGACTGCCCGGTTCGACCTTCGCGACCAGCGCCCCCGCCCGGTCGTCGAGGTTGAAGGATTCTTGCAGTCCGCGGGTGAGCGGCTGGATCGCGACGCCGAGCCAGCCGCGTCTCACCTTTCCGTTCGACTTCAGCTGGGGAAGGATTTCCTTCGCCACGTTGATCGCGACGCTGAAACCGATCGTGTTGGCCATCGGTCGGATCGCCGTGTTGATGCCGATCACTTCCCCGGCGAGGTTGATCAGCGGCCCGCCGGAGTTGCCGGGATTGATCGCGGCATCCGTCTGGATGAAGTCGTCGTAGGGCCCCTGACCGATCCGTCGCGACTTCGCGCTGACGATGCCCGCGGTCACCGTGTGACCGAGCCCGAACGGATTGCCGATCGCGACGACCCAGTCGCCCGGCCGCACGCCGTCGCTGTCGCCGAGCGAGAGCGCGGCGAGTGGCCTGTCGGCTTTGACGCGAATCAGCGCGACGTCGGTCTTCGGATCGCGACCGACCACCTCCGCGTCGAGCTCGCTTCCGTCGAGAAAGGCGACCTTGATGCTGTCGCTCGCCTCGACGACGTGGTTGTTGGTCACGATGTACCCGTCGGAAGAAATCACGAACCCCGTGCCGAGGCTCGGCACCTTGCGGTCGGGGCCGCGGGGCTGGTCATCGGGCATGCCGTTGAAAAAATCCTCGAAGCCCGGCGGGAGGCCGAACGGCGTGCCCGACACGGTGTGGGAAGTCTGAATGTTGACGACGGCGGGCGACGCCTTCTCGGCGAGGTCGGAGAAGGTGTTCGGTGCGATCGATCCGGGAATCGTCGCGCCGCCCGAGCTCTCGCTCCAGAAGGGGTCGGCCGCGGCGCTCACCTCCGGCGTCGCGCTGCGGGATTCTCCGCGCCCGAAGAGATCGGCCGCGCCCGCGTCGTGGCCGCGCCAGCGGACGTCGACGTCGAGCATGTCCGTGGCGAGCGAGACCGCGACGAGCGCGGCAATGCCGGCGACCAAACCGATCAGGCGGCGCGAGAACATCGTGCAGCGTCTCCTTGCGGATCCCGCTCAGCCGAGCGGCACCGCGACGTGGTATCGGCCCGGTCCGCGCTGCACCACGAGCAGCGCCTGACCGCGGCCGCGCAAGTCGAGCACGGCGCGCAGGAGCGCGGTTTCGTCCGCGAGCTCGCGCCCGTTGACGCCCAGCAGCAGGTCGCCCCTGCGGAGCCCGATCTGCGCCGCGCCGCTGCCGTTGCGTACCGCTTCGACGACGTAGCCGCCTTCGCGGTTCGGTCGCATCCGCAGACCCAGCAACCGCTCGGAGATCAACGCCACCGCTTCCCCGGAGAGCGGGATCACCTCCGCCGCGACGTCGAGGGTTTGCCCGGCGCGCCAGAGGCCGAGGCGGAGCGTCGAGCCTTCGGTGGCGCCGTCCAGCACGTCGTAAAAATCGCGCGCCCGTTGCAGCGCATGGCCGTCGATCTGCGTGATCACGTCGCCGCGCCGCACGCCCGCGCGTGCGGCAGGGCTGCCATCGATCACCCGCGAGACGAGGGCGCCGGAGACGTTGCGTGGAAGTTGCATCACTTCGGTCAGCCGCGGATCGAGATCCTGCGCGTCGAGGCCGAGATCGACCGGCCGCACCGATCCGTGCTCGATCAGTTGCTTCATCACGCGCCGCGCGACGTCGATCGGGATCGCGAAGCCGATGCCCTGCGCGCCGCCGCCGTAGATCGCGGTGTTGATGCCGACCAGCGCTCCTTCCGCGTTCAGCAGCGGCCCGCCGGAGTTGCCGGGGTTGATCGAGGCGTCCGTCTGGAGAAAACCGTGGAAGACGCGGTCGTTGCTGCGCAGCGAGCGGTCGATGGCGGAGATCACGCCCGTCGTCACCGTGTTCGACAGCCCGAACGGATTCCCGATCGCGATCACCGGTTCGCCGACCAGCACGTCCGATGAACGTCCGGGGACGACGAAGGGAAGCCGTTCTTCGCTCTCGACGCGCAGGACCGCGAGATCGTTGTTCGGATCGGCCCCGACCAGTCGCGCATTGAACTCGCGTCCGTCCGCCAGCGTGACACGGATTCGTGTCGCTCCCTGGATCACGTGTTCGTTGGTGAGCACGTGCCGCGACTCGTCGATCAGCACTCCGGAGCCGAGGCTTTGTTCGCGACGCTGCGTGCGCGGCTCGAAGAAATCCTGAAAGAAGCGATCGAAGAACGGATCGTTGAAGGCCTGAAACGGGCTCGCCTGCTCGACCACACGCTCCGTGGTCACGTTGACCACGGCCGGGCCGACGTTCTGGACCACTTCGACGGTGGCCGTATGACGAAGGAAGGGATCGGCAGCGCGCGCGGGCAGCACCGCAGCGAAACCGAGCGCGAGGCTGGCGAGAACGGCCTTCGGGCGGATCTGCACGCGCGCGAACGTAGTTTCGCCGCGTGCGAGCGGCAACGCGCTGCCGCTCGCGATCGTCGTGCCGGCTGCGGCGGCGTTTCGTCTCACGGGATCTCCTGCGCGAGGCGGACGGTGGTCGAGGTCGATGTGCGCCGGCGTCGCGGGCTTGGACGCGCCGGCCGCGCCGGCGGTTCACCCGGCATCGAGTGCGCGCCGCAGCCGCGCACTCGCCGCGCCCGGATCGTCCGCTCCGAGAATCGCGCCGGTGACGGCGATTCCGACCGCGCCGGCACGCAGCGCCGCGCCGGCCGTCGTCTCGTCGATTCCTCCCTGAGCGATCACGACCGCGCCGTGCGCGCGGGCGTCGGTGATCGCTCCGAGTCCGAGCGGAGGGCGCGTCGAGTGCTTGGAGTGCGGCGCGAAGATGGGCGCGAGATGGACGTAACTGGCCCCGGCGCGCGTGGCGGCGGCGGCCTCGTCGGCGTCATGGCAGGAGACGCCGACCAGACGCTGAGCGCCGAGCAGCGCGCGAAGCGACGAGACGGGAAGGGCGTCGAAGCCCGCATGCACCCCGTCCGCGCCGGCGGAGAGCGCGAGATCGGCGCGCCGGTTGACGATCACCTCGACGCGGCCACGGCGGGCCGCCGCACCGCGGTGCGCGGCCGCGATCCAGCCGTCGACGAGGGCGAGCAGCGCGGCATCCCCCGCGAGCTCCGTGCCCGGCGCGTGGCGCTCGCGAATCTGCAGCCGATCGACGCCACCTTCGACCGCCGCTTCGATGATCGCATCGAGCGGTCCGCGCGCGGTCGCGCGATCCGTCACCAGACAGAGCACGGGACGCGCGATCGAAGCGTGTTGCGGCGGGCTCACCCGATCGCCTTCATTCGCTTCGAGGCCGGGCACGGTCATCGCGCACGTGGCCACGCTCCGGCGCGAGCCCTCGTCGGCGAAACGCGCTCAGAAGCTCGCGAGTCCGTCGAGCGGGCTCGACGCGGAGGCGTGGAGCCGTCGCGGCATCCGACCCGCCTCGAAGGCGAGACGGCCGGCTTCGATCCCGAGTCGCATCGCGCGCGCCATCTTCACGGGATCTTTCGCCGCCGCGATGCCCGTGTTCATCAGCACGGCGGTGGCACCGAGTTCCATCGCGATCGCCGCATCGCTGGCGGTGCCGACGCCCGCGTCGACGATCACGGGAACTTCCACCGTTTCGAGGATGATCCGAAGGTTGGCGGGATTGCGAATGCCGAGGCCGGAGCCGATCGGCGCGGCGAGCGGCATCACGGCCGCGCAGCCAATCGCGGCGAGACGCTGGCAGGCGACCGGATCGTCGCTGATGTACGGCAGCACGACGAACCCCTCGGCGACCAGAATCTTCGCCGCTTCGATCGTCGCCGTGGTGTCCGGAAACAGGGTTCGCTCGTCGCCGATCACTTCGAGTTTGACGAGCGGCGTGCCGAGCAGCTCGCGTCCGAGGCGTGCGGTGGCCAGCGCGTCCTCGACCTGGTAGCAGCCTGCGGTGTTCGGCAGCAGCACGAGCCCGCGTGCGGTCAGCGCGTCGTACAGGTTCTCGCCCTTCGGCGTGCTGCCGTCGCGCGCCGGCAGCGGCACGCGGCGCAACGCGACGGTCACCATCTCCGCGCCGGCCGCCTCGGCGCAGGCGAGATTCTCGGCGATCGAGGCGTACTTGCCGCTGCCGATGATCAGGCGCGAGTGGAAGTGGTGCGCTCCGATCGCATATCCGTCGGACATTCATCCTCCTCCCACGGCTTCGAGAATTTCGATCCGGTCGCCCGACACCAGCGCGTGTCGGGCGTGGTTCGCGCGGGGCACGACGGCCCGGTTCACCGCCACCGCGACCCGCCGGCTGCCGAGCCCGAGCGAGGCCAGCAGATCCGCCACCGAGTGGCCGGCCGCGATCTCGCGCCGTTCGCCGTTGACCAGGATGGGCAGGGTGGATCCGGGGTGCGGGAGTTCGTTCACGGTCGTGCTCGTCTTTCGTGCGACGGCGCGATGGGCGCGCGCAGCGACGGTGGTTCGACGCTAACGGAGTGATTCGGGGCGGTCAAACCACGCACGCACACGCGTCTGATCGACGACGCGCGCGATGCGCGGTGACGACGCTGGTTTGGCGGCGGGCCATCCGCTGCGCGGCCGATGCATCGTCGCGTACTCTTCTGCGGTGCAATCCGGCGCTCCGATCGAAGCAATCATCGACCTCGCGGCCCTGCGCGCGAATCACGCGCGACTTCGTCGTGCGGCCGGAACTCGCTCGATGATCGCGGTGGTCAAGGCCGATGCCTACGGGCACGGCGCGATCACGGTCGTCCGCGCGCTGCGGGCCGAAGGCTGCGAGCGCTTTGCGGTCGCGCGCCTCGACGAACTCGCCGCACTGCGAGAGGCCGGAATCGACGCCGACGTGCTGCTGCTCGGCGGGATGGCGAGCGATGCCGAGGCCGAGGCGGCAGTGGCCTTCGATGCGATCGCGGTCCTGCAGGACGCGGCCGAGATCGCGCGATTCGATCGCGCCGCGCGACGTCGCGATCGGCAAATGCGCGTGCATCTCGAGATCGATACCGGCATGCGCAGGATGGGCGCCGCGCCGGCCGCTGCGCCCGCGCTGGTGGCGGCGATCCGCGCGTCGTCGAATCTCGCGCTCGCCGGCATCGCGACGCATCTCGCGCGCGCCGACGAGCCGAGTGCCCCCGAAGCTGACCGTCAGCTCGCCGCGCTGCGCGCGGTGCTGGCTGCCTGTGCGCCACTGCCGCGCGATCTGCTGGTGCACGCTGCCAACTCCGCCGGACTGCTCGGCGGGGCGGCCGGCGATTTCTTGCCCGAGGCGAACGCAGTGCGGCCGGGGCTCGCGCTGTACGGTGTCTCGCCGTTTTCGGGGCCGATCGCGGGCGAATCGCCGCCCTCCGCGAGCGACCTCTCACCGGTAATGAGTCTGATCGCGCGGGTCGTTGCCCTGCGTCGCGTGTCGGCCGGCGAAGGCGTGGGGTACGGGGCGACCTGGCGGGCGCCGCGCGAGACCATGATCGCGACGGTCGCTGCCGGGTATGCCGACGGTGTTCCCTGGTCGCTCGGCAACCGGGGCTCGCTCTGGCTTGCCGGCGCCGCGCGGCCGATCGTCGGTCGCATCTCGATGGACTACCTGACGCTCGACGTCGGAGAGGGACGGGACGTCGCGCTCGGCGATCCTGCACTCGTCTTCGGAGCACTCGACGGGGCACGGATCGATCTCGTGCGCGTGGCGCAGGCCGCGGAAACGATCCCGTACGAGCTGCTGGTGCGGGTTGGCCCGCGGGTACCGCGCCGCTTCGTCGACTCGCCCGCCGCGGGTTGACGGCACCGCGCGTCCCCGGTTCTCTACCGGCGTTCCATGCGGTTTCGTTCCCGGCGTTCTCTCGGACACCTCCGGAGGTTCTGATGTCCCCTTGCTCTTCGCTCCGCCGCGTGGCGCGAGCGCTGCTCTCGGTTTCCGACAAGAGCGGTCTGGTCGATCTCGCGCGCGGGCTCGCCGAGCTCGGCGTCGAACTCGTCGCCTCGGGCGGTACGGCCGAGGCCCTCGAACGCGCAGGGCTTCGCGTGATCGAAGTCGCCGACCTGACGGGCAGCGCCGAGATGCTGGGCGGGAGAGTCAAGACGCTGCATCCGAAGATCCACGGCGGAATCCTCGCGCGCCGCGACCGGGCCGATGACACTGCCGATCTCGAACGACACGGGATCCCGGAAATCGATCTCGTCGTGGTCAATCTCTATCCCTTCGAGCAGACCGTCGCGAAGCCGGGCGTGACCCGCGCCGAAGGCATCGAGAAGATCGACGTCGGCGGGCCGTCGATGATCCGCTCCTGCGCCAAGAATCACGCCTTCACGGCGGTGCTCGTCGATCCCGCGGACTACGCCGCGTTGCTCACCGAGCTGCGTTCGACGGGCGGTTCGCTCTCCGAGGCCACGCGGCGCCGCCTCGCGCTGAAGGCGTTCGCGCGCACGGCCGCCTACGACGCGGCGATTCACGCCTGGCTCTCGGCGCAGGAAGCCGAGGGCGACGATGCGATCTTTCCGGCGCGGCTCACGGTCGATCTGCCGCGCGCGGCCTTGCTTCGTTACGGCGAGAACCCGCATCAGCGCGCCGCGCTCTACGGGCGATTCCTCGAACTGGTCGACGTGCTGCATGGCAAGGAGCTCTCGTACAACAACGTCGTCGACGTGCAGGCGGCACTCGCGCTGATCGGCGAGTTCGATCCGCGCGAAGCGGCGGCGTGCGCGATTCTCAAACACAACACGCCCTGCGGCGCGGGGACCGGTGCGAGCGTGCGCGAAGCCTTTCAGGCGGCGTTCGCCACCGACCGCGAGTCGCCGTTCGGCGGCATCGTGGTGGTCAACCGCGCGCTCGACCTCGCCACCGCGCGCGAAGTCGACGAGATCTTCACCGAAGTGCTGGTCGCGCCATCGTTCGACGAGGACGCGCTCGCGCTGCTGCAGAAGAAGAAGAATCGCCGGCTGCTGCGTTTCCATCCCGAGCGAATCGATCGCCGTGAAGCCGACTGGAAGAAGGTCTACGGAGGCGTGCTGGTGCAGGAAGCCGACGCGGTGATCGACGAGATCGCCGCCGCGCGCGTGGTGACGGCACGCAAACCCGAAGACGGTGAGCTGCGCGCACTCGGCTTCGCATGGCGCGTGGTCAAGCACGTGAAGAGCAACGCCATCGTCTTCGCGGCGGAGGGGCGCACCCTCGCGATCGGCGGCGGCGCCACCTCGCGGGTCGACGCCGTACACGCGGCGCGCGAAAAGGCGGCGCGGGTCGGCAATGCCCTCGCCGGCAGCGTGCTCGCGAGCGACGCCTTCTTTCCCTTTGCCGACGGACTCGAAACCGCCGTCGCCGCCGGCGCCACCGCCGTCGTTCAGCCCGGAGGCTCGACGCGCGACTCCGAAGTGATCGCCGCCGCCGACCGCCTCGGCATCGCAATGCTCTTCACCGGCACGCGCCACTTCCGCCACTGATGCGCGTGCTGGTGATCGGCGGCAAGCCGCGCAGCGGTGCGCAGCGCGCCGGTGGCGCGTGGAGTTCGGGGCACGGCCGCTGCCGGCCGCAAGGCCAGCGCTGATGCGCGTGCTGGTGATCGGCAGCGGCGGGCGGGAGCACGCGCTGGCGTGGAAGATCGCGCGCAGCCCGCGCGTGTCCGCGGTCTTTGCGGCGCCGGGCAGCGATGGCATGGCGCGCGAGGCGCGTGCGCTGTCCGCGATCCGTCCGACCGATGTCGCCGCGCTGCTGCGGAGCGTGCGCGAGCACGGGATCGATCTCGTCGTGGTCGGTCCCGAAGATCCGCTCGCGGCCGGGGTCTCGGATCGGCTGCGCGAGGCCGGTGTCGCCGTGTTCGGGCCCTCGCAGGCCGCCGCGCAACTCGAATCGAGCAAGGCGTTCGCAAAAGCGTTCATGGCCCGGCACCGCATCCCGACCGCCGGGTTCGCGCTCTTCGATGCGCTCGAACCGGCGCTCGCCCACGCGCGGGCGCGCGACGGGCGCTGCGTGGTCAAGGCCGACGGCCTCGCGGCCGGCAAGGGTGTCGCGGTCTGTTCGAGCGTCGAGCAGGCGGAGCGGGCGCTGCGCGAGTGCATGGGAGAGCGTCGCTTCGGTGAAGCGGGCGCGCGGGTCGTGATCGAGGACGTGCTGACCGGCGAAGAGTGCTCGTACTACGCCATCACCGACGGCGAACGCATCGTGTCGCTGGCCGCCGCGCAGGATCACAAGCGCGCGCTCGACGGCGACGAAGGCGAAAACACCGGTGGCATGGGAGCCGTCTCGCCGGCGGCGGTGCTGACGCCCGCGATCGAACGGCGCGTGCTCGACGAAGTCGTTCGCCCCGTGATTCGCGGCATGACGGCCGATGGACATCCCTACACCGGCGTGCTGTATGCCGGCCTGATGATCGATGCGCAGGGCACGCCGAACGTGGTCGAGTTCAACGTGCGCTTCGGAGATCCCGAAACGCAGCCGCTGATGCTGCGCCTGCAGAGCGATCTCGTGCCGCTGCTCGACGGCGCCGCGCGAGGTCGGCTCGATGCCGCAGTCGCGGTCGACTGGGCCGATGCGGCGGTTTGTGTGGTGATGGCGTCGGGCGGTTATCCGCGCGATTACCGCACCGGGCTTCCGATCGACGGACTCGAAGACGCCGAGCGCGATTCGAACGTCGTCGTCTTCCACGCCGGAACGAAGCGAGGCCTCGACGGCCGGTTCGTCACCGCCGGCGGGCGCGTGCTCGGCGTGACGGCGCGCGGCGAGTCGGTGGCGGCGGCGCGCGAACACGCGTACGCCGCCGTCGACCGGATTCGATTCGAAGGCGCACACGTTCGGCGCGACATCGCATGGCGCGCGCTCGCGCGTTGAGTGGTTTCGTGCTCCGCACCATCGGCGAGGCGGTCGCACACGTGCGGCGCGGCGGGCTGCTCGCGTATCCGACCGAGACGCTGTACGGCCTCGGCGCGGACGCTCGAAGCGAAGAAGCCCTCGGACGGCTCGCGCGCTGGAAGGGACGCGGTGCGGCGCAGCCCGTCTCGGTGCTGGTGGCGGACGCGGCCGCACTCGACGCGCACGGGATCGTGCGCTCGGCGACAGGCGATGCACTGGCCGCGCGGTTCTGGCCCGGTCCGCTGACGCTGATCCTCGCCACGCGGTCGCGTTTCGCGCCCGGCGTCGTGAGCGCGGAGGGGACGGTCGGCGTGCGCTGCTCCGCGCATCCCGCCGCGCAGGCGCTGGCGCGTTCGCTCGCGGCGGCGGGCACAGGCCCGCTGACGGCGACCAGCCTGAACCGGCACGGCGAACCGCCGGCGGCGACTCGCGTCGCGGCGGCTGCGCTCTGTGGCGACACGATCGATCAACCATGGCTCTGTTCGCTGGCGGCGCTGGCCGACGCCGCCGGACCGTCCGGCGTCCCGAGTACGGTCGTCGACGCGAGCGGGGCGATCGTGCGCGTGCTGCGCGAAGGCGCGATCGCGACGGCGGACGTTCTCGCCGCGATCGGTCATTCTTCGCGACACGAACTCCCGGCCGCGCCGGCCGGCTCGCGCCCGAACCCCGTGAAGGAAGGATCTGCATGACCGACGTCCGTCCGTTTCGTGGCCTGCGCTACGACTCCGCGCGCTGCGAACTCTCGCGGGTGATCGTCCCGCCGTACGACGTCGTGACGCCCGACGAGCGACGGGTCTTCTGGGAGCGCGATCCGCACAACGCGATCCGGCTCGAGCTGACGAAGGAAGTCGCGGAGGAGGGGGCGACCGACTACGCGGAGGTCGCCGCGACGCTCGACGCCTGGCAGCGCGAGCGCGTGCTGCTGCGCGATTCGAAGCCCGCGATCTACGGCCTGCGCCAGCACTACGTCGGGCCCGACGGCACGACGCGCGTGCGCGAGGGATTTTTCGCGGCGCTTCGCCTCGAACCCTACGAGAAGCGGATCGTGCGGCCCCACGAACGCACCCTCGCGGGACCGAAGGCCGATCGGCTCAAGCTGCTGCGCGCGACGCGCGCCAATCTGTCGAGTGTCTTCCTGCTCTACGAGGACAAGGAGGGCGCGCTCGGCGAGGCACTCGCGCGCGGATTCGCGACCGATCCGATCGCGCGTGCGCGGGACGATGGCGGGATCGAACACGTGCTCCACCGCTTCGACGAGCCGGCGCTTCATGCGCAGGTGAAGGCATTTCTCGCGACGCGCCCGGTGGTGATCGCGGACGGACACCATCGCTACGAAACGGCGCTGGGCTACGCAGAACAGTGTCGGCGGGACGCGACTGCGAGCGGAGATCGCGCATCCGACTTCGTGCTCGCGTACTTCGCCAGCGCCTACGCGCCGGGCAGTCTGCTGTTGCCCATTCATCGCGTGGTGAATCGAGGGCCGGTGCCGACGGAGGCGACCTTCCGATCGCGACTCGCGGGCTGGCACGAGACGCGCGTCGCGATCGACCGGCCGGCGTCGATCCCTGCGCTGCTCGCCGCGCACCTCGCGCCGCTCGCGCCGGCGCCGGCCTTCGCGGCCGACGATGGCTCGGGGGTGCTGCGCGTGTTCGATCGGCCGCGGCGGGGCGACGAGCTCGCGATTCGCGCGATTCACGATGAAGTGATCGGCGGTGTTTTCGGTCTCGACGAAGTCGCGGTGCGCGAAGGAGCGATTTCGTTTCCGAAGGACGCGCTGCGCGCGGCGAACGACGTGCGCGAGGGGCGCGGCGCGGTCGCGCTCTACCTCAACGCGCTGGCGCCCGAGGACGTCTTCCGGGTCACCGCGGCCGGTGACATTCTTCCGCAGAAGTCGACCTTCTTTCTGCCCAAGCTTCCGACCGGCCTGCTCTTCCGGCTGCACGATGCGGAGGACGCGTGAGCGCGCGCCGGCCGACTCGGCGCACCCGGCCGGTCAGCATGGGCGAGCTCGTGCCGCGGATGCTCGACGAGCTCGGGCTCGGTGCCGCGCAGCGCGTGGTCGAGATTCATGCCCGCTGGGGCGAGATCGTCGGGCCCGAGGCCGCGCGGCATTCGCGACCCGTGCTCTATCGCGACGGCGTGCTGGAGACCGAAGTCGACGGCTCGGTCTGGTCGCAGGAGCTCGGTCTGTCCAGGCCGCGGATCCTCGCTGCCCTGCGCCGCGAGTTCGGGGATGCCGCTCCACGCGACCTGCGGTTTCGCCTCGCGTAAACCGCCTCGCCGGCCGGGAGGGCTGGCGATCGCGACCGTCGGTTCTAGCTTCCCGGGCTATGACCCACTCCCCCGCGTTCGAGGAGTCCGGAGACGATCGATCGGGGCCGCTGCGCTGCGATTTCTGTGGCCTCGAGGCCGACTCGGTCCGGCGCGTGGCGATCGACCGCAGCTATGAGCGGCTGCGCACCCCCCACCGCGAGCAGTACGCCTGCCGGAACTGCTCCGAACGCAAAGAAAGGCAGCGCCTCGGGCTCGAGCGCGGTTGACCCCGTGCGGCAACTTCTCTAGGTTGCGCGCTCGCTTGCCGGCGAGGCGCAACGCTCTCGCCCCAGGCCCTCATCCCGGTGCTTCGCTCGGCGCGGCCGGTCGGCGTGATGCTGATCCGGACCGCTCGATGGGATTCGCCCGAACGCGTCCTGGAGGACCTCTCCGACATGGTCAAGATTCGGCTTCTTCGCGCAGGCGCCACGAGGCGCCCCTTCTATCGAATCATCGCGCTCGATGAACGAAGCAAGCGCAACGGTCGAGCGCTCGAGTTTCTCGGCACGTACGACCCGAAGTGCAATCCCCCGAAAGTCGAGCTGCAGGTCGACCGCGTCGACGCACTGGTGGGCAAGGGCGCGCAGCTCAGCGAGACGGTGCGCAACCTGGTCCGGACCGCGAAGAAGGCGGCTGCCGCCGGGGCCGGGGCGGCCTGAGATGTCGGCGCAGCGAAACGCGATCGAGCTGGTCGAGTTCATTGCGAAAGCGATCGTCGACGACGCCGACGCCGTGAAGGTGACCGAGGTCGACGGCACGATTCAGCTCGAGACGGCGGAGGGCGATCGCGGGCGGGTGATCGGCCGCCAGGGGCGCGTCGCGAAGGCCATGCGAGCGGTGCTCGCGGCCTCGCAGGTCGGTGCCGACTCGCGACTCGAGATCGTCGACTGAGCCGCGGTCCGGTCGCGCGGTGATGGGCGAGGAGCCCTGCCGGCCGGATCCCGGGCGGCCGCGCCGGTTCGTGACCCTCGGCCGGGTGATCGGAGCGCACGGAATTCAGGGCGCGCTGCGGGTGCGCTGGCTTGGAGACGGACCGGAAAACTTGCTGCGCCTGTCCGAGTTCTGGCTGGCGCATGAAGAAGAAGGAGACGGTCCGCTGCCGCCCGAGCGCAAGCGGGTGCTGGCGGCGCGACGCGGGCGCGCAGAAGAGGTGACGATCGGTTTCGAGGCGGTCGACGATCGCGATCAGGCCGAGGCACTGCGGGGCCGGTGGGTGCTGGCCGACGCCGCGCAGATCGGGACTCCGGAGGACGGCGGGCACTACTGGTTCGAGCTGATCGGATGTCGGGTGCTCCTGCCCGACGGCACGACGCTCGGCACGGTGCGCGAGTTGTGGGAGACGGGAGCGCACGACGTTCTCGTCGTGGAAGGAGAGCAGGGCGAGCGACATCTGATCCCGGCCGTCGATGCATTCGTGCGTGAGATCGATCTGCCGGGGCGATCGATTCGCGTCGAGCCGATCCCGGGGCTTCTCGATCCGGTCTGAACGCGGATCTGGCGGCGACCGGAGGCGAGAAACCCAGGTGCATAGCATCGACGTGATCACGATCTTCCCCGAACTCTTCGCGGCCTTTCGGCGTGAGAGTTTCGTCGGCCTCGCGCAGCAACACGCCATCGCGCAGATCGCGGTGCACGACCTGCGCGACTGGACGGCGGATCGGCATCGGACGGTGGACGATGCGCCGTACGGCGGCGGGCCGGGGATGGTGATGAAGCCCGAGCCGCTGGTGGCGGCGATCGAAGCGGTGCGGGGCCCCGAGGCCCGGGTGGTGTTGATGACACCGCAGGGCCGGCGGCTCGATCAGGCGCTGGTCGCACGACTCGCCGAACAGACGCAGCTCGTGCTGGTCTGTGGCCGGTATGAAGGGGTCGATCAGCGGGTGATCGACCTGGTGGTGGACGAGGAGGTTTCGATCGGGGATTACGTGCTCTCCGGCGGCGAGCTGCCGGCCATGGTGCTGATCGAAGCCATGGTGCGGCTCTGGCCGGGAGTGCTCGGCAATCCCGATTCGGCGGGCAGCGATTCGTTTCAGTCCGGTCTGCTCGAGGGGCCGCAGTACACGAGGCCGGCGTCGTTTCGCGGGCTCGACGTGCCCGCCGTGTTGCGGTCCGGAGATCATGCCGCGGTGGCCCGCTGGCGCGCGGAGCAGGCAAGAGCGATCACGCAGCGTCGTCGACCCGACCTCACGGAGCGGGTGGCGAAGAGAGAGGAAGAGCGATGAAGACCATGGACCTCGTCGAGCAGGGCACGCTCCGTCGCGATCTGCCGCCGTTCCGTTCCGGCGACACGGTGCGCGTGCACGTGAAGGTGCGGGAAGGCGACAAAGAGCGGATCCAGGTCTACGAGGGGGTCGTGATCCGTCGCCGGCGCGGCGGCGCTTCGGCCACCTTCACCGTGCGCAAGATTTCCTACGGCGTGGGCGTCGAACGCATCTTCCCGGTCGAGTCACCGACCGTCGAGAAGGTCGAGATCAAGAGCCGCGGCCACGTGCGGCGTGCGCGCCTCTACTACCTCCGAGACCTGCGCGGCAAGGCGGCGCGGCTGCGCTCGAAGATCCGCGATCTTTCCTCGCTGGTGGCGCCGGACGCGACCGACCCCGGGACGGCGGCGGCCGCCACGGCCGACGAGATCGCGAAGGCGGAGTGAGCGGGGGGGCGGTGCGCCGGCTCGCGCCGGATGCGCCGCGGCGGTCCGTTGCCGGAGTGGATGCGAAGTCAGCGACCGAGACGCGTTCTGCGTCGGCGTCTCATCGGGTGGCCGGAGCGCCGTTTCGCGGCCGGCGAACGCCGGCAACCACGCGGTCGCGATCCGGCACGGACACCCGATTCCACCGCCCGGTCAACCGTTCGCGTCGAAGGCAGCTTCGAGATGACGCAGCGTCCAGCGGTTCGTCGCATCGCATTCGCAGCAGACGACGTCGAATCGAATGCGCTGCGCGCGAACCGCTGTGTTCGCCATCCATGCCAGCGCGCCGCGCACGAGACGCGCCTGCTTGCGGGCATCGACCGCTTCTTCGGGAGCACCGAGCCAGCGCGACCGACGCGCTTTGACTTCGACGAAGACGATCGTGCTGCCGCATCGTGCGACGAGATCGATCTCGACACCGTCCGCGCGGACGTTGCGTGCGAGGATGCGATAGCCTCGGCCCGCGAGGTGCGCGGCGGCGCGCGCCTCGCCTTCGGCCCCGAACGCGCGGCGGCCATCGAACGAATCGACGGGCATGTGAGTGACTCCGCGGGGACCGGCGGGGCGAGGAGAGCACCACCATACCCCATGGCCACGTTGCACGTCGTCGCGACGCCGATCGGCAATCTCGAAGACGTGACGCTGCGCGCGCTGCGGGTGCTCCGCGAATCCACCCTGGTGCTGGCCGAGGACACGCGCCGCACCCGCGTGCTGCTCGATCGACACGGCGTCGCGGCCCGGCCGCGTTCCCTGCACGCCCACAACGAGGCCTCGCGGCTGGGCGAAGTGCTCGACGTGTTGCGCACGGGCGGCGACGTCGCGCTCGTCTCCGACGCGGGGACGCCGCTGGTCTCCGACCCCGGGGCGCGGCTCGTGGCCGCCGCACTCGAGGACGGACACCAGGTCTCGCCCGTGCCCGGGGCGAGCGCGGTGCTGGCGGCGCTCACCGTCTCGGGCTTTCGCGCCGACGCCTTCACCTTCCTCGGCTTTCTGCCGCGTCGCGCGGGGCTGCGCCGTGCCCTGCTCGCCCGACACCGTTCGGTGTCACATCCGCTGGTTCTCTTCGAGTCGCCAGTCCGACTGCCCGCGACGCTCGATGCGCTGCGCGACGCGCTGGACGATCGCGCGGCCTGCGTCGCCCGCGAGCTGACGAAGCTGCACGAAGAGGTGGCGCACGGATCGCTCGGCGCGCTGCGCGAGCGCTTTGCCGGCGGAACGCGGGGCGAGGTGACGATCGTCGTCGACGGAGCGCCGGAGGCGACGAAGAGCGCGATCGGCAGAGACGTCGGCGAATGCGCGGCCGCGGCCGGCGGGCCTTCGGCGGACGCGTCACCGGTGGACTCGCTCGATCTGGAGGGCGCACTGCGCGAGGCGCTTCGCGCCGGGGAATCTGCGCGCGACTGCGCCGCACGCCTCGCGCCGCAGTTCGGGCTTTCGCGACGCGCGGTCTACGCGCGTGCGGTGTCGATGCGGGCGCACGGTCGCACGCGGCCGGAGCGCACGGAATGAACCTCGGTCGCGCCCTGCGAACCGTGCGCAGGCTGCGGGCCGCGCAGATCGTCGGCCAACTGCGCCTTCAGCTTCGCGGCCGGCCGGGTCCGCGAGCGTTCGACGGCCCGGTGCCGGCGCTTGCGCTCGGCGCGTCCGCGGTGCCGTTTCTGCCTTCACCGCCGCACGCGTTCAGCGATGGCTGGCGACGCTTTCGCCTGATTGCCCGCGAGGCGGTCTTCGTGGCCGGACCCGACTGGGAGTTCACCGGGCACGGGCCGCTCTTCGCCTACCACCTCCATCAGTTCGACTGGCTGCGACATCCCGGCCTGACCGCCGACGCACGGCGTGCGGTGGTGATCGACTGGATCGAGCGGCACACGGAAGGCGTGGGCTGGGATGCGGCGCCGATCTCGCTGCGCACGCTCAACTGGCTGCGCTGCGCGCTCACGCCGGGTGCGCTGCCGCTCGGCGACGCGACGGGCGAACGGATTTTGCGCTCGCTCGGCGCGCAGCTCGACACACTCGCCGGGGCGCTCGAAACGCACCTGCTCGGCAATCACTACCTCTGGAATCTGATCGCGCTGGTCTTCGCGGGCCATGCACTCGCCGGGCCTGCCGCCGAACGCTGGCGCGCCTTCGGCCCGCGGCTCGAACGCGAGCTCGCGACGCAGATCCTCTCTGACGGTGCGCACGAAGAGCGAACGCCCACCTACCACGCACTGCTGCTCGAAAACGTCCTCGATCTTCTCAATCTGCAGCGAGCCGGCGTCGCGTTCTCGCCGGGATTGATCGCTGCGCTCGAAGCGGTGGCCGCGCGCATGCTCGGTGCCCTCGGGGTCTTCACGCTGCCCGACGGCGAGCTCGCGCTCTTCGGCGATTCCGCGCTCGCGATCGCGCATCCGCCGGTGGCGCTCGAGGGGCGTGCCACGCGACTCGGCGTCGCGCGCAAGGGGCCGCCGCAGCCGGGCGTACTCGATGCGGCGGGCTTCGCTCGCCTCGAGCGCGGTCCCTTCGTGCTGCTGGCGTCGCTCGCCGGGCCGTCGCCCGCGCATCAGCCCGGACACGCGCATGGCGACGCGCTCGCTTTCGAGCTCACGGTCGGCAGCGCGCGTGTGATCACGGACACAGGCGTCTGCGAATACGTGCCCGGTCCGCTGCGCGACCTCTCTCGCGCGACTCGTTCGCACGCGACGCTCGAAATCGACGGCTTCGACCAGGCGGAGTTCTGGGGTGCGCATCGCGTCGGAGGGCGGCCTCGCGTCCGCGTGATCTCCGTCTCGCCGGACGCGGCGGCCGAAGCGCTCGCCGAAGCGACCTGCGCCGGCTGGGCGACTCCGGACACGACGCATCGCCGCCTCTTTCGTGTGCGTGACGACGCGGTCGAGATCGAGGATCGACTCGAAGGTCACCTGCGCCCCGTGCGCGCGGCGCTGCCGCTCGCGCCCGGCCTCGAACCGCGACTCGATGGCCGCATCGCGCGATTGCGGCTGCCCGACGGGCGCTGGCTGCGCATCGATCTCGCGCCCGGGCTCGACTGGCGCTGCGAACGCGCGCCGTACTTTCCCACCTTCGGCCGCAGTCTGCAGCGTCACGCCCTCGTCGGACGGGGGACCACGCGCGAAATCGGCACCACGCGGATCACGCTCGCGCGCAGCCTCTCGGAGTAGGGGCGAAGGGTTGCCCCGCCCGCAGCCATCACTCGGGCGGGGCGATGCCGTCTTCCGGCGCTTCGAGCAGTCGCTCGAAGGCGGCTTCGTCGAGGATCGGGACGCCCAGCTCCTGCGCCTTCGTTTGCTTGCTGCCGGGATCGGCGCCGGCGACGACCGCGCTCGTCTTCTTCGAGACCGAGCCCGCGACGCGCGCGCCGAGCGCTTCGAGCGCCGTCTTCGCGGCTTCGCGCGTGCGGCCGGCGAGCGTGCCCGTCAGCACGAACGTCTTGCCCGCGAGGGGGCCGTCGCTGCGTCGCGCGGCGCCGCGCGGCCAGTGCACGCCGTGCGCACGAAGCCGCTCGATTTCGTCGCGATGCCCGGGTGCGGCGAAGTAGTCGGCGACCGCGCGGGCGATCGTTTCGCCGATTCCCGGCACGGCGTCGATCTCGTCGGCGCTCGCGCTCGCGAGCGGATCGAGATCGCCGAAGTGCGTGGCCAGCAGATCGGCCACGCCTTCGCCGACGTGCGGAATGCCGAGCGAGAAGAGCAGGCGGGCGAGCGTCGTCGATCGGGCGCGCGCGAGACTCGCCAGCAGGCTCGTCGCGCTCTTCTCGCCCATGCGCGGCAGCGCAGCGAGCGTCCCGGCATCGAGGGTGAAGAGGTCGCTCGGCCGCGTGACGAGACCGCGTGCGACCAGTTGATGGACGAGTTCTTCGCCGAGGCCGTCGATGTCGAGCGCGCGGCGCTGCGCGGCGTGCAGCAGCCGGTTCTCCAGCTTCGCCGGGCAATCGAGACCCGGGCAACGCGTCACCGCCTCGCCCGCGACGCGCACGACGTCGGTGCCGCAAACCGGGCACCGTGCGGGAATGCGAAACGGCGTCGTTCCGGGCGGTCGCTGCGAGGGCACGACGCCGACGATTTGCGGGATCACGTCGCCCGCGCGCTGCACGATCACCGCGTCGCCGATTCGCACGTCTTTTCGATCGAGTTCGTCCTGGTTGTGCAGCGACGCGCTGGAGACGGTGACGCCGCCGACGCGCACGGGGCGAAGCCTCGCGACCGGTGTCAGCGCGCCCGTGCGTCCGACCTGCACCTCGATCGCCTCGACCACCGTCAGCTCCTGGCGCGGCGGAAACTTGAAAGCGATCGCCCAGCGTGGTGCGCGCGGCAGCTCGCCGAGTTCACGCTGCAGATCGAGCCGGTCGACTTTGAACACGGCGCCGTCGGTTTCGTACGGCAGATCCTCGCGCGCTTCGAGCAGACGGGCGTGAAAGGCGAGGGCGGCTTCGAGATCGTCGCAGCGAGCGCACTCCTCGCTGACGTGAAAGCCGAACGCGCGCAACGTGTCGAGAATCGCGCCCTGCGTCTCGATGCCTTCGGGCACACCCTCTCCGATCGCGTAGGCCCGAAACTCGAGCGCGCCGAGACGGCGCCGATCGACGTCGTGCAGTTGCCGCAACGAGCCCGCAGCGGCGTTGCGCGGGTTCGCGAACGCTTCGTCACCGCGTTCGATCCGCGCCCGGTTGAGCCGCTCGAACGCCGCGAGGGGCAGAATCACTTCGCCACGCACGGAGACCCGCGACGGAATCGGCTGCGCCGTCGCGAGCCGCATCGGCACCGACCAGACCTGCCGGAGATTCGCGGTCACGTCTTCGCCCGTGCGGCCGTCGCCGCGGGTCGCGGCCAGCACGAGCATCCCGGCTTCGTAGACCAGCTCGACGCCGGCGCCGTCGAGTTTTGGTTCGCCGAGGTAGGCGACCGATGCGTCGCTGCCGAGCCAGCGCCGCACGCGCTCGTCGAAGGCCCGGAACTCGGCCTCGTTCATCGCATTGTCGAGCGAGAGCATCGGCACACGGTGAGGCGCGGGCGCGAAGCCTTCTGCCGGCGCGCTGCCGACCCGCTGCGTCGGCGAATCGGGCGAGATCAGATCGGGATGCGCCGCCTCGAGCGCCTCCAGCTCGCGAAAGAGGCGGTCGTATTCCGCGTCGGGGAGCTCGGGGCGATCCTCGACGTAATAGAGGCGTGCGTGGCGGTTCAGGCCGTCCACGAGGGCCTTCATGCGCTGGCTGGCTACCGCTCGCCCGGAAACGGTCAAACCTCGCGACTCCACGCCAAAGCTCGCGACTCCACTCGGAAAGCCGGCTAAAGGCCGCCCTTCTGCGAGGCGATGAAGCGGGGGATCGGTGCGAGACCGACGCTGACGTCGCGGGAACATACCGGGCGCGACGACCGGGGCCACGAGGCCCGGAGGACGCATGCACGACGCCGCGACCCGGCTGGCCGCTCTGGCCGGCAAGGACGCAGACTGGTTCTGGCAGGTCGCCGAAGGGCTGGCCGAGGGGGTCGTGCTCGTGCGAGGCGGCACGATCGCGCGCATCAGCGAGCGCGGGGCGTGGATCTGTGGCCTCGCGAGTGCGGCCGCGGCGGAGGGCACTTCCTTCGCGGCGCTGTTCGCGCACGGGATCGACGCGTCGTCCGTCGACGAGGAACCGATCGAACGCGTGCTGGCGGGGCCCGATCCGAACGACGAGCGGCGGGTGATCGTGCGCCGCCTCGGCTCGTTCGCGGCGGGCGAATCGCTCGTCGCGCTGGAAGACGTGAGCGCGCGCCGGCGCGTCGAGGCCGAATCGTTCGCGAACGCGCGCGCGCTGCACGGCGCCCGACGTCAGATCGCCGCACTCGACGAACGACACCGCCACGA
>CAZDHU010000081.1:0-15132 GCA_964505355.1 uncultured Myxococcaceae bacterium | reverse complement strand
TATAGCGCGCGGGCGAGATGTTTCGAAAGCAGCGCCCCGGGGTCGTCCCTCGTTCGCGCGAGCGCGGCGAGTCGTTCGGCACGCGCCTGCGCGACTTCCGTTCGATCGAAGCGGGGGCGCAGCACGGCATCCGCCAGCAGCGGCAGCAACCCGTCTGCATCGCGCGAAAGTCCGCCAATGCTCGCCGAGACGGCATCCCACTCCGCGTCGACGTCGAACGACGCGCCGATCTCGTCCACCGCGCGGGCGAAGGCCAGCGCGTCGCGATCACCGGCCCCGCGCTGCATCAACTCCGACATGAAGCTCGCGACCCCGGCCTCGGCGATCGACTCGCTGGCGGCACCGCGACGGAGCACGAGTCCGAACGCGACGCGTGGCAGACGATGATCCTCGAGCACGAGAACCTCGACCCCGTTCTCCAGTCGGCTGCGCTGCAACCGCTCGGCAGGAACGACCGGGCGATCCTCGACCGCGGGAGGCGACTCCTCACACACGGGCACGCGCAGCGCGCCGCAGCCGAGGACGGCGCTCGCCGCGAGGCCAGGCAAGAGCGCGCGCAGCCGGTTCGCGTACCCCGCGCGACTCACGAACGCCTCGCCCGTGCCGGCGATTTCGTCGCTGCGGGCGTCGATGCGCGATCCGCCGTCTCTGTCGCGAGCAACCGGACGACGTTGCGCCGGTCCGGCGCGAGCCAGAGATTCGCGACCCGCCGAACGTCGTCCGCCGTCACCGCCTGTAGCGACGCGAGTCGTTCGGCGAGCGGGCGAACCCGCCCGAAGGCCACCGTTTCGCCCCCCACCCGGTTGGCGAGACCGTGCGTCGTCGCCAGACCCGAGACGAGCCCCACCTCGAGTTGCTTTTTCGCCTTCGCCAGCTCGTCCGCGGGCGGCGCCTCGCGGCGCAGGCGTTCGACTTCCTCGAAGAGCAGCGCCTCGGCTCGATCGGCCGAGGCATCGGGTCGGACGGCGACGAACGCGTAGAAGAGTCCCGCGCCGTGCATCTCCCAGTAACCGCCCTGCGCCTGCAGCGCCTGCGCCTCCGTACGAACCAGTCGCTGATGCAGACGGCTCGATCGCCCGCCCGAGAGCAGTTGCGCGAGAACGTCGAGCGCATCTCCGTCGACGTGACCGGTGGCAGGCGCCTGCCAGGCCGCGGCGACGATCGGGCTGCGCACGTCGAAGCGCACCACCGCGCGCCGCTCGCCCCGCTGCTCGGGTTCGACGGTCGGATTGCGCGGGATCGAGGGCGCCGGCGACAGAGACCCGTACGCCTTCGTGATTCGGCGCAACAGATCGTCTTCGTCGAAGCTGCCGACCACGACGATCAGCAGGTTGTTGGGCGCGTAGTAGGTGCGAAAGAACTCGCGGCAGTGCTCGACCGTGACGGCCTCGACGTCGCTGCGCCATCCGATCACCGGCCAGCGATAGGGATGCGCGGTGAAGGTGAGGGCCAGCAACGCTTCGAGCAGGCGGCCTTCCGGGTCGTCTTCGGTGCGCAGCCGGCGCTCTTCGAGCACGACCTCGCGCTCGCTGGTCAGCATCTTTTCGTCGACTTCGAGAAAGCCGAAGCGTTCCGCCTCGAGATCCACCACGAGCGGCAGCGTTTCGGGCGTCACGTCCTGGTGATAGACCGTGACGTCGCTGGTGGTGAAGGCGTTGACTCGCCCGCCGCGATTTTCGATCAACCGCGCGTGCTGCTCGGGTGCGATGTGCCGCGATCCCTTGAACATCATGTGTTCGAAGAGATGCGCGATGCCGGTGTATCGCGTTTCGTCGCGCGAGCCGACGCGAACCCAGGTCTGGTACGAGACGACGGGAGTCGCCGGATCGACCAGCGTCAGCACCGTGAGGCCGTTCGGCAGGACGGTGGTGCGCAGGCGCGAAATCGGGTCGTCGAGCTCTCCCCTCGCGACGGGTGCCAGCAGCGACGAACACAGGAGGGCACCGAGGAATCGGGCGAGACGGGCGAGAAACGACATCGGGCCGTACGGTAGAAGCCACGCCACGGCGTGTCGAGACACCGCGGCGAAGCGAACGCGGGAGGATCCGATGCTCGATGCCGACGACGCGACGATGCGCGCACTGCTCGAACGAACGCGTACGATCGCCGTACTCGGCTTGAAGGACGGCGAGAACGAAGAGTCCTGGCGCGTCGCGCGCTACCTGCAGCAACACGGCTACCGGATCGTGCCCGTCAACCCGAAACTCGAACGCTGCCTCGGCGAACGGGCCTTCGCCTCGCTCCGCGACGTCGACGTCGCCATCGATCTGATCGACGTCTTCCGCGCCTCCGCACACGTCGCCGCACATGCCGACGAGATGCTCGCTCTGCCGCAGCGGCCCGGCGGCGTCTGGTTGCAGCTCGGCGTGCGCGACGATGCGTCCGCGGCGCGCCTTCGCGAGGCCGGAATCACCGTGGTGCAAGACCGTTGTGTGATGGTCGAGCATCGGCGGCTCGGCCTCGCGGCCCGCCGGCCGGACGACCGATGAGTCGCGACGGCGAACGAACGGTGTACTCCACGCGACACGGCCGGCATTGCGGGCTCTGCGGTCGTCCGGCCGGTGCGTGCATCTGCCGTGCGTCGCCGCGCGCGCCCCGCGGTGACGGAGTGGTGCGCGTGCGACGCGAGGTCGGCGGACGGCGTGGCAAGACGGTGACGACGATCTCCGGCATTCCGTACGACGAGGAGCGCTTGCAGCGACTCGCCGCCGACCTGAAGCGACGCTGCGGAAGCGGCGGCTCGGTCAAGGATCACACGATCGAAATCCAGGGCGATCACTGCGACGTGGTGATCGGCGAACTCGCGAACCTCGGATTCACGGTGAAACGCGCGGGCGGGTGATCGGCTCCGCCGGCGCGCGGGCCGCGTTCGTGCTTTCTTCCCCAACACTGTTCGGTGTCGCACGCAGCGCGACCAGCTCGCGCCCGCGGGCAACCCCTCGGCTCAGCAGTTCCACGTCACCGGGCGCGAGTCCAAGGCGCGGGAGATCCCGCACCCAGACCAGCGCCACCAGTCCGGGATCCGCTCGCAACCGGTCCGCGAGACCGTCTTCCGCGAGTTCGCCGACGTCGATCCTTCCGCTCGACACCCGGATCGCGCTCCGAAGGCTGCCGGGCGCCACCAGCCGTGGCGCCTCGCGCACTGCCGGCTGCATCGCGATCGCACGCCCCGAGATCCAGGGATCGATCCGGCCCAGCGCCACCACCGCTGCGCCGGCGAGCACCGCGAGCGCGACGGCGGTGCGAGCGAATGGCAGGCCGAGATCACGAGCCGTCGGATCGACCGATCCCGGCGCGAATCGCCTTCGCGGAAACCACACGATTCCCGGCAGGACCAGCCCGGCGAGGGCAGCGGCCGCGCGAAGCAGCGGATCGGACGCGAGAGAAACCGCGACGACGTCGCCCGGCCCCATCGCGGCGAGCAGGCGCGGCGCGAGCCCGGCCGCGGCCACCAGTGCGACACCGAGAAGTGTCGCAACCGCACCGATCGCACGCCGCGTTCCCGGTCCCACGTTCGTGAGCAGCGGGGCGAACAGAATGGCCGCGGCGGGAATGCCGGGCAGCGCATACTGCGGTTGTTGCGTGCGCAGCGTCGAGAGCAGCAGGAGCGGAAGCAGCCACCAGCCGAGCAGGGCTCCCGTGTCGGCCGACGGCCGCTCGAAGGGACGCTTCGGAACCCGCGCGGCGAGAATCCAGGGAAGGAACCCGACCAGCGTCGCGACCAGCAAGAAGCCGGGCAGACGCAGGTGCGGCGCGTCGCCGGAAACGCGACGCACCAGTTGCCCGAGCGTGATCGAGCGAACGTAGTCGTCTCCGGCGACCGACGCGGCAGCCAGCAGCCACGCCGCCGCCAGCGCGAAGGCCAGTGCAAACGAGACGAGATCGCTGCGATCGAACGCCGCGCGATGACCTCGACCCTCGCGGCCGAGACGTGCACCGAGGCGCAGCCCGAGCGGGAAGAGCAAGAGAACAGGCCCTTTGGTGAGCAGCGCGAAGCCGATCGCGACGCCTTCGGCGATCAGCAGCGCGAACCGCGAGCCGCGCGCTGCGTCGCGCCGCGCGACCTTCGCCGCCACCGCAGCCGTCACGAGTGCCGCCGACGTGGCATCGAGCAGCCCCACCAGCCCGCAGGCGAGAAAGAGCGGACTCGTCGCGAGCATCCACCCGGCTCGCCCGCTCTCGCGTCGATTCCTTCCGAGTCGCCGCGCGAGCCCCGGCACGAGCGCGAGCGTGCCGAGTGCCGCCAGCGCGGAGACCGCGCGCGGTGCCGCACCGAGCGGAACGCCCGCGGCGGCGATCAGCGCGGTCGCCCAGAAGAAGAGCGGCGGCTTCTCGCCGTAGGTCTCGCCGTGCAGGCGGGGAACCACGAGGCCCTCGCCCGCCCGCATCGCACGCGCGACGTCGGCGTAACGCGTCTCGTCGGGAGGCCAGGCATCACGCGTTCCGAGCGCGAACAATGCGAGGGCAGCGAACCACGCGCAGGCGAGCCGCGCCGGCACGAGCGTCACTCGCGGACCCGATAGCGAAGCGCGCGATCCTGCATCCAGCGCACGGCGAAGACGTCGACCAGACCGACGAAGAGCCGATTGCCGACGCCGTACTTGGATCGACCCGCGCGGCGCGGACGATGCGACACCGGCACTTCGATCACGCGCGCACCTTCGATCCTCAGCAGCGTCGGCAGGAAGCGATGCATGCCGCGATGGAGCTTCACCCGGCGCACGAACTCCGCCCGCATCACGCGGAGCGAACAACCGACGTCGGTCACCGACTCCCCGGTCATCCAGTTGCGGAATCCGTTTCCGACGCGCGACGAGAGCTTGCGAAGCCAGGAGTCGTTGCGTTCGGTCCGAACGCCGTTGACCACGTCCGCCTGTCCCAGCAACGCGAAGAGGCGCGGAAGATCCGCGGGATCGTTCTGCAGGTCGGCGTCGAGGGTACACAGAAACTCGCCGCGCGCGGCCCGGAATCCGGCATCGAGCGCGGCGGTCTGTCCGTGGTTTCGATCCAGCGCGATCACCCGAACGCGCTCGTCCCGCTTCGCGATCTCGTACATCCGCTCGAGGCTTCCATCGCGGCTGCCGTCGTCGATCAGCAGAATTTCGGTGGCCGGCAACGACTTCAGCGCGCGGTCGAGTTCGTCGTGCAGCGCCGCGAGGTTGTCGATCTCGTCGTGCACGGGCACGACGACCGAGAGAACGGGCGTCTCGGTCATCGCAGGGCCGGCGCGGACACGGCCGGACGCGAGCGACCATCGAGTGCGCGCAGCCGATCGTCGAGCTTCACCACGGCCGGGCGATCGCCCTGCAGCGCGTGCAGCACGCGCAGGTTTTCGAGCGGGAGGCGCCAGTCGGGATCGAGTAGCGCCGCGCGCTCGAGCATCTCCTGCGCCCGCCGTCGCTGCGCGCCCGCGTCGAGTACGACCGCGAGCCACTGCCGTGCGCGCGCGTCACCGGGGTTTCGATCGACCTCTTGCTGCAAGAGCGAAAGCGTGGCCTGCTGCGTCGGCGCCGCGAAGGCGTCGTGCCAGTGATCGAACGTCAGCGCGCCGTAGCGAAATCGGCCGTGTCCGATCGGTCGATAGAGCCAGCTTCCGACCTCTCTCAGTGCGGCGTGATCGCGCGTTTCGAAACTGCTCGTCTCCGGCCGACATCCGTTTGCGAAGCTCTGCAAGTCGAACGCATCCGTGCGCCCGTCGCGCAGGTGAACCCAGCCGCCCGGGCTCTCGTTCGGCCGACCGCAGCGCGACTCGAAGTCGATCAGCAGCGTGCCCCGGGCTTCGTTCGCGCGCCGTTCGATCTCGTCGCGCGGCCACTCCTCGAGGCCTCCCGCGCGCGATTCGCGCACGCGGAGGTGGATCGGCGAGAACCCGGCGTCGGGGTTGCGAAGCACGACCAGCACACGTTCGAGATCGTCGCCGAGCGAGACGCCGAGTAGATCGTCGTCACCGACACCCGGATGTGTCGCGACATAGGTGCGCACCGCATCGTCCTGTGCACGAACGGCGGACGGCGCGACCGCCAGCAGCGAGCAGACAGCGACCGCGATCAGGCTTCGCGACACAGCAGGAACCAGCTGCCGAGATCCTTGCCGCCGCGCGCCGCCGAGCCCACCGTCACGTGCTCGGAAACGCGGCGCAGCGTGTCGACCATGTTGCCGTAGACGAGTCGCCCGAGACCGCGGTCGTTGGTGCGAATCTCGGGCCAGCCCGCCGGGTGTTCGGACGGAACCGTTCGGTAGTCGATCCACACCTCCGGCGCGCCCGGCGCTTCGCGGGCGACGAAGTATCCCGGGCCGGTGACGAACGACATGGTCTGGAAGTTGAACCCGTGCAGCTCGTGCGGGCGCTGCCGATCGGCTCCACGCGGCCGGCAGAAGCGCTTTTCGAAGTGTGTGAACGCCGGCAACGTGTTGCGTCCAAAATGGCGGACGGTTTCGAGATCGGCGCGATCCGGACGAACCAGATCGACCAGCCGAACTTCGGCGACGCCCTTCACCGCCTCGTAGAGCCTGCGCTGTTCACCGCGTCCCGCCGCACGGATCGCTTCGATCCGTTCCGCGGGCGCGAGCGCGTCGAGAAAGCGCGAGATCTCGACCGGCTGCACGGGATGGCTGCGAAGCCGGGCGAGAAACTCGTGGGCGGGCGTTCCGGACCGGGGCTGGCTCATGGCGACCTCCTCGAAGGCACGGGTACCGTCGCACGCGGCGCCGGCGATGGGAAGCCCGCCGCCTTCACGCCGGCTTCAGAGCGAGGGCGCACGGGCGCGCGCGGCCTCCGCATTCACGACCATCGCCCCGCCCGGGGCCGCTCGGAGGAACCAGCGTGGCCGAGGTTCGGAAGCTGCACCGCGTGGCCGGAGTCGTTCTTGCGGCCGCGCTGCTGCTGTTGCCGGGCCTCGGCGCGATCGGTCTCTGGGCGCCCGACGAACCACGCTACGCGCAGGTCGCCGAGGAAGTGCGATCGTTCGAACACGGTGCGCGCGGACTGCTCGTGATGCACTTGAACGGCGCGGTCTACGATCAGAAACCGCCGCTCTACTTCTGGACCGCCGCACTCGCCGGAACCGTCTTCGGTCGCGTCACGGAAACCGCCGCGCGACTTCCCTCCGCGTTCGCCGGCATCGCCTGCGTCGCCCTGCTCGCGATCTTCGGTCACGCATGGATCGGTGTGCGCGCGGCGCCACTCGCCGCATTGCTTCTGCTGACCACGCAGGAGTTCGCGCACCTCGCGCGACGGGCGCAGCTCGATCCGCTGCTCACACTCTTCGAAACCGGCGCGCTCGCCGCGTACTGGTGGCTCGTGCGCCGGAGTGACGTCTCGCACGAAGCCGTCCCGGCGCCCGCAACCGGCGTGACGCGCGCGACCATGCTGATGCACACCTGCCTCGGCCTCGCCGTGCTGACCAAAGGACCCGTGGGGCTGCTGATCCCGGCGCTCGTGATCGCCGTCGATCTCGCGCTCGAACGGCAATTGCGTCTGCTTCGACGCCTCTTCGCGCCGCGGTACGCGCTGCTCTCGATCGCGCCCGGTCTCGCCTGGGCGGCGGCCTCGGTCAGCCTCGCACCCGCCGGTTACTTCGATCACGCGATCGTCGACAACCTGTTCGGACGCTTCGCGAAGGGCACGGCACACGCGCGCCCGTGGCATTACTTTCTCTGGAACTTTCCAATCAGCGCGCTGCCGTGGTCGCTCGTCTGGCCGGCGCTCTGGCTCGAGGCGCGACGTGCCGTCTTCGTGCCCGGGGCGGATCCGGAACGCGCGCGCGCGTGGCGCTTCTTGCTGACGTGGATCGGTGTCACCCTGCTCTTCTTTTCGCTCTCGGCCGGAAAGCGTTCGCTCTATCTGTTGCCCGCGCTTCCTGCGACGGCGCTGCTCAGCGCCGACCTGCTGGCGCGCGCGGTCGACCGCGGTTCGACGCTCGGGCCGGCGGCTGCGCGCGGACTGTTCGGACTCGCGGCGATCGGCGCGACCGCGGGGGGCGCGCTGGCCATCGCAGGCCCGTGGCTGCCGGTGCCTCTCCCGCGAGCGGTCGGATTCGCGATCGCGCTGCTGCTCGTCGCAACCATCGTGGCGTTTCGGCAGTCCCGAACGCTTCCCGCCGTGCTGGCCTCGCGACGACGGCTCACGATCGGCGTCGCCAGCGTGTTCGGGATCGAACTCGTGCTGTTCGCCGGCGCTTTCCGCGCGCTCGATTCCGAAAAGTCACCGCGTGCCATCGCGGAAGCGGCCGCGGCCCGGGTGCCGGACGGCGAGCCGATCGGCCTGCTCGGCGAACGCGGCCTGATCGGAGGAATCGCCTACTACGGCAATCGCCGGGTGAAGGCGTTCGAACACGGTGAAGACGTCGCGCGGTATTTCGCGGAGGGCGGACGGGCGCTGATCGCTCGCCGGCGTGATCTCCCGCGCATCGGTGAGCACGCGAGCGTCGAGGTGGTCGCCGATGCACGCCGCGGCCGGAGAGCGCTCGTGGTCGTCGTCCCACGAATTGCTTCGTCTCGCGACGCGGAGTCGGGCGGAGAGATCACTCCCTGACGCACGCGCGGAGATTCCGCTTCGGATCGAACGCAGGTCGGCCGAAACACGAGCGGACGGCGAGCCTCGCCGGTCGCTCTCGCGGGGTGTCGCGACCGCACGTGTCGGCTAGGTTCGGAATCGTTCACGCACAGTTCTCTCTCGATCGAGGAAGGGGTCCCGCCATGGCAGACAAGGCAGAGCTTCGCGTCGGAGGCAAGACGTATGAACTCGACATCCTCGAGGGCTCCGAACACGAACGCGCGATCGACATCCGAAAGTTGCGCGACACCACCGGGCTCGTCACGTTCGATCCCGGCTACGGCAACACGGGCGCCTGCCGCAGTGCCGTCACTTTCATCGACGGCGACAAGGGCATCCTGCGCTACCGCGGGATTCCGATCGAAGACCTCGCTGCGAACAGCACGTTTCTCGAAGTTTCGTACCTCCTGATCCACGGACACCTGCCGACGCAGAGCGAACTGCACCGGTTCTGCGAGTCGATCCGGCGCCATTCGATGCTGCACGAAGACCTGAAGCGCTTTTATGGCGCGCTGCCGAAGGACGCGCACCCGATGGCTGCCTGTTCGGCCGCGATCGGCGCGCTGGCGACCTTCTATCACGACGCGCTCGATCACCGCGACGCGCGGCAGGTCGACATCAGCGTTCACCGGTTGATCGCGAAGCTGCCGACCATCGCGGCCTATGCCTACAAGCACTCGATCGGCCAGCCCTTCCTCTATCCCGACAATCGACTCTCCTACGTCGGAAACTTTCTCTACACGCTGTTCGCCACGCCGTGCGAGGAGTACGTGGTCGATCCGGTGATCGAGAAGGCGATCGATCTGCTGCTGATTCTGCACGCCGATCACGAGCAGAACTGCTCGACCAGCACGGTGCGTCTGGTCGGTTCGTCGAACGCCAATCTCTTCGCCGCGATCTCGGCCGGCATCAGCGCGCTCTGGGGTCCGCTGCACGGCGGCGCGAACCAGGCGGTGATCGAGATGCTCGAACGCATCCGCGACGAAGGCATCTCGGCCCGTCAGTTCGTCGACCGCGCGAAGGACAAGAACGCGACCGATCGGCTGATGGGTTTCGGTCACCGCGTCTACAAGAACTTCGATCCGCGGATGAAGATCATCAAGAAGGCGTCGGACGACGTGCTCTCGAAGCTCGGCGTGAACAGCAAACTGCTGGAGATCGCGAAAGAGCTGGAGGAGATCGCGCTGAAGGACGACTACTTCGTCGAGCGCAGGCTGTATCCGAACGTCGATTTCTATTCGGGCGTGATCTACAACGCGATCGGAACGCCGGCGAACATGTTCACCGTGATGTTCGCCATCGGCCGCCTGCCGGGCTGGATCGCGCACTGGATCGAAATGCACGCCGACAAGGACACGAAGATCGGCCGGCCGCGCCAGATTTACACCGGAGACCGGGAGCGCGCCTGGGTGCCGGTCGATCGTCGCTGAAGCGGGGGAGAGAGCGACGGAGTCGAACGCCGCCCGGGAAATCGGCACCGCCGGAGATCTTCGCTGCTACACCAGCGCGCGCGTCGAGTCCGGCCGCGTGCGACACGAAGACCGTCATCTCGGGCGGCTGGAGCGAGACGCGTCCGCGCTCGGCCTCGGCGCCTTCGATGCGGACGCCGCGCGACGCGCGCTGCGCGACGCAGGCCGCACCTTCGGCGCCGGTGCGGGAATCGTCCGACTCGAGCTGTCGCGCGAGAGCGGGCGTCTGCGGTTCGCAGTGACGACCCGACCGCTCGGCGAACCGAGTGCACGATGGAAGGCGATCACGTCGGCCGAGCCTCATCCCGGCCCCGATTCGTTCGCCGGCGCGAAGCGCAGCGGCGTTTCGTTCCTCGAGTGCGCGCGCCGCGCCGCGAACGAGGCCGGCGCCGACGAAGCGCTCGCGTTCGACGTCGCCGGGCGACTCGTCGAAGGCGCGCGATCCAATCTGATCGTGGTCTCGAACGGGGGCGACCTGTGCACGCCGCCGCTCGCCCGCGGCGCGGTCTCGGGCGTGGCGCTCTCCATTCTGCGCGGCGCCGCGCCGGATCTGTGCGAGCTCGACCTGACCCTCGCGGATCTCGCGCGAGCGCGCGAACTGATCGCGATCAACGCGGTGCGCGGCGCCGTTTCGATCGTCGCGTTCGACGGCCGCTCGATCGGCGAGGGTCGGCCCGGACCGTGCGCCGCGCGACTCGCGCGGCTGCTCGACGCGGCGGCCTGACCGTCCCGCGACGGGCGGCGACGTCGTGCCGGTGAGCGTTCGCGCTCCGCGCGCTTGCTACGTTGCGCGATCCAGACTCGTACGCGGAGGGAATCATGGAGTTCACGGGAATTGGCGCAGCGGTGACGGGCGGGGGGTCGGGCCTCGGCGAAGCCACGGCGCGAGCGCTCGGAGCGCGCGGAGCGCAGGTCGCGATTCTCGATCTCGGCCGGTCGAAGGGCGCGGAAGTCGCAACGGCGATCGGCGGACGCAGCTTCTTCGCCGAATGCGACGTCACCGACGAAACGCAGGTGGCCAGCGCGCTCGATCGTTCGCTCGATGTCTTCGGCGGCCTGCACGTGATCGTCAATTGCGCGGGCATCGGCATGGCGGGACGCACGATCGATCGCGAAGGCCGCCCCTTCCCGCTCGAACTGTTCACCCGCACCGTGCAGGTGAACCTCGTTGGAACGTTCAACGTGATCCGACTCGCCGCCGCGCGGATGGCGAAGAACGCGCCGAACGCGGGAGGTGAGCGCGGCGTGATCGTCAACACCGCCTCGGCGGCGGCCTATGACGGCCAGATCGGACAGGCCGCCTACGCCGCGTCGAAGGGGGGCGTGGTGGGCATGACGCTGCCGATCGCGCGCGATCTCTCGGCGGTCGGCATTCGCGTCTGCACGATCGCCCCGGGGATGTTCGCCACGCCGATGATGATGTCGGCCCCGCCGAACGTGCGCGCTGCGCTCGAAGCGAGCGTGCCGTTTCCAAAACGGTTCGGTGATCCCGCGGAGTTCGGCATGCTGGCCTGTCAGATCATCGAGAATCCAATGCTCAACGGAGAGACGATCCGCCTCGACGGTGCGATCCGGATGCCTCCCAAATGAGCGACCCGGCTCGCGACGCGCCGAACACCGGGGCGAACCGCACGGTGCTCGTGACCGGTGCGACCGGACTCGTCGGTACACGCCTCGTGCGCGCACTGGTCGCGGGCGGCGAGCGGGTGCGCGTGCTCACCCGAAACGCGAGTCGCGCGAGCGCACACTTCGCCGCCGAAGGACGAATGGTCGACGCGTTCGCGTGGGAGGGCGCGGGGCCTCCGGCCGTCGCGCTCCGCGGAGTCGGCGCGATCGTGCATCTCGCCGGCGAACCCGTGTTCGGCGGGCTGCCGACGGCCGCGCAGCGCGCTCGCATTTACGACAGCCGCATTCGCACCACCGACGCCCTCGTCGACGCTCTTTCGCGGCTCGCGCCGGAGGAACGCCCCCGAACGCTCGTCTCCGCGTCGGCCGTCGGCTGGTACGGCGATCGCGGCGACGAACCGCTCACCGAGGACGCGAATGCTGGCACCGGATTTCTTGCCGAGGTCTGTGTCGCGTGGGAGCGATCCGCCGCGGCCGCGGCTCCACTCGGCCTGCGCGTCGCACGAGCGCGAATCGGCATCGTGCTGGCACGCGAAGGTGGCGCTCTGCCGAAGATGGCGCTTCCCGTTCGTCTCGGTGTGGGCGGTCCGATCGGCTCCGGCCGGCAGTTCGTCCCGTGGATTCAGGCGGATGATCTGGTCGCGATGCTTCGGTTCGTGATCGACCAGCCGTCGTTCGACGGGCCTTTCAACGCCACCGCGCCGGAGCCCGCGCGAAACGCGGAGCTCACGGCAGCAATCGCTCGGAAACTACATCGGCCGGCGCTGCTGCGGGTTCCCGCGTTCGCGCTGCGTCTCGCGCTCGGCCCGGTCGCGGACGAACTGCTCGGAAGCCGCCGTGTGGTCCCGGCACGCATCCTCGAAGCCGGCTTTCGCTTCGCCTCTCCATCGCTCGCGCAGGCACTCGAACGAGAACTCTGAATGCGCTGCGGCGGTCGGCGCTCGCGCCCGGCGGCACCCGGGGTCAGCGCTCGGCGAAGATCGCTGGCAAGACCTCTTTCAGAGTGAGCGCATCACCGGCGCCGGGATGGATTTCGAAGAACCCGAGGGCGACGTCGGGCGTCCGGGTCGCGGGGAATCGCTCCGAGAACTCGCCGCGCAGTCGTTCGAGGATCGATTCGACCTGGGCCCGGCGAACGTCCGCGAGAAAGAGCACGGCGCGTTCACGGGTGAGACGGAAGATGGAATCCTCGACCCGCAACGAACTCTGGATGTACTGAATCAAGTCCGGCACGAGAGAGTCGCCTTCGGAACCGGCGACCCCGACGACGACGGAATCGACGCCGTGGTCGCGGGCGAGATCCGCCACGCGATCGAGCAGGACGTGCAGGCGTCGCGGGTCTTCGGAACGGAGGGGTCGTCGCATGGCACTCATGGCTTCTCTATCGACGGGTCGGCGAAAGGCATGAAGCCCGCCTGCCCGAGTCTCGCTGCCCACAGAATAACGCCCGCGAGCGCCGGCAAGGAAGCGGCGCGAACCCTGCGCTTCAGTGGCCGATGCGGGCGTCGAAGCGGCGGATTGCGATCACGATCGACGCCCCGGTCAGCAGCGACAGCAGAACGGCACTCCGAACGACGGGAAACTCCGCCACATCGAGCAAGCCGTATCGAAGCAAATCCACGCCGTAGGTCAGGGGATTCACCCGGGCGAGCCAGCGCGTCGGCTCGGGAAGCGTCGCCACCGGATAGAAGATTCCGGAGAGCAGATAGAGCGGCACCGTGACCAGACTGGTGATCAGACGGAACGACTCCAGCGTGCGAAGCTGCGCCCCGAGAGCGACCCCGAGCGCCACGAACGCGGTCGTCACCGCGCCAACCGCGAGCCCCACCGCGGCTGGATGCGCGATGCGCAGCCCGGTGAACGCGGCCAGCAGTGCCACCAGCACGAGAACCAGCAGCAGCGAAGCGAGTGTGCGCGCGACGATCTTCCCGACGACGATGCTGGCCCGCGAGACGGGCGCCACCAGCAATGTGCGCAAGAACCCGCTTTCGCGATCGGTGATCAACGTCATGCCTCCGCCGACGCCACCCGACCCGACGAGCAACGCGAGCATCCCGGAAGCGAGATGCGCGGCGTAGCCGGTCCCGGTCGGCAGTTTCACGACCGAATCGAGACCGAATCCAATGAAGCCCACGAAGGCGAGCGGGAAGGCGAGCTGACCGACCCAGTACGCGCGATCGCGCCGATAGCGAAGCCACTCGCGGTACGCGATGGAATACGCGTCGCCGACGAATCGGCTCATCGCGACGCTCCGCCGTCCGCGGTGCGCGACCTCGCGTCGAACGCGTCGATCTCGAAGGGATGTCCCGTGTGGTGCAGAAACACGTGCGCCAGCGTCGGGCGATGCAACTCGACTTCCTCGACCTCGTGCTCTCGCGCGGCGTCGAGCAAGATGGGCAATGCACGCGTTCCCTCGCGAACGACGATGCGGAACCGGCACCCACCGTCGCGCGCCGTGTCCGGCACGACCCGCGACACGCCGCGCACCGCAGCGAGTCGCGCTTCGATCCCGTTCGCACGGCGCGCGGTGAGAATCACGACATCGCCCCCCAGATCGGCGATCAACGAAGCCGGGGGGCCTTCGATCACGACGCGTCCCCGATCGACGATCGCGACCCGATCGCAGAGGGCTGCGGCCTCGTCCATGTCGTGAGTGGTCAGAAAGAGCGTCATCCGACGGTCGTCGCGCAGCGAGCGCAGGGCCTCGCGAATCGTTTCGCGCGCACCAACGTCGAGGCCGAGCGTCGGCTCGTCGAGAAACAGCAACCGCGGGCCGTGCAGCATCCCCCGCACGATTTCGATCCGCCGCCGCATGCCGCCGGACAGGCCGCGCACCGGCCGATCCGCGTCCGCCGAAAGCCCGACCCGGACGAGCGCCTCTTCCACCTTGCGCCGACGCGTCGCGAGATGGTGTAGACGCGCGTGCAGATCGAGCTGTTCGCGTGCGGTCAGCTCGGGGTCGAGACTCGGTTCCTGAAAAACGAGGCCAATCGCATCGCGCACCGCCGCTCGCTCGCGGAGTACGTCGTGCCCGAAGATGCGCGCGACTCCGGCATCGGGGCGGGCCAGTGTCGTGAGAATCGAGACCGTCGTCGTCTTGCCCGCGCCGTTCGGGCCGAGCAGTCCGAAGCACACGCCTTCCTCGACGCGAAGATCGAGCCCGTTCAGCGCGCGAATCTCCCCGTACTGTTTCACCAGTGCCCGGGTCTCGATCGCGGCCACGGCGGCATTCGCCGGATCGACGGTCATTGCTTCGCCTCGCCCGCAGGCATCGCTGCGCGACTCATCACGGTGACGTTTGCGGAACCGGCACCGGTGATTCCGACCGTTTCGCTGGCGTGTGTCGCCCGCGCCGGCCCATGATGGCCCGTCGCGAGTCGAGCGCACACTCTTGTCGGATCGAGAACGACGCGACACCTTCCGCGCGAGGGATCTTCTTGCCGCCCCGACTTCGTTTTGCCCGTCTCGCCGGCTTCACACTCC
>CAZDHU010000080.1:0-9310 GCA_964505355.1 uncultured Myxococcaceae bacterium | reverse complement strand
GGCTCCGCGCTGCTCGGTGATGCGCCCCGCACCTTCGATCTCGTCGGGCTGCAGCAAGCGTTCGCCCGCCCCCGCGTCTTTCTCGCTGGATGGACGCACTACCTCGCGTTCGATCTCTTCGCCGGCGCGTGGATCGCGCGCGAATCCCTGCGCATCGACGTCGAGCCACGCCCGTTTCTGTTCCTGACCTGGCTCGCAGGCCCCGTGGGTCTCGCGAGCTTTCTACTTCGCCGGGGCTGGCGGTTGCGCAGCCTCGCGCAGCTGGACGAGGGAGATCTGGTGTGAGGGGGGCGGTGCGACGGAAAGGGAGAGGCGGGCGCTCCGCGGGAGCGGGAGGCGTTCGCGAAGAAGCCGGACGCGTTCGCGGGAACCGGACACTTTCGCTGCGCTCCTCGGACGCTTCGCGTCCTGCGGGGCGCAGCTGTCGCGGGAACGACATCCGCCGGTGGCGGATGTCGTGGGGGCTAGCGCGGCATCTCGCGCAGGCCGCTGGCTTCCCATTCCTTCGACAACTGCTGGAGCTTGTACTTGAACTCGTCGATCGGGTCGTCGAAGGAGAGCAGGATCTCGGTCGTGCGGGGGATGTCGTCGCCTGCGAGCAGGCCTCGATAGCGATTCAGGTTGGCGAGGATCGCTTCGGCGACCTTGAGCGCGCGCTTTTCGGTCTTGATCAGCGGGGACTGCAGCGTGTAGACGTTGTTGCGCCCCCAGAGGCTTTCGTCGCGCACGATCGCGATCTCGCGGTAGAGACTGTGGATGGGATCGAAGTTGTACTCGACCCGCACCTCTTTGAAGATGTCGGAGTTGCCCGTGTAGAAGCCGCGTTCCTTCTCGACGTTGCCGAGCTGCCGGCAGCGCGGGCAGTAGAAGGTATCGCCGTGATTGAGCAGGAAGACGCCCTTGGCGTAGTCCTCGCAGTCCGTGTTCTCGCAGTAGCCGACGCCGCGCTTCATGCTTGCCATCCTCTGCGGACCGCCTCCTGGCCCGTGTTGCCGGCTGCTGTCGCCGGGCTCCGCAGGTTGCGGAGCTTCGGTCGCGCCTTCTCGGTCGCGGGCCGCGACGAGAGAGCAAGCAGGCTTCATGCCGGCGGGGGGTTGGGGATCGATCGTTCGACTCGGGTCCTCACGTTGCCCGGTTTGTTGCGCATTGCCTGCCGTCGCGGCTCGCGCCGGTCGGCCTCTCGCTCCTCTCCCGCCTTCCGCCCAAAGGCGGAAGCGCAGGTCATCACCGAAGCCGATTTCGCAGTGCTTCCGACTCCAACTCCGAACGCGCAGCCCAACTCGCGGCTCTGCGCGCGCACGCTCTGCCGGCCGTGCTCGCCTCGGCCACAGGCTCGCGCACGATCCGCGGCGCTGCGGGGGGAGGGGCAGGGTCGGAAAAGAACCCGGCAGGGAGGCGGACAACCACCGTCTCACCGGAGTGACCGTTATACGGCGGCGCGCGCCGGCATGTCAACGGGTGTTTTGCGGCGCTTCGAGTCGGTCCCGCAGCCGGCGCCGCTCGCGGCCGAGTGAGGCGCCGTAGAGGGCAACGGCCAGCAGAACGATCGCGTAGGCCGAGATCGCGTAGCTCACCGCGTCACCGCACGAAGCGGCGCGGGATCGCCGGTCTCTTCGTCTGCCGCTTCCGCCGCGCGGCGAGCCGCGTGGTCGCGCAACCGGCCGACTTCGATCCGCAGGATCACCAGCCAGGCGAAGACGGCGAGTCCGGTCGCGACTCCCATCGCGAAGGGAAGGCCCATCCCGCTGCCGAGGCTTCCGCGGCCGAGGTTGTCGGGGTGGACGGCGCGACTGCCGAACAGCTCGATCGCGAAGTAGTTGAGCGGAACTGCAGCCAGCCCGACGATCCCGTAGACCGCCGCAAACCGCGCACCGCGCTCGCTGCCTTCGGTGAAGCTACGGACCAGCAGGTAGGCGAGATAGACGAAGAAGAGCAGCAGCGTCACCGTGAGCCGCGGATCCCACGACCACCAGCGGCCCCACGTGCCGCGGGCCCAGATCGGTCCGGTCACGATCACGAGCGCGCAGAAGAGTACGCCCACTTCGGCGGCGGCATGGCCGAGGCGGTCGAATCGTTCCTCGCCGCGCCAGAGGTAGAGCGCACCGCCGAGCGCGCAGAGCGCGAATCCCAGATACGCGGCGAAGGCACAGGGCACGTGCACGTAGAGAATGGTCTGAATCACGCCCTGCACGTCGTCGAGCGGTGCCCGGAAAATGGCGAGCGCCCAGGCGGCGGCGAGCGATCCCGCGACGATCGCGGCAGGCCGACGCAGCGGTTCGGCCGGCGGGGCGGGGAGGGTCATCACGGGCCTCACTCGTCGAGTACGAACTCGAATAGCACGAAGGAGAGGATCAGAAAGACGGCATCGACCAGTGCGACCAGTCGCAACGGAGCCGCCGCCAGCGCGCCGGTCTCGATCAGCGCCGCCGTCGCGCGCACGCTGCCGAGCAGTACGGGCACGAGGACCGGCAACAGCAGCAGCGGCAGCATCACCTCGCGGTGCCGTGTGCGCACGGCGACCGCGGCGAAGAGCGTTCCGGCGGCCGAAAGACCGATCGCGCCGAGGGCGACGATCAGTGCGAGACGCCATGCGACCGCACCGAGCGCGACGTCGAAGGCCAGCGCGAAGGCGAACGCCACCACCGCCTGCACCGCGACGAGCAGGACCACGTTCGCGATCGCCTTGCCGAGAAAGATCCAGCCACGATCGGCGGGCGCGAGCGCGAGTCCGGCGAGTGCGTCGTTGTCGAGTTCGAGTGCGAACGAGCGATTGAGACCGAGGATCGCCGCGAAGACGTAGGTCACCCAGAGCAGTCCCGCGGCGCCGCTGCGCAGGAAGCCCGCGGCATCGGGCGGCAGCGAGAAATGAAGGATCACGACGACGAGCAGCGCGAAGACGAGCATCGAAACGACGCGGTCGCGACTGCGCCATTCGGTGAGCAGATCTTTCCAGAGCACGGCGAGCAGCACGTTCATGCCGCTCCCTCCACGCAGCGTTGCCAGCCCGCATCGAGCGCTTCGGCGCCGATCGCCTCGCCGTCGGCGCGAAAGACGATCCGGCCGCGTGCGAGCATCAACACCGCGTCGGCGAGCGACGCGGCACGCGCGATCTCGTGGGTCACCAGCAGCAGCGTGCGGCCCTCGTCGCGCAACCCGCGAACCCGCTGCGCGAGCGTTTCTGCGGCGCCACGGTCGAGCCCGGTGAACGGTTCGTCGAGCAAGACGACGGCGGGGTCGTGCACGAGACCGCGCGCGATCGCCAGTCGCTGCGCCATGCCGCGTGAAAATCCGCCGGCGAGGCGATCGGCGACGGCGCCGAGTCCGCTCCGTTCGAGCCAGGTCGTCGCGCGCTGCTCCGCGTCGGCGAGGCCGTGCAGCCGCGCTGCGAAGACGAGATTCTCGCGCGCGGTCAGATTCGGATAGAGCAGCGTCGCGTGGCCGAGATAACCGACCTGCGCGCGAGCGCCGCGGCGGTCTCCGTCCGCGCGTCCGACCCGCAGGCGACCCGACGTCGGACGCGCGAGTCCGGCGAGCAGTCGCAGCAAGGTCGACTTACCGGCGCCATTCGGGCCCAGAATCGCGAGCACGCGGCCCGCTTCGACGCTGAAATCGATGCCGCGCAGCGCTTCGACCGGTCCGAAACGCCTGGTCAGCCCCTGCGCCTCGATGACGGGTTCGCTCACGCAGAGATTCCGTTCGCGTCACCGGTGCCGTCGATCCGCGTCCCGCACTGCGCGCAAAATCGATCGTCCCGCCGCGTCGTCGCGCCGCAGGTGGCACAGCGCGCCGTCGCATCGTTCGCTGCATCCGCCGGCGCGAGCGCTCGTTCGGTCGCTCGTTCGGCTTCGAGCAGGGCGCGGGCGCGAGCGCGCAGGTCTTCGCGCATCTGCGCGTGATCGTCCGCGCTCACCTTCCCCGTCTCGAAGTCGTCCTCGAGGTCGCGAAGCGCGGCGTAGAGCGATTCGCGTTCGCGACGTTCCGGCGGCAACTCGGTGTCGCGGGATTCGCCGCGTCGCCGGCTGGAAAGTGGCGCGAGCAAGATCGCGACCGCGCCGGCAGCGAGTACGAGCACGCCCGCCAGGACGGTGCGCGAACGACCGGGGGCTCGCGGCGGCAGCGCGCGGACGAGCAGCGGCACGCTTTCGCCCGCCTCCACGTCGAAGGCTTCGAGGTGGATCATGTACGGCCCGTCTTCCGTGCGGATCGGCCGGCGGCGGTGAAGGCGCGCCGATTCGGCCACCACGCCGGTATCGGCGACGAAGACCGAAAGCAGCGGCGTTCCGCGTTCGAATCGTCGATCGAACTGCACGTCGCCGCCGCGCAGCGGGAGCCGATAGAGAACCTCGATCGCCACCTCGCCAGGGCCGACCGGACCGGTCAAAACGAGCGAGCCATCGTCTCCGGCCGCGAGCCCCAGTGCCTGCGTTTCGGTCGAGAACCGAATCGATTCGGCGCCCGCCGGCAGCGGGAGTCGCAGCAGCGGCGCCTGCGCCGAACCGAGCAGCGGCGTCGTTCCCTCGACGCGCAGCGCCCATCGTTCGCGCGCGAAGAGCAGCGCCTCTTCATCGAGTTCGATCTGAATCTGGATCTCGTCGATCGCGAGCAGGCCGGGATCGGATCGCAGTGCGGACAGCTCGAAGGCGAGTGCGATCTCGCGATCTCGCGCGACGTCGCGCGCTTCGATCGCCGGCAGCGACCGGTCGTCGATCGTCACGGGGTCGATCGCGCGAAATCCCTCGGCGTGAAGCCCCGTCACGCCCGGTCCCGCGAGCACGCGCACGCGATCGGCGCCCGCCGGAAGCCGGCGCGCGAGAACGGCGTCGCCGGCTGCCAGCGAAACGTCGTAGCGATAGGAGAGATCCTGCTCGCCGCTGTAGATCGGTCCGAAGAACTCGAGTCGTGTGCCGCTCGTGCGCATCCCTTCGGGCGTGATGCCGAGCGGATGTTGCGGGGGCGTCGCTCCCGGCGGCAGCAGGGTTCGCCAGCCGGCCGGCCGCGCCTCGCGCTGATCGGGTTTGACGTAGAAGACCTGGCTGCCGCGATTTCGCAGGCGCTGCGTTTCTTCGACGTGAAGGCCGCTCGCCGTGCGCGTCAGCTCGAGTTGCACCGAGAGCACCTCGATCGCGCTGCCGTCGGTCGACGCGTCGGAGATCCGAACCTCGACCTCGTGCTCCGTTTCGCCGCGTTCGAAGACCACGCGTTCACCGGGAAAGGGCACGTCTGCGAATCGCGCTCCGACCAGATAGGGAATCGTCGCGTCGTTCGAGATCTCGCGGAAGGCGAACGCGCCCGACGCGTCGGTGCGCGCGCGTCGCACCCCCGGGATTCCGCCCGGCGGAAGCGCGTAGAGCACGACCTCGAGATCCGCGGCCGCGCCGGGGCGCTGCGCGTGAACGACCCGGCCGCGAATCGTCGCCGATCCTGCCGGCACGTCGGAAGGAGCATTCGTCGCCTCGTGCTGCGCGCGCGCGTTCAGCGGCAGTGCGAACCACGCGCTGGCAGCGAGCGTCACGTGCAGCAGAAGAGCCGTCGCCGTGCGACGAGAGAGCGACTTCATGCGACGCCGGCGTCGGCGCGCGCCTGCGGATGCGGCCAGAGGATCAGCGCAGTGCCCAGCACGAAGGTGATGCCGCCGATCCAGATCCAGTTGACGAGCGGATTTCGATGCACCTTCAGCGTCGCCGAACCGTCGTGCTCGATCGCCGTCAGAATCACGTACAGATCCTCGCGCAGCGTCGAGACGATGCTCGGGATCGAGGCCGGTTGCTGTTCGAGCCAGTAGATCCGCCGCTCCGGGGTCATCAGCGCGACGGGTGTGTCGCCCCGGTAGAGCGCGAGTCGCGCGACGGCGCCGCCGTAGTGTTGTTTCGGGAGCGGCTGCGCCGTCAGGTATTCGAGCCGATAATCGCCGAGCGTCACGCTCCCGCCGGGCGAGACGTTCTCCAGCTTCTCTTCGTTGAAGGCGGCACCGGCGAAACCGACGAAGAAAAACACGATGCCGAGGTGCACCACGTAGCCGCCGTACCGCCGCTGGTTCTTGCGCATCAGCGTGCGCAGCGCCTGCAACACCGACTCGCCGTGCTGCCGTCGCGCGCGCACCGCCCGAACGTACTCCTGCACGATGGTCGCGGCGACGAAGGCGGCGAGCGCGAAGGTGACGAGCGGATAGAAGCCCGTCTCGCCGCGCATCCAGCCGAACACCGCGCCCGCCGTCAGCAGGGCGACGAGGCCCGGCCCGACGAACTGCCGGCGCAGGCTGGCGGGGGTCGACTTGCGCCATGCGATCAGGGGGCCGACGCCGGTCATCAACAGCAACCCGAGCGCGAGCGGAGCGGACATCGAGTTGAAGAACGCGGGGCCCACCGAAATCTTGACGTCCCGCACGGCCTCTGAAACGACGGGGAACAGCGTTCCCCAGAAGACGACGGCGAGCACGCCCATGAAGAGCCAGTTGTTGATCACGAAGCTGCCTTCGCGAGAGAGTGCGCTCTCGAGTCGATGCGTGCTGGCGAGCGACGCGCGACGCACCAGCAGCGCACCGAAGTAGAGGGCCGCGAAGCCCAGCACGTAGGCGAGAAATACGGTGCCGAACCAGCCGGCGCTGGTGAAGGAGTGAACCGACGAGACGATGCCGCTGCGGGTCAGGAACGTGCCGAAGAGGCAGAGCGTGTAGGTGAGGCCGATCAGCGTGAAGTTCCAGGTCTTCAGCATGTCGCGCTTTTCCTGGATCATGACGGAATGCAGATAGGCGGTCGCTGCCAGCCACGGCATCAGCGATGCGTTTTCGACCGGATCCCATGCCCAGTAACCGCCCCAGCCCAGCACCTCGTAGGCCCAGCGGCCGCCGAGCAAGATGCCCATCGAGAGCAGGAACCAGGGCAAGAGCGTCCAGCGACGCGTGACGCGCAGCCACGCCGTACCCAGCCTGCCCGTGACGAGCGCGGCGAAGGCGAAGGAAAACGGCACCGCGAATCCCGTGAAGCCCGCGTAGAGGAAGAGCGGGTGAACCATCATCGCGGGGTGTTGCAGCAGGGGATTCAGTCCCGCTCCGTCCGAAATCACTTCGCCGGGATCGAGCCGCGTGAACGGGAGCGACGTGAAATTGAGCAAGACCAGAAAGAAAATCGCGTTGGCGAGCAGCGAGGCCGTCACCCACGGCATCAGATGCCGGCTGCTGCGGCGATGGACGAGAACGGCGGCGGCGCCGTATGCGAGCAACATCCAGACCCAGAGCAGGAGCGAGCCGGCCTGTCCGCCCCAGAGCGATGCGAGCCGGTAGGGCAGCGTCATGCTGCGCGCGGAGTGCTCGGCCACGTAACGAAGCGAGAAATCGTTGCCGGCGAGTGCGGCGAAGAGCGCCCCCATGGCGAGGCTGACGAAAGCGAAGCCGAGCAGCACCGCGCGCTCGGCGACGCGCGTCCACGCGTCGGCGTCTGCGTCTGGTTCGCCACCGGAGAGCCGCCGCGTGCGCAGTCCCGCGGCCAGCCCGGCGCCGACGCCGAGCAGCGAGAGTACGAGCGCGATGCGCAGGGAATGGGTCCCGAGATCCGACAAACTTCCCTCCTGCGCGCAGCGGGCCGTCGCGCGATGCTCGCGTTCAGAGTGCGGCGGCTTCTTGCGCCTTCGCCTGGAACTTCGACGGACACTTGGCGAGGACGTTCGTCGCGCGAAACACGGCGTCCGGCCCCTGTCCGGCGAGTTCGCCTTCGACGATCACTTCGGCTCCGTCCTTGAAGAGATCCGGCACTTCCAGCGTGGCGTACGAGACGGTCACCGGATCGGGCTGCACCCCGGCCTGATGCGGAGGGTCGTTCTGCACGGCGAATCGCACGGTCTTGTTCGCGAGATCGCGTTCGATCGAGCCGGGTGCGACGAACCCGTGCACACGAACTTTGCCTGCCGGCGGGCGCGCTCGAAACTCGGCGAGCGTGGTGAAGTACTGGTAGCTGCCCTCGCCGGCGATCTGCGCATATCCGTACAGGCTGATCAGCACGACGACGAGCAGCGCGCCGATCGTGATCTGCATGCCCTTCGAGAGCCGGCGCGGCGCCATCGCTTGCGGACTCGACATCGAGCCTCCCCGTCGAAAGGGCGACCGCACGCGTTCGTGCCGGATCCCTCTCGACCCCGCTCGAAGCTATCACCCGGGCTTCCGTGCGTCCACGCAGAGATTCTTGAAACGCTCGTGAAACCGAAGAGTTGCAGGATGATCGGGATCGACCTGCGAGGGCCGCGGTGCTACTCCGCGGGGATGCCGCTGCCGTTCGCCGCCCGGTCCGACGCGATCGAGCCGTTTCTCGCCATGGAGGTGCTCGAGCGCGCGCTCGAGCTCGAGCGTGCGGGGCGCACGATCGTCCATCTCGAGGTCGGCGAGCCCGACTTCTCGCCGCCGCCGGCGGCCCTCGAGGCCTGCACGCGTGCGCTCGCGCGCGGCGAAACGGGATACACGGACAGCCGTGGCCTGCTCGCGTTGCGCGAAGCGATTGCCGCCGATCATCTCGCGCGGGCGGGCGTCGCGATCGATCCCGAGCGCATTCTCGTCACCGGCGGGACGTCGCCCGCGATGCTGCTGGTCTTCGGCTCGTTGATCGAAGCCGGCGACGAAGTCGTGATCGGAACGCCGCACTATCCCTGCTACCCGAACTTCGTGCGGCTCTTCGGTGGCGTGCCGGTCTTCGTGCCCGCGCCGGCGAGCGACGGCTGGCAGCTCGATCCGGCGTGCGTGCGCCGTGCGATCACGCCGCGCACGCGTGCGATCGTGGTCGGCTCGCCGGCCAATCCGACCGGCGCGGTGCAGGACGCCGCGACGCTCGATGCGCTGGCGAATCTCGGCGTGCCGCTGTTGAGCGACGAGATCTACGGCGAACTCGTCTACGACTCCGCGGCCGGTGCCTCCGCGCTCGGACGCGGCGAGCAGGTCTTCGTGTTCGATGGCGTCTCGAAGCGGTTCGCCATGACGGGCTTTCGGCTCGGCTGGGTCGTCTCTCCGCCCTCGGCATCGCGTCGGCTGCAGGTGATGCAGCAGAACTTTTTCATCAGTGCGAATCGCTTCGTGCAGCATGCGGCGATCGCGGCACTGCGCGAGGGCGGTCCCGGTCTCGTCGCGATGCGCACCGCACTCGCGAAGCGGCGCAGCGTGCTGGTGGACGGACTGCGTGCCCTCGGCTTCGGTATCTCGGTGCCGCCGGCGGGTGCCTTCTACGTCTTCGCCGACGCCCGGCGCTTTGCCGTCGATTCGCGCGCGCTCGCGTTCGATCTGCTCGATCGAGCGGGCGTTGCGATCACCCCGGGAATCGACTTCGGCGCGGCC
>CAZDHU010000079.1:0-21638 GCA_964505355.1 uncultured Myxococcaceae bacterium | reverse complement strand
CTCGCCGCACTATCCCGGCGCTCCCTTTGCCGGCCGCTCGGCGGCGGGCGCGTACGGTGATTCGGTCGAAGAACTCGATGCCAGCGTCGGCGAACTGGTCGCAGCGCTCGAATCGCGCGGGCTGCTGGAGCACACGCTCGTCGTCTTCACCAGCGACAACGGGCCGTGGCATCAGGGCAGCGCGGGCGGATTGCGCGGCCGCAAAGGGCAGCCGCTCGAAGGCGGACAGCGCGTGCCGATGCTCGCCCTCTGGCCGGGACGGGTGCCGGCTGCGCGCGTCGCCGATGCGCCGACCATGAACATCGATCTGTTTCCGACCCTGCTCGCGCTCGCCGGCCTCGAGCTTCCCTCCGACCGCATCATCGATGGTCGCGACCTCGGCCCGATTCTTTCCGGTGCGAGCGAACGCAGCCCGCACGATGGGCTCTTCTTCTTCAACGCGAACGTGATCGACGGCGTCCGCGACGACCGCTGGAAGTACTACCGCCACGTGAATGAATACGTCTGGCCGGTGCCGCTCGACAAGCCGAACACGTGGAGCGGGCAGTTTGCGATCGCGGACCGTCACGTCGACGAGCGCACGGGGCGCAGCGCGTCGCTGCTCACCCGCTTTCCGTTGCTCTACGACGTCACGGTCGATCGCGACGAGTCGTACGACGTCAGCGATCGGCACCCCGACGAAGTCCGGCGCCTGCACGGGATGATCGAACGCTTCGAGCGCGACTTCACCGCCAACCCGCGCGGGTGGAGGTGAGCGGCTCACGCGGATCGATCGCGCGACATGCGATCGATCCCTCCCGGCGAGCTGCCGCGTGTCAGCGCGTCAGGGCTGCGAAACGTGCTCGTGTATCCGGGTCGCGACGAGGTCGGGATGCGTGACGGGCAGCATGTGACTGCCCGCGGGTTCGAGAACGAGCGTCGCCCGGGGCAGCCGCTTCGCCAGATCTTCGGCGACCGATGGCGGAACCGAGCGGTCGTCGGCTCCGTGCAGAACGAGCGCCGGCACGCGAATCGCCTCGGGACGAAGGTTCGCGTAGCCCTGGTTTCGTTCCTCGGCGAGCCATGAGTCGACGGTCCCGGGCAACGCCATCTGCGCCACCGCACGATCGACGAATCCGGCCGGGATCCGATCCGAACCCGAAGAGACGTCTTCGAACGCCCCTTCGAGAACGAGGCGCGCGAGCGAGGGAACCGACGTCACGAACCGAAACAGCGGTGGGCCGATCGGCGAAGCGGCGAGCCGTTCGAGGAAATCACCCGGTTCGTCGGAAAGCGACGGCCCGACGGATCCGAGCAGCACGAGCCGGTTCACGCGCTCGGGATGATCGACCGCGAAGGTTTGCACGACTCCACCGCCGTACGACCAGCCGACCAGTGCCGCTCGCGCGACCTCGAGCCGATCGAGCAGTGCGGCGAGATCGCGTGCGCTCGATCCGAGCGTGTACGCATCGCCCGCGATCGCAGGTCGGCTCGACCAGCCGTATCCCGCACGGTCGTAGACGATGACCCGGTGGCCCAGCGCCGCGAGCTTCGCAGGCACGCTCGCCCAGTCGCCGATGTTCGACGGCAGTCCGTGCACCAGTACGACCGTCGGCCCCGTGCCGACGTCGGAGACATTGAGCGTTGCGCCGCCGCCGACCGCGACGGTTCGTTCGCGGGGAGGAAGCACCGACGGATCGAGCTCGCCACCGAACCAGATCGATCCCGCGAGCAGCACGAGCCCGAGAGATCCGGCGACGACGAGCGTTCGGCGCATCGCGCGCAGCGTATCGAACGGCCGGCCGCCGCGCGCGCATCTCGCGCTGGCTCGTCACTCCTGCGGCGCGAGCCAGAACCGCACCCCGAACGAGAACGGATTTCGCGTCGCAGGGAGACCGAGCGCGAGTGCGACGTCCACGCCCGCGTCGAGCGCGCCGGCGTACACTCGAGTGCCTTCGAAGAGGGTGGCAGCGTGGCCATGGATCCATCGGCAGGGCGCGGGATCGCGCAACTGCGAATGGTTGCTCGCCACCACCGCGCCGGAGACCCCGTCTCAGACCTGAATGAGCGTCTCGTCGGGCAGGCGAAGCGCGGTCAACCAGCCGCCATAGGTCGACCCGGTGTCGATCCCGATGCTGTAGGGCGCGTGCCAGTGCACGGCGAAATCCGGGTTGGGCGTGTGACCAAAGACGATCGTCACACCGAGCGTGTTGGGCTGACCGATGTGGCTTCGATTCCAGAGCAAATCCTGCGGCCGCGCACGCCGCAGCACCCGGCGCAGGTCGCCCGACAACAGATCGTCGCTCGCGAGCCCCGCGTGCACGAAGAGATAGTCGCCTTCCTGATGATGCAGTTTCAGATTCTCGAAGAATCGAACGTGGGATTTCGGCAGATCGAGACGTTCGGAATCAGGATCCTCCACGTCGAAGAAACCGTAGCTCGCGAGCGTCCGCGCACCGCCGTTGGCGAGGAACGCGTCGCCGCCAAAATACTCCGGCGCCTGCCAGCCGAGAAAATCGAGAAACATCGATTCGTGATTGCCGAGCAGAAAGGTGCAGACGTGCGCGCTCGAGAGTTCGATCAGGCGGTCGATCACACCGCGCGAATCCGGCCCGCGATCGATGTAGTCACCGAGAAAGACGAAGCGGTCTTCGGGCTGAAGCGAGAGGCGCGCGAGAAGCCGCTCGAGCGCTTCGATCTCGCCATGGATGTCACCCACCGCGTACAGCAAGCTGCCCCCGACCGTCTGCGCTCTGGCTTCCCGAACTCTCGATCGATCCGCTCACACGGCGCCGCCGGGATCCGCAGCGGGCGATTCCGAACCTCGCGCCGCGAGCTGTCCACAGGCGGCCTCGATGTCGCCGCCCCGGCTTCGCCGCAGTGTCACCGTCAGTCCGCCACGCGCCAGCACACCGAGGAATCGACTCGCGACGTCGGGCGACGGGGGGCGGAAGCCGGAGGCTGCGTGCGGATTCATCGGAATCACGTTCAGCTTGCAGGGAACGCCGGCGAGCAGCCGCAGCAGCGCCCGGGCGTCGTGCTCGCCGTCGTTGACGCCCTCCATCAGTGTGTACTCGAAAAACACGGGACGCCGCTCGGAGAGCAGCGGATGCGCACGCAGCGTCTCCATCAACAGGGAAAGCGGGAAACGGCGATTGAGCGGCACGAGGCGATCGCGCAGCGCGTCGGTCGCCGCGTGGAGCGACACCGCGAGGTTCACCGGTGCCCCTTCGAGCAGCGCGGAGATTCGCGGCACCACCCCGGAGGTCGACACCGTGATGCGTCGGCCCGCCAGCGCGAACGCCTTCGGGTGCATCAGCGTCTCGATCGCTTCGAGAACCGCGGGAAGATTCAGCAGCGGCTCCCCCATCCCCATGAAGACGACGTTCGTGATCCGACGCTCGGCGGGCAAGAGTGCACGCACTCGAAGCACCTGTTCGACGATTTCGCCCGCCGAAAGATTGCGCGTGAAGCCGAGCGCGCCGGTCGCGCAGAACGAACAGGCCAGCGGACAGCCGACCTGCGTCGAGAGACAGAGCGTCGTTCGGTCGTCGTCGGGAATCGACACCGTCTCGATGCGCGCGCCGTCCGCGGTGCGCAGCACCGCCTTCATCGTCCCGTCGACCGACGTGCGCAGGCCGTCGACTTCGAGCGAACGCGTGCGCCAGTCGGTCTCGATCCGCGTGCGCAACGCCACCGGCAAATCGGTCATCGCCGCGGGATCGTCGACGCCCCGCGCGTAGATCCACTGCACGAGCTGCGTCGCGCGGTAGGCGGCGATGCCGTCCGCGGCCAGACGCTCGCGCAGCCGCCCGGGCGCGAGATCGGTCAGCAGCGGTCGCTCGTCCGTCATCACGAGACGAGAGTGCCGGGGATGCGGCGGCGGGTAAAGAAGTGGAGCGGGCGACCCTCCGCGCGCCATTCGAGCTCGTACGCCGTCGGCGATCGCCCGGGTCGTTCGCCGCGCCACGCGTCGGGTGCGAGCGGATTGTCGAGCAGCGCTTCTCGGTCGAGGTGAGCGGCGATCTCCATCGCATAGGGCACGTCGTCGGTCGCGATCTGCAACAGTCCGCCGGGACGAAGACGCGTCGCCAGCAGATGGAGAAACGCGGGTTGCAACAGTCGCCTGCGCGCGTGCCGCGCCTTCGGCCACGGATCGGGAAAGTTCACCCAGAAGGTCGAAACGGATTCGAGCGCGAGCAGCTCCGCCACCGCACGCTCCCCGCGCTCCTGCAGCAGTCGGACGTTGCGAATCTCGGTGCGTGCGAGCCGCCGCGCGAACTTGAGCACGCGTTTGTACGCGAGTTCGATCGCGAGGTGTGCAACGCCGGGCGCTTCACGCGCCAGCGCGGTGATGAACTCTCCGCGCCCGGATCCGATCTCCACCACCAGTTGCGCCGACGCATCGAGACCGCTCGGGCCCTGCGGATCTTCGGCGAAGATCGCGGCGAGGCCCTTCGCGCGAACGTCCTCCGTCGAAACACGCCAGTCGATGCCGGGAATGTCGTACTTGAGCGCACGCGTCACGTGCCGCCTCTTCCGGTGACCGGCCCGCGCGCGCTCGCGCGGCTGCGCCTCGCGACCCCGGGACGCGCGAACCAGCGCAGCAGCTCGGGCGTCGCCGGCAGGGTTCGCACGACGATGCGCTCACCCGGCGCGAGTTCGGCCCGGGCTCGCGCTTCGGCAATCGCTTCGAGCGGCCCGCCGGCACGATCGACGAGGCCGAGCGTTCGTGCGCGCTGGCCGCTCCAGACGCGCCCCTGTGCAACCGCCTCGACCGCGCTCTGCGCAAGGCCGCGTCCCTCGGCCACCCGCGCGACGAACGTCCGGTAGGACTCCTGCATCGTGCGCCGCAGTGTCTGCGCTTCGTCCGCCGTGAATCCGCGTGATTCCGAAAACAGCCCCGCACGAGCACCGCGTTCGACGCCCTCACGGCCGATGCCGAGTCTTCGATACAGGCCTTCGAGATTGAGCTTTCCGCCGACGACACCGATCGACCCGGTCAGCGTCACGGGCTCGGCGACGATCGCGTCGGCCGCCGAAGCGACGTAGTAGCCCCCGGATGCCGCGACTTCGCCCATCGACACCACGACGGGTTTCGCGAAGGTCGCGCGCCAGACCGCCTGCCAGAGTTCGTCGCTCGCGAACGCGTCTCCGCCCGGGCTGTCGATCCGCAACACGATGGCGCGAATCGAGGGGTCGTCCTGCAGCACCGAGAGCGCCGCCGCGAACGAGCGCGACGCGATGCCGCGCGATCCGCTTCCGCGCACGATCGGGCCGGTCGCGACGAGGTACGCGAGCGACGCCTGCGCGCGCGCGAGCGGCTGCCAGCCCGCGTCGGCTCCGCGCCAGCGCCACCAGAGGCGTGCGTCGACGAAGCGCAGCCCGCCCGGGCCGGCGAACGCGTCTTCGATCGCTTCCTCGACTTCCTCCGCGGGAAGCAGTCGATCGACCAGCCCCGCTTCGCGCGCACTCGATGCGCTGTGCGGTCCTGCGTCGATCCGTGCGCTGAACTCGTCGATCGAGAGACCTCGTCCCGTCGACACGTCGCCGAGGAACGACGACCAGACGTCGTCGAGCCAGGCATCGAGTTGTTCGCGTTGTTCGCTCGACATCGCACTTCGGGTCAGCATCTCGGCAGCGGTCTTGTGCGTTCCCACTCGCACCACCTCGGGCGCGACGCCCAGACGTTCGAGCAGGTCGTGCAGAAAGAAGCCTTCGGCGCGCAGCCCGACCAGCGGAACCGCGCCGGCCGGCGGCATCCAGATCTGACCGGCAGCCGACGCAATCCTGAGCGCGGAAAGGCCGAGCGGCTCACCGAACGCGATCACCGGCTTTCCCGCCGCACGCAACGCGGCGACTGCGCGCTGCAACGATTGCGTCGCCGCGAGGCCGCCCGGCGCGGCGCCGACGTGAAGCAACACCCCCGCGACGTCGTCCGCTCCCGCGGCGGCTTCGAGCACGCGCAGCGCGTCGAGCAAGGTCAGCACGCCGTCGTCGGCGCCGCGCGCGAACGGAAACCAGGGCAGCGCGCGCTCGGGAAGCGGCGCATCGAGACGCAGCGAGAGCCAGTTCGCACCGTCGCCGCGGAGCTGCGACCGCGCGAGCGCGAGACGCCCGGCGCGCAGCGTGTTTGCAGCAAGCCGTCGCGGCAGCCCCCGCCAGTCTCCGCCGCCGCGCGAACTCATCGCCGCCGTCGAAGCCGCGGATCGTGCTTCTCCAGCAGGCGGATCCGGCGCTGGATGATCTCGAGCTGTCCGCCGTCGTCGACACGCAGTCGTTCGGGGAGGGCGCCGTGCACGATCAGCGCGCGGGTCGTCTCGATCCGGTCCGTCGGCGCGGGATGGCTGGCGAGAAACGGAATCCCGCCGTCTCCGTATTCGCGCTGCACCGTCTGAAAGAAGGTCACGAGGCCGTTCGGGTCGTATCCAGCGCGCGGAAGGATCTCGACTGCGAACGCATCGGCCTCGCTTTCCTGTTCACGCGAGTAGGTGGTGAGCACGGTCTGTGCCGCGAGACCACCGCCGAGGTCCGCGAGCATCGCGCCGGCGTCCCCGAGCAGAACGGCGCCGACGATCACACCGATCGTGTGCAGAACGCCCGCGCTGCGCTGGCGGTTGTAGCCGAGGGCCACGTGCCGGCGCACCACGTGTCCGATCTCGTGCGCGATCACGCCGGCCACTTCGCTCACGTTGCGCGCCTGCAAGAGCACACCGGTGTGGACGTAGACGAAACCGGCGCCCGGCGTGAACGCGTTGATCTCGGGGTTCTCGATCACCGAGAAGCGATACTCGTAGGGCTGCGGACCGAGCGCATACACCACGGCCTGCCCGATTCGGTCCACGTAGTCGAGAACCACGTCGTCACGCATCATCGTCATCGTGCGACGCACGTCTCGGTCGGCTTCGACCGCGACGTGACGCTCGTCGCCCGGCGAGAGCGGTGTCGTGCAGGCGACCAGCAAACACGAGGCGAGCAGCGCGAATCCGCGCCCCCGCCTCGCGAACCCGGACCTGCGCTCAGAGCAGCGACGCCACATCGACCGGCACCTTCTTGCGCAGCGTCTCGGTCACGTGCCGCAGAATCGACAGCACGGAGCGCTCGAACGAATCGTTGTCGACGATCGGAATGTCGTGGCGTTCGGCGAGCTCGAGGAAGTGATCCTGAATCTTCGTGATCGCCTCGAAATGTTCGAGGTACCGATGCATCGGACGCGCACTCGCTCCCTGCGCCCGCGAGGCGAAGCGAGCGCGATAGGCATCGGGGGCCAGCGTCGCGATCACCAGCAGAATCACGTGCGCGCGATCCGCGTACGAAGCGAGATCGATCAGGCCGGGCACGATCGAGACTCCGTCGAGAATCAGGCTGGCGTTCTCGGCGACCGCGCGATCGAGCATCGCCCGCACGCCGACCGACACCGTGCGCGCCTGTTCGAGAAAGCCGTCGATCACGGCGTTCGAATCGCGGGCCGGCGCCCCGACGCGCGTCCACGCGTCGTACGACGAGACGTGAATCGCCGGCACCAGGTCGGGCGAGAGCATGATCCGCATGATCTGCCGGATCGAATCCGTGGAGACCACGCGCTGAATGCCGAGTCGGTGCGCGACCTCGAGCGCGAGGGCGGTCTTGCCCGACCCGGTGGCGCCGCCGAGCAGCAGGATCACGGGCTTCTCCGACTCCTGGAAGCGTCGCCAGACGAGATACCGCGTGGCGACGCGCGGCCCGATGCGCTGTCGCAGTGCTTCGAAGGCGAGCCGGCGCAGCTCGCGCCGATCGATCTCGCGACGTCCCGACTCGATCAGACCGAGTTCGATCTCGCGCGCCACGTCGAAGGCCTGGTCGGGGTCGATCGCCGCCGCCAGCAACGATTGCGAGAGCGTTCCTTCGGAGAAGGGAATCCGGCGGCCACCGCCGGTCACCAGCAACGGCGGCGGTGCCACCCTGCGTTCGTCGGCGGGTCGAGAGGCCGAATCGCCGAGGATCGCGGTCACGAGCCGCGCGAGCTCTTCGCGCCGCACGATCGACTGGCCTCGAATCCGATCCCGAACCTCGCGTGCGCAGCGAAACGCGTCCTCGAACGGAACGCCGCGAGCGAGCAGTGAGTGGATCATGATGCCGCGCATGAAGGGCCGGCGACCGGCCGCATCCTCGACGAACGTGCGCGTTCGCTCGTTGCCCGGGTCGGGTCGGATCAGCGCCTCGTCGCGTTCGTCCACCTGCGCAACCTACCACCCGCCCCGACCGTACGGCGAGCAGGCGGGCCTTCGCGGCTCGCAGGGGTTCTCCCGGGGGGAATCCGGCAAAGAATCCCCGAACTGCACAAGTCCTGTGATTTTTCGGTTGACTCCCCTCGCGCGAGGGGTCACCGTGCAGCCGATGGATCAGGCCTTGTAACCGATCGTTCCAGGGGGGTGGATCGGTGATGTCGAAGCCTTCGCGCGCATCGCGCCGAGCGCCGATCCGTGCAGCACGTCCGCCGTCCGACGGCGAGAGCGCGCTCGCCGCGGCGAGCGCGCAGATCGCGCGCGCGTTTCGTCCCGGCGAGGCGTCCCGAATCCTCGGACTCTCGCGCCGGCAGCTCCAGTACTGGGCACAGACCGACCTCGCCCCGCCGTCGATCACCACCCGCGGCGGCCATCACCGCTACTCGTTCGAAGATCTCGTCGCGCTGCGCGCGGCGAAGCGCCTGCTCGACGCGGGCGTTTCCGTGCAGCGCATCCGTTCGAGCATCCAGGCCCTGCGCGGCCTGCTTCCGACGGTACGCCGGCCGCTGGTCGAGCTGACGCTGGTGGCGACCGGCGACGTCGTGCTCGTCTTTCATGGCGGAACCGCCTTCGAAGCCGTTTCGGGCCAGGAATGGGTCTTCGAGATCGCCCGGCTCCAGCGCGAAATCGAGGCCTGGCAGAGCGAAGTCGCGCGCCTCGGAAGGCGCGAACCCGCGCGAGGTCCCGCCGAACACCGCGCGATCGATCCACGCAGACGAGCGACCGCCGTGCCCCCCGCGCAGCCGAGGAACTCTCGGCGGCCGGATTGACCGTTTCGAACGCGGCCGAGCCGCCGCATCGGAAGGGAGCACCATGCGCATCATCTCGATCGTCAATCAGAAGGGGGGCTGCGGGAAGACGACGACGACGGTGAACCTCGCCGGTTGTCTCGCGGCAAATGGTGCACGCGTGCTGGTGGTCGATCTCGATCCGCAGGCTCATGCGACGCTCGCACTCGGCGTCGACCCGGAAGGCATCGAGCGCAATCTCTACGACGTGCTCGCCGACGTCGAGGCCACGGACGAGATGGGCAGCGTCGTGATCGGCACCGACCCCGGGATCGATCTCGCTCCGTCCGGCATCGTGCTCTCCGCGCTCGAACAGAAGCTCGCGGCGGAACGGGCGGAAGCGCGCACCGAACGACTCTCTCGCGCGCTCGGCGCGCTGCCACGCCCCTACGATTTCGTGCTGATCGACTGCCCGCCGAACGTCGGGCTGCTGACTTTCAACGCGCTTCGCGCGAGCGGAGAAGTGATCGTGCCGCTCGAGATCAGCTTCTTCGCCATTCACGGCGTCCAGAAGCTACTCGACACGATCGGGCTGCTGAATCAGCGGGTGGGGCACACGGTTCAGGTTCGAATCCTGCCGACGCTCTACGACGGACGAACGCGATACGCGCGCGAGACGCTGTCCGACATCCGCGAGCTGTTCGGAGATCTGTGTTTCGACAGCGTGATCCGCAACAACGTGAAGTTGCGCGAATCGGCGAGGCGTGGATTGCCGGCGGCGCAGTACGCACCGACCTCGAACGGTGCGAACGACTACGCGTCGCTCGCGCTCGAGGTGCGTGCGAGTGCGCCGGCGCCGGCACCGCGGGACGAAGTCCGCCGGACGTCGCGCGGCACGCCGGCGGCTCCGGCCAGTCCGCGGCAGGTCGTCGTGCGCTACAGCGATGCGGAGGCGCAGGACGTGCGCATCGCGGGCGATTTCAACGGCTGGGTGCCCGACCGCGGCGTGCGCTCTCACATCGATTCGGAGGGCGACGCGCGGGTCTGGACGAAGGTGATGGATCTCGCGCCTGGCACCTATCAATATCGCTACATCGTCGACGGCGACTGGCGCGCCGATCCCGAAAATCCGTCGGTCGCCGACGGCCCGGGCGGCACGCGCAACTCCGTGCTCGTCGTTCGCTGAACGGGATCGCACTTGCCGCAGACGCTCGCCGACGTTCTCCACTTCTTCTTGCCCGAACTCGGCGCGTCGAACGAAGCGGTCCGCGAGGACGACGCGCTCGCGCTTCGGCGACGTGACGGCGCGTGGCCCGTGGTCAGCGTGCCGCTCGGCGATCACGACGTGGTACGCGCCGCCTTCGTCTGGAATCTCGCCGTCGAAATCGCACGCACGGGCGCCGGAGCCAACGTGCTGGCGACCGGGGGCGCTGCCGGCGCTGCGCTCTGGCCGAGCGCGGGGCGCGGACCGCTCGGCGCGGAACTGACGCTCACCGCGACGGACGATCCGGGCGAGCTGGCCGCGGCGGCGGCGACGCTCGCCGCGCAGCGCGCGCGCGAAGCCAGCGCGGAGACGGGCATCGTCTTCGTTCACCTTCCGGTCGGCTGGCTCGCGAAGCCTGCGGACGCGGCTCCCCTGCTCGAACGCGTGTTGCTGTTCGCGACGCCGGATCCGCAGGACCTGCTCGACGCGTACGCGGTCGCGAAACGTGTGGTGACCGCGGCACCTCTTGCGCACATCGGCGTGACGATTCACGGCGCACGCGGGCTCGAAGAGGCGCGTGGAGCGTTCGAACGGCTGGCGTCGGAGAGCGAGCGGCAGCTGGACCGCAGCCTTTCGAGTTTTGGCCTGATCGCCGGCGATCTCGACGTCTACCGCTCGATTCTTCACCGTCGTGCCGTCGGGCTCGACTACCCGCACGGGATCGCCGCGCGCTCGATGGCCGACGTGGCCCATCTGCTGATCGGTGACTGGCTCGCGGGCGATCGTGATGACTGAACTCACCTTCGAAGGCGCGCTGCCGGGCAGCGAGCTGCGAAGCCGACTCCGCTCCCGGCTCGACGAACTACGACCGGGGCTTCATCTGATCGCGGAGGACGTGCTCGGCGCGGAATCGCGAATCGATCTCGTGACACTCGATCCGGCTGGCCGAACCACGCTGGTGCTGATCGCGGAACCCGACCGCGAACTCGAACGCGTAGCCGATGCGCTGGCCGATCGAGACTGGCTCGCGCCACGCCTCGCCGACTGGCGACAACTCGCGCCACAGCTCGCGCTCCGTCCCGAAGCCGGCGTTTCGGCGCTGGTCGTTGGCACACGGTTCGGCGCTCGCGAACGCGCCCTCGCACGCGTCGCCGGAAAGGGCGTTTGTGAACTCGTCGTCGCGCGCGCGGTCCGCAACGGATCCGCTGCCGGGGTGATGCTGGAATCGCTCGGCGACGAGGTGCGCGATCCGGCGGTACCGAACATCACGCGAGTCCGGTCGCGGTTTCGAAGCGGCCTCGACGACTCGGAGATCCGGCTCTCCACACGAGAACGTCACGCGTTCGAACGATGAATCTCGTCTCGATGTGCGCGATTCGTCGATCGACGGAGCCGAGATCCGAGCGCGTACGCGGCGCGTGTGAATTCTCTCGGCCGCGACGACAAATTTCGACACCTCACCCCGCGCGACGGACACGAACAAGGTGGAGAGATCCGGCAGCAGAATGCTGCGGTGGCTCGAGAACGCTGGCAGGAGGGATTTGTGGTGGCTCCGGAGACGTGCGCGTCGAATGTGCGGTGGCGATCGACCGAAGACGAGATCCCGGGAACGAACACGCGCGAAGCACTGGCCGCGTGCGACCCAGTGGACGAAACCGACGAGCGTCTGGTCGAACGCCTGATCGGGGGCGATCGCGCGGCCTTCGATCTGCTCTACGACCGTTATTTCTCGCGCATCCACCGATACCTCGCGCGACGCCTCCGCAATCCCGCGGATGCCGAGGAAGTCTTGCAGGAGGTGTTCGTCTCGATTCTCGGCTCGATCCACGGGTTTCGCGGCGAGGCCCCGTTCGCTGCCTGGGTGTTCGGGCTCGCGCGTCGAACGCTGGCAGCACGGTTCAAGCGCAAGCGCCCCGAGACCGTCTCTCTGCCCGAACACGACGGCGAACCGTTCGACCTGTTGTTGTCGAGCGTGCGCCGGGAGGCGAACCCGTTCGAGCGATACGAAGCCCTCGATCGCGCGACGCGGATGGATCAGGCTTTCGATGCGGATCTGACGCAGGACCAGCGGCAGATCTTCCAGTTACACCATCTCGACAATCTGCCGGTCCGCACGATCGCCGCACGAACCGGCAAGAGCGAAGACTCCGTCAAGTCGAATCTCTATCGCGCGCGCAAGCTGCTGCTCGCCCGCTGACCCGCACCCCGAACGCGAACGCGCGTCGGGCGCTTCCGATGCCGCGGCGGGCGTGAGGCCATAGAATGCGCGGCATGTCCGAAGCCACCGACGCCCTGTTCGCGTTCGACACGCACGCCCCGCTCGATTTCCTGACCCGACCCTGCGCCCTGCCCGCAGCGCTTTCGGATTTGCTCGGCGAGCAGTTCGAGTTTGCGAGTCGCGGAGATCTGGTCCCCGGGCGCCTGCTGCTGCCCCCCGCCGGCCAGCCGCCGTTTCCCCTGCTTCTCGTGCAACACGGTCTCGGCGGTTCGAAAGATGCGCCCTATCTCGATGCGGTTGCGGGGCCGTGGGTGCGCGGCGGAGCGGCGGTCGCGAGCATCGATTTCCCGCTACACGGCGCGCGGAGCAACGCCAAGCTGACGCAGAAACTGCTGACGAGCGTGGCCGAGCGACACGTGGGCGAAGCGGACGGCTCGCACGCGCTCTGGATCGAACTCGTGCGGCAGGCCGTTGCCGATCTGCGCCGGGCGCTCGACGCGCTTGCGCTGCACCCCGCGGTCGATGCGTCACGCTGCGCCTTTGCGGGGTTCAGCCTCGGCGCGATCCTTGGCGTTCCGTTCTGCGCCCTCGATGCGCGACCGGCGGCAGCGGCGTTTGCGCTCGGGGGTGCCGGATTCGGGCCGCCCGAAGTCGATCCCGCCCGATTCGTCGGCCGGATCGCGCCTCGCCCCGTGCTCTTCGTGAACGCGACCCGGGACGAGACGGTTCCCCGGGCGGCGAGCGAGGCGCTGGCCGCCGCGGGCGGCGAACCGAAGCGACAGGAATGGTTCGATGCGGGCCACTCCTCGCTGCCCGGCGTTGCGCTGAAATCGATCTGGCGGCACCTCGCACCGGCGATCGGTCTCAGCGCTCCGATCTGACCGGCGGCGCCGGCTCGTCCCCTCCGACGGGCGGAACGCGAAGCGCGAGCATCGTCCCGGCCACGACGAAGATCGGCATCGCGAGAAAGTTGATCCCCGGAAGCAGCGAGATCACGAATCCCGTCGCCCCGAATCCGACCATCATCGGGGCGTGCATTCGCACCCAGCTCCGCCGCGCGGCAAACGGGACGCGACGCCGGTCGAGTGTGTAGGCCGCGAAATCAAGCGGCAGAAACAGCATCACGAAGAGAGTGAGCAGCGGAGGCGCGAGCAGCGCGCCCCCGGGCAGCAGCACGCCGGCGAGTACGATCGCGGCCTGCACGCCGAGGAAGAAGAACGTGCGCCGGGCTTCGTCGAGCACGACGCGCAGTGCGTCCCGGAAGAAGTCGCGGGCCGATCCATCTCCCGCCTCCTCGACCCGTCCGGTGAGAACGCGTTCGACCCGGCGCGAGAGCGCATCGAGGAACGGAGATGCGGCTACCGCGGCCAGCAGAAACGCCAGCGCGAACGCTCCTGCCACCGCGACGAGAACGCCGATCCAGCCCAGCAGGAACCCGAGCGCATTCGCCGGCCCGACCCAGAGCCAGGCCCACCATCGGCTCGCCTCGAAGACCGGAGCAAGACCGGTCGTGAACTCGATCAACGGGCTCCAGAACCGGATCAGCGCGAGCGTCGTCAGAAGCATGGCCCCGACGCAGAACAGGGCAGGAACAGCGGCAAGGGGCCAGAGCGATCGGTCGCGCAGGAGCAGTTTCGATCCTTCGACCGGCAGCCTCGCGCCGGCGACGAGGCCCGGGAGTGCCCCGGTCATGCCGCGCCGCAAAGACGCATCGTCCCGTATGCTAGGGTCCGGCCGCGCCGCGCCGCCCCGTGCGGGGACGCGAACCCGACGTTCGGACTCATGCCCTCGCAAGGAGAACCCATGGCCTCGCGCTTTCTCGTTCCCATTCTCTTCGCCTCCCTGCTGGGCGGCACCGCCTGCAACCCGCCGGCCGAAACCGCAGCCACGGCGCCCGCCTCGGAAAGCGCTGCCCCGGCCGCAACGACCTCCGAGGTCGTCGCCGAACTCGGCAGCGAGAAGATCACGCTGACAGAGCTCGAATCGTGGATCAAGGACGATCTCTTCAGCCGTGAGATGGAAGGCAAGAACCCGTCCGCGCTCTACGAGATGCGCAGCGAAGCGCTCGAACGCATGATCGGCGAGCGCGTCCTCGCGGCGGAGGCGAAGCGCACGGGCAAGACCAGCGAGGCGCTGGTCCAGGAAGCGGTCGCTGCAGTCGCTCCGGTCACCGACGAGCAGGTCAAAGCGTTTTTCGAGCAGAACAAGGACCGCGTCGGCGGCCAGTCGTTCGAGCAGCTCGCGCCCCGAATCAAAATGCACCTGCAGCAACTCGGGATGCAGGCGGCGGGCGAGCAGCTCCAGCAGAAACTGCGCGCGAGCGCCGGGGTCGACGTGAAGCTCGCGGCGCCGCGAATCGCGGTCGCCGAAGGTGGCACGGCACGCGGCCCCGAGAACGCACCGATCACGCTGATCGAGTTCAGCGACTACCAGTGCCCGTTCTGTCGCCGCGCCGAACCCACCGTGAAAGAACTGCTCGCGCGCTATCCCACGCAGATTCGGTTCGTCTACCGTCATTTCCCGCTCGAGATGCACAACCGCGCGCGTCCCGCCGCGGAAGCCGCGGTCTGCGCGGGCAATCAGGGCCGCTTCTGGGAGTATCACGAGAAGGTCTTCACCGGTTCGGGCTTCGAAGAGGCCGATCTCGAACGCTACGCGAAGGAAGTCGGCGTCGACGTCGCCGCGTTCCAGGCCTGCCGCAAAGACGGCTCGGCGAAGGGATCCGTCGATAAAGATTTCGCCGACGGTCAGGCGGTCGGCGTCACCGGAACGCCGGCGTTCTTCATCAACGGCATTCAGTTGAGCGGCGCTCGCCCGGTGGAAGTGTTCGTCAAGATCATCGAACAGGAACTGAAGGAGAAGGGCGTCGCAGCGGCCGGGGGCGGCGCGAGCTGAGGACGGATTCCGGGGCCGATGCGCGAGGCATCGGCCCCGCCCGCCTTGCGGTTCCGGGCGGATTGGCTCGAAGAGACGCGCGGGGAATCAGTGCGCGGGAGCGCCGCCGATCGCGGCCAGCAAACGATCTCGCTCGGCCACCATCTTTGCCTCCGTCGACGCTTCGAGGTTGAGCCGCAGCAGCGGCTCCGTGTTCGACGGCCGAAGGTTGAACCACCAGTCCGGATAGCGAACGAGCAAGCCGTCGAGGTGCGAGATTTCCGGCGCATCGGCGTGCGCCAGCTCGATCGACGCGATCACCGCCGCCACGTCGTTCACCCGGCGATTGATCTCTCCCGTCGCCGCGTAACGCCCGAGCGGCGCCACCAGTGCAGAGAGCGACTTGCCGGACGACGCGAGCACATCGAGCAACGCTGCGAAGGCGGCGAGTCCATCGTCGGCCACCAGCGTCTCCGAGAACCGAAAGTAGAAGTGCCCGGAGAGCTCGCCCGCGAAGACCGCGCCTTCCGCGCGCATCTGCGCTTTCACGAACGAATGACCGACGCGACACATTCCCGCGACACCGCCGGCGGCTTCGATCGCTTCGGCCGTCGCGCGACTCGAGCGCAGGTCGTAGAGCACGCGCCCGCCCGGATGACGGCGAAGAATCGGCCCGGCGAGAAGCGCCGTCACGCGATCGGCAGGAACCGGCCGCCCCGTCTCGTCGACGAAGATCGCGCGATCGCCATCGCCGTCGAACGCGACGCCGAAATCGGCCTTCGTCCGCTGCACCTCGGCCACCAGATCGGCGAGGTTCTCGGTCTTGAGCGGATCGGCTTCGTGGTTGGGAAACGTGCCGTCCGGTTCGAAGTAGAGCCGCTCGACACGAAGCGGCAGGCGCTTCAGCAGCGGCTCGAGCCCGACCGAACCCATCCCGTTCCCGCAGTCGATGGCCACGTGCAGCGGCGGACAACTCGCCGGAAGCAGCCGCCCGATGTGCGCGACATAGGCGGCGAGCAGGTCGATCTCGCGCACGGTTCCGGGGGTCTCGGCGGGAGGCTGGTCGATCACTTCGGCGGTCGCTCGTTCGATCTCGAACAGGCCGCTCGCGCCTCCGACCGGAATCGCGTGCTCCCGGCAGACCTTGAATCCGTTGTAACGGCCGGGGTTGTGTGACGCGGTGATCATGATCCCGCCCGCCGCCCGAAGATGATCGACCGCGAAGTAGAGCAGCGGCGTCGAGACCACGCCGAGATCGACGACATCGGTCCCCTCGTCGCAGAGGCCGCGCACCACGGCATCGCGCATTTCCGGCGAATGCGTACGCGCGTCGCGCCCGACCACGACGGGGCCGCTGCGAAGAAAACGGGCGGTGGCCCGCCCGATCCGATGTGCGATGGCAGGGGTCAGCTCGTCGGGCACGACGCCCCGAATGTCGTAGGCCTTGAACAGTGACATGGCCGCGAGTGTATCGGTGCCCTCTTCCGCTTCCACGCGATGCGCTGCGGGCCTTCCGGGCCGGTTGACCGGGCCGGGGGCGGGCGGCACCCTTCGCCTGAGCGTTCGGCAAACGCGCGCCCCATCCACGAGCCGGGCAGGCTCGGAGCGGAGCCACCCATGTTTGGACTTGGAATCCAGGAAGTGCTGATGATCGTGGTGCTGCTCGTGCTGGTCTTCGGCGCGCGCCGGCTCCCCGAAGTCGGCGCCGGACTCGGCAAGGCGATCAAGAACTTCAAGGCCGGCGTCACCGGCAAGGACGAGATCGACGTCACTCCGAAGAAGGAAGAGGTGACGCAGGGGAAGTCTCAGTCGTAACGTCCGGCGCGGCCGGTCGGGCGACCGGCACTTCTTCCGTACCGATCTCGAAGCGGGTCAGATCCCGCGGCACACCGCTGAGAACAGCCGTCACAGAAAGCCGATCTCCATCGGCCAGCACGGAGCCCGCCAGCGCGATCGCCGATCGTGCGAGTTCGGCGCGAACGTCGGCCAGCGGCGCTTCCCGCAACGCTGACTCCGCCGGAGTCAGCCCGAATGACGCCACCGCGTCGCCGTCCCCCGCACGAAGTACGAAACGCTGTCCCGAAGCTCGCGGCTCCGGCCCATCACGAAGAAGCACCCCGGTCACGACGAGGATCGGTCCGTCGATCGCGTGCTCGACGAAGCGTCCGTGAATCTCGTCGAGGCGTACCGGACCCGCCGTGACGGCGTCCATGCGAGACGACGCGTGTGGCGCCGGCGCCACCAGCGAGAGGACGCCGATCACGAAGAGCGTCGCAAAGATGCCCCCCCAGCTTGCGAGTCGATCCGGGGCAAGAAGGCTCGGCGCCGCCACCGCCTCCGCGTTTACGCTCTCCGCAGCTTCCGCGCCCACCGCAGGCGACGACGCGGCGCGCGTCCCCGCCGCCGCTGGCACGGTCGCGACCGGCGCCGGCCGCGTGGTCGCCTGAATCGCAGCCGCGGTAGGCGTCGCCTCTTCGGAAACCAGAAAATCCCATTGATCCGGGCTACCGAGCGCGTCGAGCGAACTTCCATCGACTTCGGCCGCGGGCGGAGGGGCGAGCGTGGCGTTCGATTCCGCTCGCGAGGGCAGTTCCAAAGCCGTCGGCCGGACGGGGGACTCTTCCGGCGGACGCGTCTGTTCGGGTGACGGCGCATCGAGCCACTCGGTGAGTGGCTCCGAGAGCACACCCGAACGGCTTCGCGGCGGCCCGGCGCCGGACTTCTTCGCGACCGGCGCCGCCGGCTGCGGACGCTCGAACTCCCATTCATTGTCATCGGGACTGCCGGCCGGAGCTGCGGCTTCGCTGACCGGAGGCGAAGCCGCGTGCGATGGCGAACTCAGCGCGGGAAGGTCCGCGTCGGGATCTTCGGCCGGAAGCGCGCGCGCGTGGCGCGGCGAACTCAGTGCGGGAAGGTCGGCGTCGGGATCTTCGACCGAAAGTGCGTTCGCGGCGGGGTGCTCCGGCGGATCAGCGAGCGCCGTGTCGAGGTCACGAGTCGCAGCCGGAACGACCGCCCCGCCGTTTGCCGCAGCCTCTGCCGCGATCGCATGGGCAAGGCCGCGGCGAGTCACATCGCCGGGCGGCATGGCGAAGAACGAGTGCTTGCAGCGAGAACAACGGACGCGCGCGCCCGTCGGCGGCAACCGCGACTCTTCGAGCCGGAATCGGGTCTGGCAGCGTTCGCATTGCAGGATCACGCGCGCAGTTCTCCGACCGGGAGCAGGGGGCGCGTATGCTAGGTTGCGCGCCCTCTCCGGGGCCCGTGTCGGCATCGCAGGGAATTCCCTTGAGACGCAGCGAGGACGCATGAGGACGGCCGCCGGCGCCACCACGTCTCCCCTGCCCTCGCTGCTCGACCGCCGGCTGCTGATCGTCACGGGCAAGGGTGGAACCGGGAAGACGAGCGTCAGCGCAGCGCTCGCGCTCGCGGCCTCGCGCGCCGGCCGGCGCGTGCTGCTTGCCGAAGTCGGCCGTGACGAACACGCGGGGCGGATTCTCGCGCCGGGCAGCCGTCCGGTCGGGCCGGCGGGTCGCGAGGTTCTCCCCGATCTCACCTTGATGCGAATCGATCCGTTCGATGCGCTCGCCGAGTATCTCGGTCTTCAGCTCCACATGCGCGCGGCCGTCGATCTCGTGTTCCGGAACAAGGCCTTCGCTCAGTTGATGGAGGCTGCGCCTGGCTGGCGCGAGCTGATCACGCTCGGGAAGATCTGGTATCTCGCGCAGCAGGTCGATCGCCGCGGCCGCCCGCGGTACGAGCTGATCGTGGTCGATGCACCCGCGACCGGGCACGGGCTCACCTTCCTCGACGTTCCACGCGTCGTGGTTTCGGCGGTGCAGAGCGGCCCGCTGCGGCGAAACGCGGCGCTGGTCGAGGCGATGATCGCCGACCGTGATCACACGCTGCTGCTGCCGGTGGCGCTCGCGGAAGAGCTGCCCGCGCGCGAGACGGCAGAGCTGGTGACGCGCCTGCGCGACGAGATCGGTGTCGCGATCGATCGCGTGGTGATCAATGCGATGGTGGCGGCGCCGTTCCCGCGCGCCCTCGACGATCTCGACCAGCGGCTCGCCCGGCTCTCCACCGACCTCGATCTGCCGGGGCTTCCGCCGCCGCGCGTCCTCGCCGCCTGCGCGTCGCACCTGCGCTCGCGCGCCGCGCTCAACGCCCACTACCGCGACGAGATCGGACGCATGACCGGCCTGCCGACCGTCAGCCTGCCCTGGTTCGCCGAGGGGATTCGAGGCCCCGCCGAACTCGCGATGCTCGCCGCGCGGTTGATGCCGGAGCGCGCGTGAGCCCGCGCGTCACCCCCGTGTCCGTGCTGATCGACCGACACATTCTCGTGCTCGTCGGCTCGGGCGGAGTCGGCAAGACGACGCTCGCCGCGGCGACCGGTCTCGCGGCTGCACGGCGGGGTCGCCGCGCGCTGGTGATCACCATCGACCCCGCGCGCCGTCTCGCGGACGCACTCGACGTGGGCGAACTCGGCGGCGCACCCACCGCGGTTCCGCGGGCTCGCCTCGACGCACTCGGTGTTCCGCCCGCCGGCCAGCTCTCGGCCATGATGCTCGACATGAAGCGCAGCTTCGACGACCTCGTCGAGCGCTTCGCGGAAAGCCCGGAGGTGCGCGATCGGATCTTCGCCAATCGCATCTACCAGCACGTTTCCGACGCGCTCGCAGGTAGCGCCGAATATTCGGCGATGGAGAAGGTGCACGAGATGGCGTCGAGCCCCGAGTTCGATCTCGTCGTCGTCGACACGCCGCCCTCGCAGCACGCGCTCGACTTTCTCGATGCGCCTCAGCGCCTGCTCGAGTTCCTCGACAGCCGGATCGTGCAGTTGCTGCTGCATCCCGCATTCGCGGCCGGCCGCTTCGGTGTGCGCCTCTTCCAGCGCAGCACGCACCGCGTCCTGCAACTGCTCGAGCGCATCTCCGGCGTCTCCTTCCTCGAAGAGATCTCCGAGTTCTTGCTCGCCTTCGAAGGCATGTCGGCGGGATTTCGCGAGCGCGCGCGAGCCGTCCGCGCCCGGCTCCTCGGCCCGGAATGCGCGTTCGTGCTCGTCTCGGGGCCGGCCGCCGAATCGGCGGCGCATGCGGAGCTGATGCTCTCCCGGCTCGACGGCTACGGCGTCCCGCTGGCCGGTGTGGTCGCGAATCGGGTTCGCGTCTGGCCGGACGCGGGCACGCCTCCGGCCGACGTCCCGAACCGCGGCGACGAGATTCGGGCGCGCGCTGCGCTGGCCGAGGCGCTCGCGAAAGACGCACCGGACGGATTTCCGGCCGACGACGCTGCGCAGGCAGCGATCGCCGCGACGAGCCTCTACGCTGCGATCGTTCGCGCGGACGCGCGGGCGATGGCGCCGCTGCGGACCGGAGCGGAACGCCGCGGACAGTTCTTTCGCGCGGTTCCCGAGCTCCCGCGCGACGTCCACGATCTCGAAGCGCTCGATCGCGTGGCGAACGAGTTGTTCGCGGAACCAGGGAGGGAGGCGAGGCGTGCCGGGCAAGACGCGTGATCGTCGCGCCGCCGGGCGCGCACTCGGGACGACGTTCTCGGGGCACGACGTCATCGACGAGGTGATTGCGGCCGCACTGGCGGACGCGGGCGAAGCCCGGGACCGACACGTGGCCGGAGCGGCGGACGAGGTTCGCCCGACAGGTGCCGACCCGCTCGACCCGTCGGACGCTCGTGAACGCGATTTCGAAGACGACCTGAACGACGACTTCGAGGACGCCGGCGCTCCGGCACACGAACCCGCGGACACCGGAGATGCCGCCGCCGCGCTCGCGCGCGCGGCGTCGCACGCGCGCCGGGCGGCCGCAGAAGCGGCTCTCTCGCTGCGCGCGCTGGTCGACGCGGCGGCCCTCGCTTCGACCGGGCGCAAGGCACGAGCATCGGGTGCATGGATGGCCCGGATCGCCGAGGGACTCGATGCCCTCGCGGCGTCGCTCGGCGGAGAGCAGCCGGCCGACGCGACGCTGCTCGCCGCCATCTCGGCGGCGATCGACGCCGAGATCGAGCGCTGGGAGGCGCGCTCTGCCGACGATCCCGAAGCGCGCGCGGTGCTGCGAGCCTGGCTCGGCCTGCGCGAGTTGCTCTGGGAACTCGGCGTTCGGCGGCAACGTCGAGCCCCGCATCCGGCCGACGAAGCGATGCGCGACGAGGATCGCCGCCGGCCGCCGCGCTCGGCCGACTCACCACCGCGCGCGCGACGCACGGGCCGGCGAGTCCAGCGCGTCCCCGTCGAGAGATGAACCACCGCACACCGGGCGCTCGCCGCCGGGCGCGCGTGAACATTCCGGGCTAGCGTGGCCTTCGAAACCCGAACCGTCGCGTGCGCCCGCGACTCGAGTCGTGATGCCCGT